>JAJFJC010000447.1 GCA_021774385.1 Alphaproteobacteria bacterium
AAATTTTCGAAATCCTGATCGATCGGTATGCACTTTCTCCGTCCGAGACCTTGTTTATCGACGACCGACTGGAGAACGTCACCGTAGCAAAACAGCTTGGATTTCATGGCGTCCATTTCTCCAACGCCAAAGCGTTATCCCAAGACCTGTCCGCATATCACTTGCTCTAGTCGCGGGCTCTTGGCATCGCCAAGCGGAAGTTGACACACTCCTTGCGAGCGACGATACTCCGCGCCTTTCTCAAGGGAACCGCCTGTTACAGGCTAATTAGGAGGCTCTGCGATGTCCGCGGTAATGTCGACATATGGTCGTTACGACTTAGAGTTCGAAAGAGGCGAAGGCGCATATCTGTATACGACCGACGGGCGACGATTTCTCGATTTCGCCGCCGGGATCGCGGTAAATTCCGTGGGGCATTCGCACCCGCATCTGGTCAAGGCTCTTCAGGATCAGGCGGCAAAACTCTGGCACGTCTCCAACCTGTATAACATTCCCGACCAGACCCGTTTGGCCGACCGGCTTGCCGATGCCACCTTCGCGGATAAGGTTTTCTTCTGCAATTCCGGCCTCGAAGCGATGGAAGGGGCCTTAAAGGCCTGTCGCCGCTATCATTTCGCGAACGGATCACCGGAACGAACCCGCTTCGTTACCGTCGAGGGCTCGTTCCATGGCCGATCATTCGCAACGATTGCCGCCGCAAAGAATGAAAAACACCTTGAGGGATTCGGTCCTGCCGCGGAGGGTTTCGATCAAGTTTCCTTTGGAAATCTAAACGAGCTCAGAGCCGCGATCACGCCGGAGACGGCCGCGATCGTCTTCGAACCGGTCCAAGGTGAGGGCGGCGTTCGCCCGGCCGACCTCGAATATTTGTGCAGCTTGCGCGAAGTCGCGGATGAATTCGGCGTCCTGCTCCTCTTTGACGAAGTACAGTGCGGCAATGGCAGGACGGGGAAACTGTTCGCGCACGAATGGTCCGGGATTACACCCGACATCATGGCGATCGCCAAGGGCATCGGCGGTGGCTTTCCGATGGGCGCATTCCTGGCAACGGAAGAGGCCGCGAAAGGCATGGTTCCCGGCACCCATGGCAGCACCTTCGGCGGCAATCCATTGGCGGCCGCCGTTGGCAATGCCGTGCTCGACGTTCTTCTGGAAGACGGATTCCTCGACGGCGTCGATCGAACCGCCCGCATTCTGTGGGATCGGGTGAGCGAAACAGTCGCGCGATATCCCGACGTTTACGAATCCATACGCGGTGCTGGCATGATGATTGGTATCAAATGCGTGGTGCCCGCGGGCGACGTCGTCGTCGCTTTCCAAAAGGCGGGTATGTTGACAGTGCCCGCAGGCGACAATGTCGCACGTCTGCTGCCGCCACTAAACATCGATGAAAGTCATATTTCGGAAGCGATCGACATTATTGACCAGGTTGGAAAGAACTGGGGTTCGGGCGATGGCTGAACTGAAACATTTTCTCGACATCGCGCCGTTCGACGAGGCGACGCTGCGGAAAATGTCGAACCTTGGCAAGGCGTTCAAGGATGGCACCGCCGACAATATGCGCCCGCTAGAGGGCAAGTACCTCGCGCTTGTGTTCGAGAAGCCATCGACCCGCACCCGTATCAGCTTTGATGTCGGTATGCGCCAACTCGGCGGGGAAACGGTTCACTTAACGCATCAAGATGCACAGTTGGGGCAGGGCGAAACCGTTGCCGATACCGCGCGTGTTCTTTCACGTTTCGTCGATATCATCATGATGCGAACGACGTCCCCGGAAAAGCTTACCGAGATGGCGGAATATGCGACGGTGCCAGTTATCAATGGCTTGACCGATGACACGCACCCCTGCCAGCTCATGGCCGACATCATGACTTTCGAGGAACATCGCGGGCCGATCCGCGATCGTGTCGTGGCATGGAGCGGTGATGGCAACAATATGGCATTGAGCTGGATCCAAGCCGCCGTCCGGTTCGATTTCGAACTCCGCCTCGCCTGTCCACCGGAACTGGAACCGTCGGCGGAAGTTTTGGCCTGGGCCGAGAAGGAAAAAGGGCGGATCAGTCTGACGACGGATCCTCGTGAAGCAGTGGCAGGCGCCGACTGCGTTGTCACCGATACTTGGGTGTCCATGAATGACGCCGCGTCGGAGTCACGGCACAATTTGCTGCGGGCCTATCAGGTTGATGATGCGTTGATGTCCGTTGCGGACAAGGACGCAATCTTCATGCACTGTCTTCCCGCGCATCGTGGCGAGGAAGTTACGGCAAGCGTCATCGATGGGCCGCAATCGGTCGTTTGGGACGAAGCTGAAAATCGGTTGCACGCTCAAAAAGGTATCCTTGCCTGGTGTCTTTCGTGAGCGACACTGCCCTCCCAGGCAATGCGGACGATTTAATCCGGCCCTTCATGATCGATGCGAACGGCTTGCACGGTCGGATCGTTCGGCTTGGCGCAGCGCTCAACACGCCGCTGACCGCGCATGATTATCCAGAACCTGCCGCGAAATTGCTGGGCGAGGCAATGACACTCGTATCCGGTTTGTCGGCGGGACTCAAATTTGATGGAGTCTTTAGCCTGCAAGCGCGCGGCGACGGACCGATAAAAATACTGGTCGCCGATGTTACCACGGACGGTGCCATCCGCGGTTACGCCGACGTCCACGATGCGATCCCGGAAGACGCATCCGATGCACCAATACCGCGCCTGCTTGGCGGTGGGCGGCTCGCCTTCACCGTCGACCAAGGACCGGACACGGAGCAACACCAAGGCATCGTCGATTTACAAGGCGCGACCCTGGCGGATTGCGTACATCATTATTTTCAGCAATCCAGCCAATACAGCGCCGCCGTCAAACTGGCCTGTCGACATGATCCGATAAAGGGCTGGCGTGGCGGTGCGATCGTGCTGCAACGTCTTCCCGAAGACGAAAAACCGTTCGAGCGCGACCGGCTCGAAGAAGGGTGGCGGAGTGCGCTCGCCCTTATGGGAAGCTGTACCCCTGATGAGCTTTGCGATCACGGATTAGGGCCGGACGAATTGCTTTTCCGTCTATTTCACGAGGATGGAGTCCGCGTGTTTCCCGCACGGCCGCTAAAATTTTCTTGCAAATGTTCGCCCGAACGTATGCGTGCAGCAGTGACAATGCTGAGCGAAGCCGAACGAGAAGAAATGACGATTGACGGTCGGATTGTCGTTACCTGCCAGTTTTGCAATGCGGAGCAATCCTTCGATCCGGATGTGCTCGCATCGATGCAGACACCTTGAAGGCACGATACGGTACGCGCATATTGGAGTTGGCGAATTTTGTTCCGGAGCTATAGAGGATGCGGCGCATGGGCTTGCGACACATTGTTATTTTTTCAATTCTATTCCTCACCGCGTGCGCAACCAGCGTTACGCCGACACGCTATCCGGAAATTACATTCACACACCTGTCGCCCATTAAGTTGGATGTCGCGGAAATCATTTATTCACCGCGCTATCACCCCCCGGTAAAGGCGCCGAATGTCGGTCACGAATTTCCGACACCGCCGGTGGCGGCGGCGGAACGATGGATCGCGGACCGATTAGTCGCGGTCGGAAAATCAGGTCAGGCCAAGGTAGTAATCCGCCAAGCAACCGCGACGGAAAACAAACTGAAGATTAAGAAAGGTATTTCCGGCGCTTTTACAACGGATCAGGCATGGCGCTACGAAGCGCGCGTCGAAATCACCATTAAAGCTGTCGACCCGAACCGGAAGCTCAAATCGGTAGCCAGCACTTCAGCGAAACACAGCAGTACCGTTGCCGAGGATGCGAGCCTCTTGGAGCGTGAAGATGTATGGTTCGCGTTAACGGAAAAACTGATGCGAAATTTTAACCAGGCCTTTGAAGCGCAAATACGCAAAGGTCTTACGAAATTCATCAAATAGCGACGCAGCCCGCAGGAGACTGACCCAATGAGAATTCAGGAAACAATCGAGCGCAAGATTGCCGAATCTCTGACACCCGCGCATTTGGAAGTTATTAACGAAAGCCATATGCATAGCGTTCCACCGGGGTCCGAATCACATTTCAAATTGGTCATCGTCACGGACGCATTTGACGGCATCTCGCGGGTTCGGCGGCATCAACAAGTTCATGGAATTCTTCAGAAGGAACTCAAGGAAGATATCCACGCACTTTCCATGCAAACCATGACACCCGATGAATGGACCGCTAGAGGCGGTGAGGTCATGGCGTCACCGGAATGCCTGGGCGGCGGCAAGCACGATATTTAGCAATCACAGGCGGCATCGATCAGATACCGCCAATCCAGTTCACGAAAGAAAATGGTGCGGATTGTACGCACAGTGAATAATTCAGGGAGGAATCATCATGACGATCGACTTGTACACCTGGGCGACCCCGAATGGCCGCAAGGCTTCCGTGATGCTCGAGGAAGTCGGGCTGCCGTACGAAGAGCACGCGATCAATATTAGCAAGGGTGAACAATTCGCGCCGGCGTTTCTTAAGATTTCGCCGAATAACAGAATTCCCGCCATCGTCGACCCGGATGGCCCGGACGGCAAGCCGGTTTCCGTTTTCGAAACCGGCGCAATCCTGATTTATTTAGGCGAGAAGACCGGCAAATTCATACCGACCGACGCCCGCAAGCGGATTGCCATGATGGAATGGCTGATGTGGCAGATGGGCGGATTCGGCCCAATGCTCGGGCAAGCGCATCATTTCCTGGGTCTCGACACGGAAGTTCCCTATGGCAGCGAGCGCTATGTCAAGGAATCGCACCGCCTGTACGGCGTGATGGACCGGCGCCTCGAAGACAACGAGTATCTCGCGGGCGATGAATACTCGATCGCCGATATCGCATGCTATCCCTGGGCGCACCGGCATCCGCGGCATAAGGTCGATCTCGCCGAGTTTAACAAGGTGAAGCGCTGGTACGACGCCATCGGCGCCCGCCCGGCGGTTCAGAAAGGCATGCCGACGCTTGGCGGCATCAATATGTGACATCGGATAACGGGGAGGCGGCATCATGCGCTATGCACGGTTTGAAAAAGACGGCGTCATTGCCTGCGGCATCGTCGAGGGCGATCAGGTGGCGGTTATCGCCGGCGAGATCCTCGACGGCGGCGGCCGCACAGGCGAGTCGCTGGCCCTCGACAGTGTGACGCTGCTCCCACCGGTTATACCTAAGACGTTTTATGCGGCCGGGCTAAACTATCTGGCGCATGTTTTGGAGATGGCCGAAGAACGCGGCGTTAAACCCAACATTCCGGAAAAGCCCGATATCGGGTACCGCGCCAACAATGCACTGATCGGTCACGACGAAACCATTGTTATACCCAAAGATGCGACCGAACTGGTGGAATACGAAGCCGAGCTCGTTGTCGTGATCGGCAAACAGGCGAAACATCTAACCGAAGCCGACGCGCTATCCTGCGTCTTCGGTTATACGATTGGCAACGATGTCAGCGAACGGACCTGGCAACGCGGCGACCGCACTTTTTGGCGTGGCAAAAACGCCGATACCTTCAAACCAATGGGTCCGTGGATCGAGACCGATGTCGACCTCGACAGCCTGCAAACAACCGTCCGCCTGAATGGCGAAACGACGATCAGCTTCGAGACCAACAAAATGCTGTTCGGCGTCGAACGCTATATTAGCGCCATGTCGAAATACTTGACGCTTTATCCCGGCGACGTGATCTGGATGGGCACAGAAGGTAAGTCGCCGCAAATGAAACATGGCGATGTCTGCGAGATCGACATTAGCGGCATCGGCACACTACGCAACCCAATCGTGCGAGACTCCTAAAGCAACTCGGGTTTAGTCCGCCGCGTCCTCTTCTTGTTGCAGCGCGAAGATAGACGTGTAGCCTCCCGACCAGTCGGGGGGTATCTGGCAGGGGCGCGGATCGAATTCCACCCATCGCGCCGGCTTACCGCGCACCACCGTCCCATTGTAACGGCTCGGGCTTGGATTTGGCGTTACCGTCAATGCGTCGGCCGAGGAATAGGCATTCAGCAGTAAAGGCCGCATCCGGTTGGAATTGTTGGGTAGAGAGCCATGCACGGTCCGGGCGTTATGGACCGTGACCGTTCCCGCCGCGCCTTTTAGATACTCAACCTTGTCCATCGCCACGCGGCCGATATCGCGATCATCGATTGCACCGACCCACTGATCCTTGTCATTATACTGATTGAACAATTCGCCATTATGACTGCCGGGGATCATCCCGAGCGGTCCCATTTCATCGTCGATATCCGATAGGAACAAACCAATCGCCAGCACGTTGTAGTTGGTGTGCGGGTAGAATTGGATATCCTGGTGCCACTGAACCTCTTCACCGCCATCGCCGTATTTGAAGTTCAACTTCGAGTGATGGAATTTAACGTCCGGACCCAGCAAATCCTCGCATAAATCGACAATCGGTCCTTCACTCGCGAATTCCCAGTAAACGTCATGATGTTGTACCGGTTGGGTCAGGCGGCGAAGGCGCGGGGTTTCCTTCGTGTGGTTCGGTTCGAGATCAAACTTGCCATCCGAAACTTTCCAATCCCGGCTTTCATCGATGAATTGATTGGTGACACCCCATAATCTGTCGAGCCATTCCTGGGAGATAAAATTCTCGACCATGAGGTAGCCCGTATCGAAATAGGATTGACGTTGCTCTTGCGTCAGAATTTTCGGTTCGTAGGAAAGAATTTTCTCAGGTGTCATGGCAAGTCCTCTTGATACGTCACGATATACGCCGTGTTGCGTCTAATGTCGCGCGCGTGAAGGTTTCAATGTAGTCCAAAAGCCGATCGGACGCCGCGCAGGCTTTTTTACGGTTGCCCTCCGCAATTGACCTGGCAACTTCCGCATGTAGGCGGGCGCAGAGCGGCAAATCCGCGACTTCTTGATAGTGGATGAACCAGAAACGCCGCGAGAGCGGCTGCATCAACTGCATGGATTTGGCGGCGAAATCGTTTCGCGACGCCTCAACCGAGCGGTCGTTGAGCTCCCGGTCCAGACGCAGAAATGCCCGGTCATCGCCAGTTTCCGCCGCCTGCAGCATTTCAGCGGCGATTTTTTGAAAGCGTTCCTGCTCGGAATCCGTCGCGCGGTCCGCCGCATTACCCGCCACCAAACGCTCGACCTCGCGGCGAACTTCCAACAGTTGAAGCTGCGAGCGAATATCGATTTCGGAAATCAGGATGCCACGGCGCGGTAGGATCACCACCAAACCGGCGTGCGCCAAGCGTTGCAACGCTTCGCGGATCGGCGTTCGGCCGATACCAGTCCGTTTGCTCAATTGCGCTTCCGACACAATTCGTCCCGGCGCAAGGGTCATCGTCACGATATCTTCTTCGATTCGCTGATAGGCCAAATCCGTCAGACTTACATAGCCCGCTTCATCATTAACCGCTTCCGTTACGATCGCCATCGATTCCCTGATGCTTCCTTGCCGCCCTGATATATCAGTAATATAGTACAGAAAGCTCTCTCGTGAAAAGGCTGTCCCATGTATCCAGAAAAAACACGCGGACGTACGCTGAAAGTATTGACCTCGGCGCAACGCGATTCTTATTTCGAAAACGGCTATGTACTGCTTGAGTCGGTTATTTCCAAAACATGGATAGAGCGGTTGCAGGCCGTGACCGCGGAAATGATCGAGCGCAGCCGGTCGGTCACTCAGTCCGACGCTAAATTCGATCTCGAACCGGGACATGGCCCGGACTCGCCACGATTGCGGCGGTTATCCTCGCCGGTCGATCATCATCCGCTTTATTGGGAGTTCGCGTCTAAATCAATCATTGCGGATATTGCAGCGGATTTGGTTGGGCCGGACGTTAAATATCACCACGCAAAACTGAACTTCAAATGGGCCGAGGGCGGCGAGGAAGTAAAGTGGCATCAGGATATTCAATCCTGGGCGCATACCAACTATAGCCCGTTGACCATTGGCACTTATCTTCACGATGTCGGTCCCGAGCAGGGGCCGCTTGGCGTCATTCCCGGCAGTCACGAAGGCGAACTGTTCAGCCAATATAACGACAAGGATCAATGGACCGGCGCGATCGAGGACAGCGACCTTAAATCCGTAGCCCTGGACCGGGCCGAATATTTGATGGGACCCGCCGGTTCCGTCACCGTGCACAACTGCCGAGCCGTGCACGGCTCCAGGCCCAACCTCTCCGACGAAGGTCGGCCTTTACTTCTCAACGTCTACTCGTCTGCTGATGCGTTTACCTACACGCCTAATCCCATTCCAAGTCCTCATGCCGGCGAAATCGTCAGAGGAAACCCGGCGCGCGAAGCCCATATCGATCCGCGGCCCTGCATTCTTTCGCCGGATTGGTCGGGCGGATACACCTCCCTCTTCGCCTTGCAACAGGATGAGGAATGGAGCGACGATCAAATGAATCAAGTGTCACAACAATACGATGCCGCGCGCGGGTAAGCGGTTTCGACCTTAAATCGGCCCATCTTCCTGCACCGTGGTGCGGCGTAAAACACGGCGATCCCGCGCGGTATCGAACAGCGTTGCGCGGTGCATCGTACTGCGATTATCCCACATAACGAGATCGCGTTTGCGCCATTGGTGCGTGTAAACGAACCGCGCTTCGCTGGCATGTGCGTTCAAATTATTGACGAGATCGCGGCCTTCGGCTTCCGGCATCCCCACGACATAACACCCATGTTCGCCAAGATAGAGCGATTTGCGGCCGGATAACGGGTGTACGCGCACCAACGGCTTCTCCACCGGCGGCGCGGCCTCTCTTTGTTTTTTCGACATCTGCACGCGGGCGCCCGACCGCCGCCGGGAATCGTTCAAATCATGCATGACGCGCATGGTTTCGATTTCCCGCTTCGTCGCACTGTCGAGCGCTTCATAGGCCGCGTGCATATTGGCGAAATCGGTATCGCCACCTCGTTCGGGAATTTCCAGGGCGTAGAGCATCGTGACATAGCCCGGAATACGAGCCCACGATCCATCGGTATGCCAGATCATGGCACCGGGGTCGGGATGTTCTCCGATCGGCACGCCATCTTCACCAAGATTGCTGATCATAAAAATACCAGGATGGGTGCCATGATATTGGTTCAGCACATGAACTTGAATTTCACCAAAATAGGAACTCAGATCGACCTGCTGCGATTCGGTAAAATCGATATCGCGAAAAACCAGGATCTGATGTTCGGTTACCGCTTCTTGAATCGCGGCAAAGAGCGCTGGTCCAGATTGCCGGTTGAAATTCACGCCCCCAACCACCGCGCCGAGCGGCCCGCCGAGGGGCTCAACGTCGAACAATGCACGCCCGCCAGACATCAGCGCCAAAACCTTCCAAACACATTAGCCGCAGCGCCGGCACCGCACCTTCGCGAAGATTTCATCCCAATCGCCATCCGTAGCGGCATAGTCAAGCAGACACCGTAGCGCCTTCGACTCATCGGGGAGCTTGTACCGCTCCACGATGGTCTTCAGCATCTCATGGGCATCCGGATGCACCTCATAAGGTACCTTCACCTTTACGCCGGCCACGTCGATCTCTCCCTACAATTTAGAAACCTCGGAATAGGATCGTCGGCAACCATAGCGCCAATTGCGGCAAGGCCAGCACAAAGGCCAAGACCACCATATGCAGCAAGATGAACGGCACCACCCCTTTATACATATGCATCAGCGTGATTTCCGGCGGACTGATGCCGCGAAGATAGAAGATCGCGGGCGCCATTGGCGGTGTCAGATAGCTCGTCTGGATCATAATCAGGAAGCAGATCGAGAACCAAACCTTCACCGAACCCGGATCGAGATCAAAGAATGGGAAACCGGCGATAATCGGCATCGCGATCGGTACCACGATCAACATCAGCGAGATTAGATCGAGCACGAAGCCGGCCACGAAGGCGAGCAACAGCAAGATCGCCATCGTTTCCCAATTGGTGAGTTCCGCCGCCGCCATCAGGTTCTGCACGCCAACCAAACCGCCAGCCGCGGTAAAGACACCGGCGAACATCGTACCGCCAACGAGGATCAGCAAGATCATCGCCGTAATGACCACGGTCTTGTAGAGCGCTTCCTTCAGGACCGCAAAGGTAAGCGTCTTGTACGCGATCGTCATAATGACGGAACCGACCGCGCCACAGGCTGCCGCTTCCGTCGGTGTCGCCAACCCGCCAAGAATCGAGCCGAGCACGAGAGCGATAAGCATGAAGGGCGGTACCAGCGCCGTCAGGGTCATTATGATCTTCTGCCCAAACGGGGGATCGTCCTCACCCGCTTGCAGACGGGGACCATCAGACGGAATAATCGTACAGCGCACCAGGATGTAGACGATATAGCAACCCGCCAGCATCAGGCCGGGTATGATCATGCCGGCGAACAAATCGCCAATGGAGACATCAGCGACAGGTCCTAGGATGACCACGACCACGGACGGTGGAATAATCGTACCAAGCGATCCGCCCGCACAAATTGTCCCGGAAATCAGCGACTTATTGTAGGCGTAGCGCAGCATGACCGGGATTGCGAGAAGACCAACGACGGTTTCCGTCGCGCCGACGATGCCCGTCGAAGCGGCGAACACGACGCACAGTAGCACCGTACCGATCGCCAACCCGCCCGGCAGACGGCGGGTCCACATATGGATCGCTTCAAACAATCGCTCAGCGACACCGGAACGTTCCAGAAGCGAACCCATGAAAATAAACAAGGGAACGGCGCCGAGGACATAGTTGGAGGCGACATCGTCGACTTTCGCGACGAAGAGGGTGATCGCGTTCTCGCCGAACCTTAACAGCCCAAAACCAAGCGCGACGCCCATCAACGAAAACGCAACCGGGAAGCCCAAGAAGATCAGCACCAGAAGTGCTGGGAACATCATCAGAGCAAATTCAACACTCATGGCCATTATTCGAAAACTCCCGCGTCGGGTTCTGGTACGTCACGACCCGTCAGGACGAGAGCGCATTTAATGGTTTCGACAAGCGTCTGAAGTGCAAAAAGATAAAATCCAAAGGTGAACGTGAATTTGAAGGGCCAAATGATCGGGTTCCAGGCGGATTCGCCGGAAACCTCGTTCACCTTATAGGCCTCAAAGAAATACTCCCAGAGGCCCCAGGCGCACCAAATCACCATCGGCAGCAGGAGAAAGACATAACCAGCCCCGTCGATCAGCGCCTTCATTTTTACCGAAACATTGTCGTACAGGAAATCCACACGAATATGGCGGCGCAATTGCGAGCAAAATGCAATCGCGAGCATAAGACTGCTGCCCATCAGCATATAGGAAACTTCAAATGCCCAAGACGTCGGTGCATTGAATGCGTATCGTGAAATTACTTCGTAGACGATCAACACAGCCAGCAACGGAATCAAGCAAGCGCTCAGGTAGCCCGCATAGCGAACCATCGCTTCGATCGGATTAATAAATCCCCAAATATCACGCCGAACCACGGCCATCACTATTCCATACAAAACAACAACGGAGCTGGCATAAAAAATTCCAACACAAAATCCCAGGAGCCAGCCCAAATCCGCCGGTTTGCCCGAACTTATGTGCGCATGCGCTTCCGACAGGCTGCTCAGCACCATATCCATCGCCAACGTCCTAAATAAAATGAGTTATAGAGGCGAAATAATGCGGGGACGCATCGCAGCGCCCCCGCACATATTCAGTGGTACCCGATTTACTTGAGGATCTTACCAATCTGCGTGCGGGTACCCGGTCCGGAACGCATCTTCGAATAGACCGTCATATCCATTTGGAACTGACGCTGATGGTTCAGCATTTTCTTGAAGTCCGCATTTTTCGCGGCAACTTTGTCGGCCCAATCGTTGCCGGCTTTCTGAGCGGTATCGATGAAGCTTTGCTCAAGCCGCAACATCGTGTTGCCGCCTTTTTCCATGCGACGATAGGCGGACAGATCGTTATAGGCATGGTTCCGCCAAGCCCTGAAGGTACGCAGTTCGCCCGCATACTTGATCAGTTGCTGATCTTTTTTCGAGATCGAATCCCACGCCTTCTTGTTGAATTCACACTCTTGTGTGGCGCCCGGCTGATGGATCCCTGGGAAAATGATGTATTTGGCAATCTTGTGAAAACCAACCGGCTCGTTCACCGAAGGTGAGCTCCACTCCGTGGCGTCGATGACACCGCGCTCAAGCGCCGCATAAACTTCCGCACCCGGCAGGATCACTGTTGAGGCGCCAAGCATGCCGCCAACTTCGGCCCACGCACCAGCGGTGCGTTGCTTGATACCTTTATATTCCGCGAGATTAGTGACTTTCTTTTTCGAATGCAGGAAGATTTCCGCCGGGAAGATGCCACAGGGAATCGACATGACGCCGAATTTCCGCATACGATACTCTTCCCACATCTTCGCGCCACCGGCTTCGTAAAGCCAGAGGAAGAATTCTTCCTCGGTCAGGCCACCAACATAACCGCCGAAAATCACGGTCGTCTTGTCGATGCCCCAGTCATAGCCCATCCAGTTGTGGCCTGCCTGCGCAACGCCGCCCTTAACCGAATCCGTGACTTTCAAGGCCTTGCCCAGCGTACCCGCCGGGAACACCGTGATATTGACGCGGCCTTCCGTAAGTTCCTTAACCATACCGGCGAAGGACTTGGCGTCTTCCAGAGGCTTACCACCGCCCCAAGGTGTCGCCATGCTCCATTCCGCTGCCGCATTCGCCGAACTACTGGCGGCCGCAGCCAACCCAAGTCCGACCGCGGCGCCAACCGCGCCTTTCAAAATTCGTTTTATCATTGTTTGCTCCCTGTTGTGATTTGTCTTGAGAGTAAGGGCGAAATTATGCGCAAGAATGTCAAAAGGGAATCTCTCGCAAATCCGCCCCTGCTCCTATAGCAGAGTGTTATCTAACGCTGGAAATTGGTCAACCTCCCAAAGATGCCCTGAAATTAGGCATTAGCTTTCTTTTATAAATTGGGCACGCCCCATACGTGCATACCCTCTCCTTATAGATGCGCGTCACAATACTGACGATAATTCCGCACGGCAAGTTAGTACGGACATTTCACAGGTCATATTTTCGTCAAAAGCAAATTCGAACCATGACCAATTTCGTCTGCTTTTGCGCAATTCGCTTACAGACGGTGTCTACAGCGGGTACTATTTGAAAGCTTGGCAAGCATTACCCAATACGCGAATAGCGCAAGGAAGACAGCATGACCGAGAAGGCTAATACTGCTGGCGATATACGAATGAAAGGTAGCGGTTACTATTCGCTGGCGACGACTGGCGCAAAAATCGTTATCGATGGCGTAACGCCGATGGTTTTAGACGCGCTGGATGCGATGGATATCGTGGATGACGGTAAAGTTTTCGCAATGGCGGATATGGGCTGTGCCGATGGCGGTACGTCGATCGACATGATCGGAAAAGCGCTACGTCATGTCCGTAATCGGGCGCCATTAAAGCCGCTGACAATGACATATACGGATTTGCCCCGAAACGATTTCAGCCAAGTCTTTCAAATCGTCCATGGCCTAACCGAAATTCCCGCCTACGCACCGGAAATCGACAATCTGTTCGTCTTCGCGTCTGGCACTTCGTTCCATCAACGCATCTTCCCCGCCAACTCATTGAATCTCGGGTTTTCCGCCACCGCCTCCCATTACATCAGCGAGCGGCCCGGGCCAATTTCAAACCATGTGCATATGGTCGGGGCCAAGGGCGCGGAACGCGCGGCCTACGCCGAACAAGGCCGTGCCGATTGGATGCGGATACTAGGCAACCGGGCGGCCGAGTTGGTTTCCGGCGGCCGGCTGATCCTGGTAAACTTTTGCCGCGATGAACAAGGCCGTTACCTTGGCGGCACCGAGGGCGTGAATATGTTCGACACGTTCGACCGGTTGTGGCGTGCACTCGCTGACGACGGCGCGATCACGATGGCCGAATATGAAGCAACGGTCTTCCCACAATATTATCGCGATGTCGAAGAATGCAGCGCCCCCCTCGTCGACCCGAATAATCCAGTTTACCAAGCGGGGTTACGCCTCGACCATATCGAAACCAAGGTGATCGACTGCCCATACCGCCTTGACTACGAGAAGCACGGAGATGCGGTCAAATTCGCCAAGGAATACATTCCGACTCTGCGGTCCTGGAGCGAAAGCGTGTTCTTCTCCGGTTTATCGACGGAACGACCGCTGGAAGAACGGACCGACATCATCGACCGATTTTACGACTCTTATGAAAACTTCGTTCGCGAAAGTCCAGAAGGGCAAGGCATGGACTACGTCCACACCTACATGGTGATCCACAAGGTGTAGGATGGCACTTCCCGTCAGTTCGGTACCGCGATCTTCTCCGCGACGCGGACCGTTCTATACATGGTCCGCAAAACTGGTTTCTCGATCAATTTATTGTCGAGAACAACAAGGCCACTGTCGCCTTCCTCAAAGGCGGCGATGACACGACGGGCATGGGCGACCGCCGCTTCGGAGGGGCTGAAGATCTCGTTTAAAGGCGCAATCTGCTTGGGGTGTATCGATCCCTTACCGGTAAAACCGAGGTCCGCCGCTAACTGCGCTTCACGCGCCATGCCTTCCATATCGTCGAGATCGAGATAAGGCACGTCGATAACGTCGACTCCCGCGCCCGCCGCGGCATGAACGACGCGTGACCGGGCATAAAGCAGGGTCTCCCACTTATTCGCCGCGCGCAATTCGGCCGCCATGTCTACGCCGCCAAAGAACATCGCGTCGATGCGACTACTCGATTGCGCAATATCGTATGCCGCCTCCAGGCCCGGCGCGGTCTCGATGATGACATGTAAGCGTGTCGGCATCTCTTGCTCGGTCAGCAACTCGTCAAGCGCCTTCACCTCATCGGGCGACGCTACTTTCGGCAACATCAATGCCGGTGGCGGTAATGGATTGGCGACCGCCGCCTGAACGTCGGCCATACCGTCCGTCGTTCGCAGACAGTTGATCCGTATCATACGCTCGACGCCGTCCTTCGACTGCGGCGTCTCGAAGAGTTTCATCGTTTTCGTACGCGCCTCTTCCTTGTGCTGTGGCGCGATCGCATCTTCTAAATCGATGCATACGATATCGGCGCCGGTCGCCAGCGCTTTTGGAAACATGTCCGGGCTAACACCCGGCATGAAAATGAAGCTGCGGCGCGGCTGAAATTCTTGATTGTCCATACGCTAGAGCCCCAACACGCCTTTGGCGATGACATTGCGTTGAATTTCGTTCGATCCGCCGTAAATCGACGCCGCGCGGCGCAGCAACCGCTCGCTCATCAGACCGACACCATGCTCGGGTCCCACCGGCGGTTCATTCACATCCGGCCGAACCTGACTGGCGCCATAGGGGAGCGCGTAATAGCCCATCGCCTCGACAAGCAACTCGTTCAATTCCTGTTCGATCTGTGTGCCGCTGATTTTCAAGGTCGAGGATTCCGGACCGGGGTTTCCGCCACCGGCGAGGCTCGCCATCATGCGAAGATTGGTGATTTCCAGAGCCGACAACGAAACCTCGACCTTGGAAATTCGGGTCTTGAAGGCATGGTCGTCCAACAGCGCACCACCTTCGGTTCGTTCAATACCGGCGATCTCCTTCAACTTTTTCACTTTTTGTTTTGACTTCGATACGCCCGCAATCCCGGTGCGCTCATGGCCCAGCAGGAATTTCGCATAGGTCCAGCCCTTGTTTTCCTCGCCGATGCGGTTCGCTAAAGGGACCCGCACATCGTCGAAGAAGACTTCGTTCAAATAATGGCCGCCATCGATGGAGATGATCGGCTTCACGGTCAGTCCCTTGGTTTTCATGTCGATTAACAAAAAACTGATGCCTTCCTGCTTCTTGACGTCCGGGTCGGTGCGCACCAGGCAAAAAATCCTGTCGGCCTTATGCGCCTGCGACGTCCAAATCTTCTGCCCGTTAACGACATACTCGTCGGCATCTTGCACCGCGCGGGTTTGCAGCGATGCAAGATCGGAACCCGCACCCGGTTCCGAATAACCCTGACACCATAACTCTTCGCCGTTGAGAATTTTTGGCAGATATTGCTCCTTCTGCGCTTGCGTGCCAAAAGTATAGATAACCGGTCCAACCATCGTGATACCGAAGGCGCTGAGGCGTGGCGCGTCATACGCGCCATACTCTTCGCTAAAAATATGCTTTTGCGTCGGTGTCCACCCCGTACCGCCATACTCCACCGGCCATGCCGGCGCGATCCAACCCCTTTGATACAGTGCCTTATGCCATGCGACCATGTCCTCCTTGGAGACATAGGACGGTGTTCGACGGACAATCTCGCGCACGGATTCCGGCAAATTCTCTTTGAAAAATTGCCGCACCTCGTCCTGAAACGCCAAATCCGCTTCGCTATACACCATGTCCATGGATTGCTTCTCCTCGACTCTTCGCTAACCCTGCTGCGCATATTTCAACATGATTGTAGCCACCGTGAAGGTGGTGGCTACAATCAGATAATTCGGAACCGAATTTACTCGGCCGCGTAGGCCAGAATTGGCTCTCCTTCGAGCGAATTCGACGGTTTGCCGTCGACCCCAACCGGCACATCGCCGACGAGCGTCGTGCGATAGAGTTGCCTGTCGGCATCAATCTGGAAGATATCCGATGGTGCCAGATGGCAGGTCGAGCGGTTATCCCAGAAGGCGATATCGCCGGCCTTCCACCTAAATCGCACGGTGTAGTCCTGGCGAACCGCATGTTCCCATAGCAATTCGAGGAGTTGCTCGCTCTCGCGCGGAGTCAGTCCAACAATCGATTTCAAAAAGGACGGACTGACATAAAGCGCGCGTTCGCCGGTTTCCGGGTGCACGCGCACCAGGGGATGTTCGCTTGCTTGCCCGCGTTTCTTCAGAAGTTCTTGGTAGTCCTCGAATGTGTCCGCGCCTTGCGGTGGCGCGAAGCGGTGCACGCCACGCAACCCGTCGACAAACCCGCGCAAGGTTTCCGACAGACCATTATAAGCGGCAACCAAATTGGTAAATTGCGTGTCGCCGCCATAGGGCGGTATGTTTACGCCGCGCAGGATCGAGGCCGATGGCGGATTGATAGCCGCGGTGATATCCGCATGCCAGCCGGTCCAAGGCTTTTCCATCTTTTCACCGGTTTTGTATCGATTGGCCTTGCGGTGCTTGGCGATCGAATAGATTTCCGGATGTTCCTCGACATTGCCAAATACGGCGTGTCCGACGGTTAACTCGCCAAATTGGCGCGAAAAGGCGAGCTGCTGTTCGTGGTCGAGGTGCTGATCGTGGAAGAACAAGACTTTCCACTTCAATAGCGCCGCGCGGATTTCCTCTACAGCCTGTGCAGACAACGGTTTTGTCAAATCGACACCGTCGATTTCAGCACCGATATGGATACTGACCGGGCTGACGCCAATTTCTGTCGGTGCGCCCGCTATGTTGTGTAGCATTGCCGTATTACTCATGATTTCTACTCCGCTGCATATGCCGTGATGGGTTCGCCTTCGATCGGTTTTGATGGCGTGCCGTCGACACCCACCGGCACCTCACCAACCAAGGTCACCCGATAAAGCTGGCGTTCCCCGTCCACCTCGAAAATATCCGTCGGCGCATGATGGCAGGCCGAACGATTGTCCCAAAATGCGATGTCGCCGTCCTTCCAGCGGAACCGCACCGTATATTCCTGCCGCACCGCATGTTCCCACAGCAGGTCCAGAAAATACTGACTTTCCCGTGGCGTCATGCCAACGATCGATTTTAGGTAGCTCGGGCTGATATAAAGGGTTCGTTCACCGGTTTCAGGATGCACCCTGACAATGGGATGTTCGCTAACCAGTTTCCGGCGTTTCTTATAATCTTCATAGGCCTGCGTGCCCGGCTCCAGGTCCGGTGTCGCCGTATAGTGCAGACCGCGCAGCCCATCGACGAAATCACGCATCGTTTCCGACAACCCTTGATACGCCGCGCCAAGATTGGTCCACTGCGTATCACCGCCATAGGGCGGCAGGGTCACGCCACGCAAAATCGATAACCCGGGTGGATTTATCGCCGAAGTGATATCGGCGTGCCAACCGGTCCAGGGTGCGACCATTTTCGGCCCGCCAAACTGATTCGCAGCGCGCTTCTTGGCAATGGAGTAAATCTCCGGGTAACCGTCAATATGGCCAAAGACCGCGTGGCCGATCGTCGGTTCGCCAAATTGTTTGGCGAATTGGAGATGTTGTTCGTGATCGATTTCCTGACCGTGAAAAAAGATAACCTTCCACTTCAAGAGCGCCGCCCGGATTTCCGCAACCGTCTCCGGCGAAAGTGGTTTGCGAAGATCGACGCCGCCAATTTCCGCGCCGATATGAATGCTTAGGGGATTTACGTCAATCGTGGCCGGCGCATCCGCGCCGTTCAGCCTAGCCGATGCCATCTGTCCTTCTCCTTCCGCCGCTAGGGCGTCTTCATCCAGTGTGCCATAATGCTAGATCGTCTCGCGCCACTTCACAATCATGGCGGCCAAAACGCCGCACGGTCAGGTGTTTGGTTCCTCCAGCCAAGCATCGAGTTCCGCATCATCCTCGCCCGGCACATGCACGACAGTGAAAGTAAATGGGTCGCCTTCCAAGGGCTTGGTCGCATCCAACCCCATCTTATCGACACGCCCGTCGGCGGCGGACGGATCCAGCCGGGAGCCTTGCGCGCCGGAGACGACCATCAAGTCGCTCGCGGCCTGAAAGCGGGTCGCCACGGCCCATTCGACCGCCACCGGATCGCGGATATCCACATCCTCATCGACGATGGTGACCTGCTTGATGTCGATATGTCCTGCGAAAGCACCCATCATGATATTCTTCGGCTCGCCATCCCAACGCTTGTCGATTTTGACGATGAGGTGGTACCGGCAGACGCCACCGCGCGACAAATGCACGTCCTTGACGCTTGGAAAGGTCTGTTGCAGATGCGCGAACAACGATGCTTCGCGCGGAATAGCGCCGAGCAGAAGATGCTCCATCGCCGCCGGAACGATGGTGTGGTACAGCGCGCCCTTGCGATGTGTAATCGTATCGATTTCAATTACCTGGCGCTTGCCGGCGGGTCCGTAATATTGCGGGAATTCGCCAAACGGTCCTTCTTCCTCGCGCACCTCGGGCAACAAACGGCCTTCGATAACGATCTCCGCTTCGGCGGGAACACGGACGCCATTGCTGACGCATTTGACCACCGACAGCGGTGCGCCCTGCAAGGCGCCGGCAACCTCCAACTCATCACGGTCGATCGGTAGAATCGCCTGCGACGCCAACAAAGTCAGTGGATCGACACCAATTGCAATGGCGACCGGCAGTGCTTCCCCGGCTTCCTCCGCCGCATCGTAAAACCGATGCAGATCGCGTGGCAGGATCAAGATACCGAGCCGGTTCGGCCCGTTGATCTGAATACGGTTGATGGAGACATTTTGATAACCGGTCTTAGGATTGGCAGCGATGACCAGACCCGCGGTGATATAGGCGCCACTGTCATGCTCATTATGGACCGGTATCGGCAGTGTTTCGGCCACATTAATATCGTCCTCGATCACGATCTCTTGGACCGGCGCCGAAGTCGACGCAACTTCCGACCAAGGGATCGGATTGAGTACCGCGTCGCGAAAACGGTTCAGCATATCGGGTTCATCGACGCCCATTGCCTCGGCGATCCACGGCCGGGAGGAAACGATACCGGATACGATGGACAGGTCGTGCCCGCCCGGCGATGGAAACAACGTCGCCTTCTCTCCATCGCAACGCTTGGCAATCGCGGCCAGGGTAAATTCGAGCGGTACATCTGGCTTTGTTCGTGCGAGACGTCCGGTTTCCTCGAGCCTGTCAATCCAGGACCGCAACGTCGAGAATGGCGCATTTGGCCGTGGTGAAGTCATCCTAAAGCTTTCCCTCTAACGTTTAACGCCAAGTCGAGGTTAGTCGGCGGCACCACTTTCGTCCAAATTCGGCGCCGTACGCCAACCCAATGTCTCGGACAAGGCCGCGACAGCCCCGACGACGAATAACGTTGGAGCCGACAAACCGGACTCCACGACACGGCCCGGCAAACCGCCCAATGTGGACGTAATGACGCGTTGCGTCGGCAGTGTACCGTTCTCAATCGCCGCTGCCGGCGTTTCCAACGGCAATCCTGCTTCGATCAAATTACCGCAAATCCGATCAATCTTCATCAACCCCATATAAATGACCAGCGTCGTGTCCGGATCCGCTAATCGCCGCCAGTCGAGATCGAGTTCCCCGTTTTCCGCCATATGGCCGGTGACGAAATGAACACCCTTCGCCAAGCCGCGATGGGTCAGCGGTATTCCGGCATAGGCGGCGCAACCCATCGAAGCCGTGATCCCGGGCACGATCTCGAAGGCGATGCCGTGGCTGGCAAGATGCATCGCTTCTTCGCTGCCACGTCCGAAAATGAATGGATCGCCGCCTTTGAGACGGACGACGCGGCGTCCCGTACGCGCCTGCGTCACCAGCACCTCATTGATCGAAGATTGCGGCATGACATGTTTGCGCGACGCCTTGCCGGCGAAAATGCGCACGGCGTCTTCCGGAACCAGGTCGAGGACGGCCGGCGAAACCAGACGGTCATGAACCACGATTTCCGCCTGCTCCAACACCCGCACCGCACGCACGGTCAGCAGTTCCGGGTCGCCCGGTCCGGCGCCGACCAGAAAGACACGCGGCCTAATATTCGCCATCCGCGAGCCTCCGCGTAATTTTTGATAGTGTCAAAGTGGCCATGGATAAAAAGGCTGTCCCGCAGCGGGTTCACGTTCGCGCCGATATAACACGGCGTGGCCCTTTGTCCCAACCATAGCAGTGCACATGGCAACACCCGACCGCATGACCTAACGTAACCGGACATTTATGCATTCGAAAGGAAAGCCGATGTTCGGATTGTTCAATTTGATGGGCTATCGCGACGCAGGTAAGACAACCGCATCAATCATGGCCGAAACAGCGGAACAGGTGAAACTTGCCGATCAGGGTGGGTTCGAGACCGCCTGGTTCGCCGAACATCATTTCTCGAATTACTGTGTCTGCCCATCGCCGCTGGTGATGGCCGCGCATTGCGCCGGGATCACCAATCGGATCAAACTCGCCACGGGCATTGTCGTGCTACCGCTCTATACGCCAGCCCGTCTTATCGCTGAAATCGGCATGGTCGACGCGCTGTCGAACGGACGACTCGTGCTGGGTGTCGGCAGTGGTTACCAGCCCTTTGAGTTCGAGCGGTTCAATGTCGATTTGGAAAAGGCCAAGGGTCAGGCGATCGAAATTCTCGACATGATCGAGAAGGGATTGGAAGAACCGATCTTCGAGTATCACGGCGCGTATTTTGATCAACCGCCGACCCATATCGCGGCACGCGGACCGCAGGGCCTACCGCCGATCTGGATCGCCGGCGATGCCGCCGAACTGCAACGCATCGCGGCGGAACGCGGCTATACGCCGATCTTCACCGGTCGCATGAATGATGTCGACTTCCTCGTCGAACAACGCGGCCGTTGTGAGACGGTCTTCGCCGACGCCGGCCGCGATCCGAAAACAATGCCGCTCGGCGTCTTGCGTTTCGCTTGTGTTACCGACAGCAAGGAAGAAGCCCGTCAATTCGCCGACAATGCCTTGTTCCAGAACCGGCTTGCCGCCAACTTGCGTCGGCGCCAGGAAGTCATGGACGATAATTACATGATGCGGGAAATCCCCGTCGACGGCGAGCCGTCGATCGAAAACATCGTCGACAATTTGATCATCGGCGACGTCGAGACCTGTATCGAGAAATGCGTCGACCTAATCCGCCGCGTGCGGCCGGTGCATATCGCCTCGTTCTTCCAGGCTGGCGGATTTCCGCACGCCGCCACGATGCGCTCGATCGAGCGTTTCGCCGGCGAAGTCATCCCCGGCATCGAGAAGGAGATCGGACCCCTCGCCGATTTCAACCCGACCGAAGCTGACGCGGCATAGGGCGCCTTGCCAAATATTCCATACACAACCGCCGTCCACCCCCACCCTAGCCCTCCCCCATCAAGTGGGAGGGAAAAACGAACACCAACCCGAAAGATTGTCCCTTCCCCCCCTGCGGGGGAAGGTTAGGATGGGGGGACTTCACTAGTTTCGGAATTTAGTTCACAGGAGAACGCACCCATGCCCTATCAACCCTTTGATCTGACCGGCAAGGTGGCTTTGATCACCGGCGGCAATGGCGGCATAGGACTCGGCATGGCCGAAGCCATCGCGCAAGCCGGCGGCGGTGTTTGCATTTGGGGAACCAACCCGGAGAAAAATGCCGCCGCTTTGGCGCAAATAGAAGCCCATGGCGCACCCGCCGCGGCGATGATTTGCGATGTGTCGCAGGAAGAAGAAGTCGAGCGTTGCTTCGCCGAAACCTTGGAAAAGTTCGGTCGAGTCGATGGTTGCTTCGCCAATGCCGGGATCAGCGGGCGCGGTGCGCTTACCCCTTTCGTGGAGATGACGACCGAATCCTGGCGTCAAATCATGGGCGTCAATTTGGATGGCGTCTTCTTCACCTATCGCGCCGCATGCCGCCATATGATCGAGCGCGGCGGCGGTGGACGCCTCATCGCCACGGCGAGCCTCGCAGCACTCTCCGGTGCGGCCCGGAACGAACATTATGCCGCGACCAAGGGCGCGGTGGTTTCGATGACCTATGCCTTGTCGGTGGAAATGGCGCGCTATAAGATCACGGCGAACGCCATACTGCCCGGCTGGATCGAAACGGCGATGACCGAGAGCGCCTTCAACTGGGATAAGTTCGCCGATGCCGTCAAACCCCGTATCCCCGCGCGCCGTTGGGGCGAGGGCCAGGATTTTGGCGGGATCGCCGTCTACCTGATGTCCGATGCCAGCGCCTATCACAGCGGCGACACGCTATTGATCGATGGTGCCTATCAGAAATTCTGATCAACCAGACGCTTGCGAAACCGCCGGTCCCGCTTCAGATACCACTCGCGGCTCATGGCTTCGCCTCGGTTCTTATAGCGTTCCGCGTAAAGCAAGCGCCATTCGCGGCCTCGGGTCGAGCGTGCACCTTTACCCGCGTTGTGCGTGGCGAGACGTTTATCGAGATCAGTGGTCCAACCGACATAGGTCCGTGGTCCGTTATCGCTGCCGAGAATATATACGAAACAGGCCATTACTTATCCGTCGTCGGAAACGCCGCCTCTACCACGGTTCTTCTTGATACCGCTTCGCCTTTTCTTGGCGTCCAGCCGGCGCTGCTTGGCCGCTTTTCCAGGTTTCGTCGGCCGGCGATATTTCGGCGGCGTCGCGGCGTCGCGAATTATTCCGGCGAGCCGTTCGCGTGCATCCTGGCGGTTACGTTCCTGACTGCGAAACCGATTCGCGGTGATCAGGATGACACCATCGCGGTTCATCCGCCGTCCCGCGATGGGGACAAGCCGTAGATAGACGGCGCGCGGCAGGTTGGGAGAGTTCGCCGCGTCGAACCTTAATTGCACTGCTGTCTCGACTTTGTTGACGTTCTGACCGCCGGGGCCCGGCGCGCGGATAAAGCGTTCGGTTAGTTCGTCCTCGGCCAGGGCGATGGTGGGTGTGATCTCCAGCATGTCGACAGTATAGCGGGCGTATTGCGCCACGTGCGGTTTTGTATTTGTCCGAACCGGAATGCTAGGCTTCAAAGACGAATTACGACCAACGGGGACCTACACGTTTATCCCTACCAAACCTTATTTTCCATTTCGGAGATCATCATGAACGTCGGATTTATCGGCCTCGGCACCATGGGGGCCAGCATCGCGCTGAATGCGATCAAGGGCGGCAACACAGTCACCGTGCACGACATCAACTACGATGCCGCGGCACCGCATCTTAAAGAGGGAGCGACCTGGGCCGATACCCCAAAACAAGTCGCGGAAGCGAGCGAAGTCGTCTTCACATCGCTGCCGGGACCACCCGAAGTGGAAGCCGTCGTGCTTGGCGAAAACGGCTTAATCCACGGTTTCAAATCCGGCAGCGCGTATTTTGACCTCAGCACCAATTCACCGACGGTGATCCGCGGCATTCACGCAGCGCTCTTGGAAAAAGGCGTGCAGACGCTCGATGCTCCGGTCAGCGGCGGACCGGACGGCGCCCGCAGCGGTAAGATGGCGATCTGGATCGGTGGCGATGAAGCCACCTTCAATAAATACCTGCCCGTCCTCGATAGCATGGGCGACGCCCCCTACTATGTCGGTCCAATTGGCGCCGGCGCGGTCGCCAAGCTGGTGCATAATTGCAGCGGCTATATTTTGCAGACCGCACTGGCCGAAACCTTCTCGATGGGCGTCAAGGCCGGCGTCAATCCCGAAGGTCTCTGGCAAGCCTTGCGCAAGGGTGCGCTCGGCCGGCGCCGGGTGTTCGACACGATGGCGCGTCAGTTCCTCCCCGGCCGGTTCGACCCGCCCGACTTCGCGCTCAAACTGGCCCGCAAGGACGTGGCCTTGGCCTGTGAGGTTGGCCGCGAGTTTGACGTGCCAATGCGGCTTGCGCACATGACATTGATGGAGATGACCGAGGCAATGAACCGCGGCTGGGAAGGTCGTGATTCACGCGTCGCCATGACCTTGCAAACCGAACGCGCGGGAGTCGACATCAAGCTTTCCGACAACCGTATCGCCGACATCCTCGCCGAGGAATGATGAGCCTTAAAGGAAAGACCGCGCTGGTCACCGGGTCCGGCCGTAATATCGGCCGGGCCGTGGCGCTGCATCTCGCGGAAGCTGGATGCAATATTGTACTCAACGGCAGCCAAAACCGACGGGCCTGTGAAGAGGTTGCCGCGAAAGTCCAAGACCTTGGGGCCGAGGCGATGATCGAGATGTGCGACATCGGTGACCGCGAAAAGGTTTTGGCGATGGCCCAGTCCGCCATCGCCAGTTTCGGTAGCGTCGACATCCTGGTCAACAACGCCGCCATCCGACCCGAAGCCGCGTTTCTCGATATGTCCGAAGCGGATTGGCAACGTGTGATGGACGTAAATTTTTCCTCTGCCTTTCATCTCATTCGCGCCTGCCTACCCGGCATGATCGACAAGGGCTGGGGCCGCATCGTCAACTTTACGGGCATGAACGCGCAGCAAGGCAATCATGCCCGTGCCGCCGGCAGTGTCTCGAAACATGCCATGTGGGGCCTCACGAAATCGCTCTCGCGGGAATACGGACCCCAAGGTATTACGTCCAACATCATCTCACCGGGCACGTTTCCCGATGTCAGCGTGGACACGTCGACGCCACAGTTCGAAGCGCTGCGCCAGGAAAACCCGGTCCGCCGGCTGGGCACGGGCGACGACATCGCGGCAATGATCGACCTCCTCGTGACGAAAGAGGGTGGCTTCATCAACGGACAGATGCTGCAGGTGAATGGCGGTGTCGTGAATCAGTTCTAACGGAAAATCAAAATCGGTGACGGCTCGGTATCGGGTGTGTCTAGTTCCCTAACGCCACCCGTGCCGGCGCAATCGGCAAACCGGGGACGTCAACGCGGGTCCGATATATCGTGCCGCAGTTTTCGCGCGGCCCGTTTCGCGAACCCGTAACGACGTATAGGTCCTTCAAGTCAGCACCACCAAAGCAAACGCTGGTCACCATTGGCAGCGGCACGGGCAATTCGGTGCGCAGCGAACCGTCCGGCTCAAAGACCGAGACCCGGTTCCCATCCGCCATCGCCACCCAGACAGATCCATCTTCGGCGACAGCCATCCCGTCCGGCGTGCCGCCGGAAATGCGGGTGAACTCCGTCCATCCGGCAACTTCGGCATCATCGGTGATTTCATAGGCGCGGATCAAATCGGCGCGGGCATCATTGTGGTAAAGCGTCTTGCCATCCGGCGAGAAGCCCATGCCGTTGGTCAGGATGATGCCATCGGATACGGTACGGACCGAACCGTCGAGGTCTATGACATGGAGGTGGCCGGGACGCATCTCATCGCCCGAGAAAACACTGAAGCCGAGCGATCCAACCCACACGCGGCCAGCGGCATCGGTCGTGAAATCGTTGAAGCCGATCGCAACATCAGTGACATCCGGCGTGAGTAGCGTTGCGGATTTCTGACCATCGAAACTCTCATAAATAATCTCGCGCCCGCCGATCACGAGCCCTCCCGCTACATGCGGGGCCATCCCGCCGACGCCACGCCGCTTCGGGACAATCGTGGTGATTTCACCATCCGCGCCAAGCGCCCGAACCCCGCCATTGATCACATCGCTATAGATCAGACCGCGCGCGTCATCCCATACCGGTCCCTCGATCAGACCGTATCCTGTCGCCAGTTCTTCCATCATTCACCCCCTGAATTTGCGATAAGTGAAGCATACGGCGTCTTGGCGTACCAGCGGTGACGGTGCAAACTTCAACAATGCAATGCAGGAGACAGCGATGACCAATCCGGTAGGCGAAAGTGCAGCGGCCTTCATCACCGCGGCAAAAGGCCGAACCTATTCTCCGGACGTCATCGACATGGCAAAGCGCTGCTTGGTCGACTGGATGGGTGTCGCAATTGGCGCCATCGACCAGCCGGTTTCGCGCGCGGTGCGGGAAACCGTATTGGCTTGGCGCGCCGAGGGTACGGCACAAATTCTGTGCGGACCGAAGACCGCGCCGGCCTTGGCCGCGCTGGTCAATGCGACGATGGGTCATGCGCTCGATTTCGACGACACGCGCGGCCATGCGCCCAGCCATCTCAGCTCGCCGACCTGGTCCGCTGTATTGGCACTCGCGCAAGCGCAAGGCGCGAACGAGGAACAGGCGCTCAATGCCTTTATCACCGGATACGAAATTGCCGCCGTGCTGGGTGACGGCGGTATTGGGAACAGGATGCAGGCGGCCGGCTTTCACCCAACGCCGGTGTTCGGGCGGCTCGCTGCCGCGAGCGCAGCGTCCGTCCTCCTCGGGCTTTCCCAGGATCAGACCGCGAATGCGCTCGGCGCGGCAGCGACAACAGCAGGAGGCATGACAGCCTCCTTCGGCACCATGGGCAAACCGCTGCATTCCGGCAATGGCGCCATGGAAGGCGTGTTGGCGGCGGAACTGGCCTCGCGGGGATTCGAAGCCGCGCAACATCT
Organism: Alphaproteobacteria bacterium; assembly: GCA_021774385.1. GTDB lineage: Bacteria > Pseudomonadota > Alphaproteobacteria > UBA8366. The sequence goes on from JAJFJC010000447.1 coordinate 27,049, forward strand.
GTTCGATGCGGATGGCGCCTTCGCGGACACGTTGGTCCAAACCGAGAGCCCAAAGCTTGGCGATGCGGCCTTCACCGCCGGACAAAGCCTCTTCGACAACTCCTTCAAACCCTATGCCTGTGGCAAGCTGATCCACGGTCATATCGACGCGGCACGGGAATTGCGGTCCGAACTGGATATCAACGCAATCGAAACCATCCATTGCCACGTCGCGGCCATCAGCAGCAAACTCGTTGGGCATCCAACGCCGAACGAACCGTTACAGGGAAAATTTAGTATCGCATTTTGCGTCGCGGTCGCGTTGCTAGGGTACCCGGTGCAGCTCGCCGATTTTTCTTCCAAGAGGATGGAGGACCCCAGAGTTCGCGCACTTATGGAACGGGTTTCGCTGTCCATCAATTCGGATGTTGGCCGTTACGGCGCCGTCATGGAGATCTCGCTAACCGACGGAAATACCTTGCGCACTACCATCGAAAGATCGCGTGGCAATCCTGAAAACCCCGTCTCGTGGGAAGACCTGAGGGAAAAGTTCGACGGCTTGGTGCAACCCGTCCTAGGCGACGAGACAGACCCGCTCTATCGCGCGCTGCGATCCTTCGAACAGCCAGGATCGCTAACGCAAATTCTGGCGCTGGTTTCGCGCGAGAACTGACAGTGAAGGAAAAGGCGCGGCACAAGCCGCGCCTTTTGTGCCTTAAGGATCGACCCGCGCGGTGGCCGACCCCAAAACAACGGTCTTACCGTCTTGGTTGGTCGTTTCCAGCTTGAGATCGACGACTTTGTCGCCGCCTTCATCCCGAACTTCGACAACCGTTGCCTTCGCGGTCAACGTGTCGCCCGGCCAAACCTGGTTGGTAAAGCGGACGCCATATTTCTTCAGGCGGCCATCGCCGACATAGTTCGTGAGCATCTTGCCAGTCAGCCCCATCGACAGCATGCCGTGCGCGAAAACACCGGGGTAGCCCGCCGCTTCCTTGCAGTACAGATCGTCGGTATGCAGCGGATTGTAGTCGCCCGACGCGCCCGAATACATGACAAGCTGGGTACGGGTCAGATCATCGACGACAACTTCTTCGTGAACATCGCCTTCGTTCAAATTACTTGCGTTTAATGCCATGATTTCCTCCCTCAGCTCTGGTCGACCGGGCGTTCGGTCTTAACGCCGACGCCGCGCGAGGTGATGACCAGTTCGCCGTCTTGATCGTGATATTCCTGAATTGTCTCGGTGAAGGTCAGCTTTCCGGCGCGCTTGCTTTCCTTCTCCCAGGTCTTGCCCGGCTTGACCGTCACGGTCAGTTGGTCACCCGGCTTGAGCTGACGGTGATATTCGAAATGCTGCTCGGCATGCAGACCACCGCTGCTCTTGGGTTTTTCGGTGACGCTGGTCGGGTTCTTGCCGGACCCGAACCATTCTTGGCTCGGACGCCAGCGCAGGAAATACTCCGGATCGAACTGCGCGACTGAGCGTGGGAATGTCGGCGGCGCGATAATATGCCCAACCTCCGTGGTCTTGGCATATTCTTCATCGTGATAGATCGGGTTTTCGTCGCCCACGGAGCGGGCGAACATCATGATATGCGATCCCTCGACGGGCATCTTGATATCGTCGGACACGGCTGGGTCTCCTTTGCGCGCGATAAAAATTCGTTATGGTCCAAGGGCAAATATTAGGCAGGCGAACCGGCAAAGCGCAATCCCATACCGCCCAACAACGAATGTAAAACCGGCCCTTTTCCAACAGGACATGGATTGTTAGGTTCCCGCTTCCACAAAGCCCCCCTCCCCATGCGAGTTTTATTTATGGATCTGCCCGATATTCCAACGCCGCTCGAATTGCCGTCGACAACGGTTAAACCGGAATGGATCGACTTCAACGGTCATATGAATGTCGCTTATTATTTGCTGGCGTTCGACAAGGCGTCGGAGACGCTGGACGAATTCCTCGGCCTGTCGCCCGAATACAGGGCACAGACAAACAACGGTACCTTCGCGGGCGATATTCATATCGCCTACCGGCAGGAGCTCAAGGAAGGCGACCCAATACGGATGACGGGACGCGTCATCGATTGCGACACCAAACGGGTGCATTACTGGATTGAAATGTTCCACGGCACCGAGGGCTATCTCGCCGCGACCTCGGAATACATGATCCTGCATATCGACATGTCGGTGCGCCGTGTCGCGCCGATGGAAACGGGCATGGTCGACTGGATCCAAAAGGTACGCGATGCGCATGCGGCACTTGGAACGCCAGACGGGCTCGGCAAGGTCATGCGCGTCCCCGCCTAAACATAACAATAAGAATTTGCGAATTAGGATTTATAATGCCCGACACACTCGATATTCCCGCACCGCTGGAATTGCATACCGAAACGGTGCGCCGCGAATGGATCGACCATAACGGCCATATGAACATGGCCTATTACGTGCTCGCCTTCGACGAGGCCTCGGGGCCATTGCTGCGTCACTTCGGCATCGACGAAGCTTACCGCAAGCGCACCGGCAACGGCACCTTCACTGGCGATTTCCATATCCACTATGTTCAGGAAGTACTCGAGGGCGACCCGCTATGCTTCCGACAACAGGTCGTCGATTGCGACGAGAAACGGGTGCACTACTGGCTGGAGATGTATCACGCCGAAAAGGGCTATCTGGCAGCCGAGGCGGAAGCCATTACGCTGCATATCGACTTAACCGCCCGCAAGGTCGCACCGTTCCCCGGCAACGTTTATGCCCGCATCCGGGCCGTTTACGAGGCGCATAAACATTTGCCATTGCCGGAAAATTTGGGGCGTGCGATCAAGGTGAGACGATGGTGATGTATTCCCAAGCGGAGAAAACGCAGCTATGAAAATCACCCGCATCTACACCGACGCCGAGGGCGAAACCCATTTCGATGAGATCGAGGAACCCGGCGTCGAGTTCCGCAGCAACGCCAACTACACCCGCGCCATTGAAGCCTACGGGCTGATGTTCCGCACGACCGAGCCTTTGGGCGACAAACCCGCGCTCGGCGACTGGCATACAGCACCACAACGGCAATATGTCATGTTCCTGAAAGGCGAGACGGAAATCGAGGTCAGCGATGGCGAGAAGCGCCATTTCAAATCAGGCGACGTCTTCCTAGTCGAAGACACGACCGGCAAAGGCCATCGCAACCTGCGGCTCCACAAAGAACCGGAGATTTGGGCGTTCGCCCGGGCGCATTAGCCAGCCAACGGCATAACATCGCCAGCGAAACCCTCCATGCGGTCGAGCATTTCGCTCTCCGTATTGGCCGTGAGATTGAGGATCATCATGCTCACGCCGGCGTCGGCGAAGGCGCGGATGTCTTCGGCGCGTTGTTCCGGCGTGCCGGTGAAGCTGAGCCGGCCGCCATCCGGACGTGCCTGTTCCGCCTCGTTGTGGAAGGCACAATTGTAGTTCAGCGTGATTGTCGCCGGATCGCGTCCCGCCGCTTCCGCCAATTCGAAAAGCTTGTCGCGCAGCGCGGGCATGCTTTCGCCGCCGATCCAGATTGGTGGATGCGGGTCCTGCACGGGCCGGGGATCGGTATCGATATTGCCGAACTTAACGAATTCACCATCGTAGCTGGGCGCATCCTGCGTCCAGGCGGCCTTCATCGCGTCGATATATTCGTTGGTCACTTGGCCGCGCGCCTCGAAGGGCGGCAGACCGAGCGCCTCGAACTCCTCGCGCATCCACCCCGCGCCGACACCGACGGCAATCCGGCCGCCAGACAACACATCCATTGTCGCGATCGATTTGGCCATGAAGAGCGGGTTGCGGTGCGGGATCACGATGACCGAGCTCAACAGACGAATTTTGCTGGTCGCGGCGGCGAGCCAGGCCATCAGGGTGAACTGCTCCATGCAATCCGACCCACCCACACCCAACCACGAAAAGCGTCCGGTTTCGCTATAGGGATATCTCGCCTCAACCGTCTTGGGGATGACAATATGGTCGGACACGGTAAGATAACCGTAACCCCACGCCTCCGCCTTCTCCGCGATCCGGCGGATCGTCTCGGGTTTGGCCAAGGGACCTCGGAACGGTGCACTGACGCCGAATTGCATGTTTGTCTCCTGGGAAGAGAAGGGTCGCTCGCGGCCGATACTATCCCGGCGGCTCGGCAGCACCAACAGACTGGCAGTTAGCCCTATCAAAAAGACGAGACAGAGGTCTAAACTGACTATCTTCCGAAAGGCTACTGGACAGAGAGCAAACAATGAAAGCAGTGGTGTTCCTTGGCGACCGCAAACTTGAATTCATGGAGTTTCCCGACCCGACGCCGGGTCCTGGCGAAGCCATCATAGAGATCAAGGCGTCAGGCATGTGCGGCAGCGACCTGAAGACCTATCGCGTCAAGGGCGGTGCCGCTGCGTTGGGCATGGCAGGAGACGGCAGTCCGATCATCGCGGGACACGAACCCTGCGGAATCGTGGCGGCCGTCGGCGAAGGCGTCTCCGAAGCCATGGCCAAGGTCGGCGATCGCGTGATGGACCACCACTATAGCGGCTGCGGCGTCTGCACCCATTGCACCGAAGGCTGGTCTCAACTTTGCGTCGAGGGCGCGACGGTATACGGCGCCAACGGGCATGGCGCGCACGCGAAATATATGAAAGTACCGGCACACACGCTGGTGAAATTGCCGGACTCCCTATCGTTCAAAACAGGCGCGGCGATTTCCTGCGGGACCGGAACCGCCTATGGCGCTTTAAAGCGGCTGGACCTCGCCGGTGACGAAACAATCGCCATTTTCGGACAAGGTCCGGTCGGGCTGAGCGCGACTCAACTGGCGAAGGCCATGGGCGCGCGCGTCATCGCCCTCGATATTGGGGAAGAACGGCTCGAATTGGCGAAGAAATTCGGTGCCGACGAAGTCATCGACCCGCGTTCGAACGACGTGGTCTCCGCGATCCGCGATTTAACGCAGGGTCGCGGCGCGCAAAAATCACTCGACTGCAGTTCCAGTTCTGAAGCCCGCCGCGCCGCGGTGCAATGCGTGCGTACCTGGGGCACGGCCTGCTTCGTTGGCGAAGGCGGCGACGTGACCATCGACGTCTCCAACGACATGCTGCGCCGGCAAGTCAGCATCGTCGGTTCCTGGACCTTCAGCAAAACCGGCCAAGCGGATTGCGCGGCATTCGTGGCGGAACGCAATATCGACGTCGATGCGCTCTTCACGCACGAGTTCAAGCTCGAGCAAGCCGAAGAAGCCTATAAATTGTTCGACACCCAGACGACCGGGAAGGGCGTCTTCCTGATGTAGCCGGCGGGTCCATTTCACAAGGAACTCTTCGGCCGATAACAAGGTGTTTTCATGTCCGACATTGATCAATTATCTCGCGAAATCGAGGAACTCGAAACGGCCGCCAGCACCTACGACACTCGGCACGAGTTTATCGACGATTTCCACTATCCCGAAGGCACGCAAATTGCAGTCAATTTTACCTGCGATTTCGACGCGATGTTGTTCCGGCGTTTCCTCAACGAGACGCCCATGCAGCTGGCGCAGGGCGAGTTCGGCGGCCGGGTCGGGATATGGCGTCTGATCGAACTGTTCGATTCCCATGACGTAAAGGCCACGATCTTTACGCCGGGCCGCATCTGCGAACTCTACCCACAGTCGCTCGTCGCCGCGCATAAAAGCGGGCATGAGATCGCCGACCACATGTGGGAACATCATGTGCCCAAGGATATGCAACTCGAGCACGACCATATCCAAAAATCGACAACGGCCTTGGAAAAAGCAGTTGGAAAGCGCCCTGTTGGCACGCGCAGCCGGCATACGCTGTCGCTGCTGAAAGAGGAAGGGTACCTCTACAATTCGCACGGCTCGGCGGCACATCTACCGCATTATTTGCGCGACGACGATGGCGAAAACTGCCTGCTCAACATTCCCTTCCACTATGCCATCGACGACGCGATGTATTTCAACTTCGCTTGGCTGAGCAGCGACAACGCGGCGCAACGCATCACCGATCCGGACCGGGTATTCGATATGTGGTGGGCGGCCTTCGAACAGCAATACCGGCAAGGCGGCTATCTCAACATCTGTTTACACCCCTTCGTCTCGGGACGGGCGCAGCGCATCGAGATGCTGGACCGGTTGATCGCGCGGATGAAAACACTGCCGGGTGTTTGGTTCCCGACCTGTGAGACCGTCGCGCGCTATTGCCTGAAAGCCTTCCCGCCGAAATCCGGAGGAAATTGAGCCATGCCCTGGAAAGAAGGCTATACGATTTCAGACGAGAAAAGCCTCACCGACAGCGAGGTCCGCTGGCCGGACGGCAAGCGGGTCTGCGTAACCGTGATGCTCGATCTCAGCCTGGCGAGCGGTCCGCAGGGGCTTACCGCCGCCGACCTACGCAATTCCAATGCGACCTTCGGAATCAACGAAGGGCTGGCCCAGATCCGCGCGATCCTGAACCGCTTCAACATCAAGGCGACCGTCACCGTCCCAGCGGCGATGGCCAATATGATGTCGGATTCGATCCTGGCGCTACGCGACGACGGGCACGAAATCGCCGCCCAAGGCTTCAAACATGAGGATGTCAGCGGATTGTCTCGCGAGGATGAAAAAACACGCCTCGACATGACAACCGATATCCTAACCAAACTCACTGGCCAGCGACCCGAAGGGTGGTTCTCTCTGCCGCGGTCGGGCGACCCGTTCGCCGGCGGCACCATCAGCCCCAACACGATGGATCTCCTAATTGATGCCGGCTATCGCTATATGGGCAATGGCTTATCCGACGACATTCCGCATTATTGGGTAACGGATTTCAATCGCCAGCGCGCCCTGCTGACACTGCCCTACCATTATTCTTTCGACGACCAGTTCTTCCTGATGTTCCCCAAGAAAGGGACGGGCCTGGAGCACGCCGACTCGCTGTTCGCCAATTGGACCACCGAATTCGACGCACAATACAAACGAGGCCGCTATTTCAATATGACCATACATCCACACGCGATCGGATGGTGCAACCGGTTCAAGCTTCTAGAGGATTTTCTGTCGCGCATACGCGACCGGCCTGGCGTCTGGAATCCAACGGCGGGCGCGGTCGCGCGCTATTGGTTGGAGACCTATCCCCAGCACGCCGCACTCCGGCTCGAACCCAGTATCTGGCAGGACTATCCCGGCAGCCTGAGCTAAATCGCCAAACAGGTCTGGCAGTTTCGTGAACAGGCGTGACTTTTCCTCTGGCGCACGCGGTCTACATGAAAAAGGATTGAGTCCGCCATTTCACGCAACCGAGGCATCCCATGTCACGCACACGAATGATTTTCTGTTTTCTCGGCATATTTGCTCTCACGCTCTCAGCCCAACCATCGATCGCGAAGAAGGATAGCAAAACGGTCTCCGAAGCCGACGCGCTCGTGCGTGCGGTATTCTCGCCACCCGTTTCCGACGAAGAGCTGCGGCGGGTCGATGAACGAGGCGTTACCGGCGTGCTTATGGAACAGGCGATCACGTCACGTCAGGACGCATTGAACCGGATTGAGAAACGCGGCAAAACCGACGTCGTGCCTGGCCTGATCCGTTTCTTGCGCGTGAGCTACGACACACAGAGCGTCATCAGTACCTTGAAGAAGCTAACCGGCGCCGACCCCGGCCCGAATTGGGAAAGCTGGATGCTTTGGCAGGAAGACCATCCGGAAATCCAAGCGTTCGAGGGCCATGATGGTTTCGTCGCGGATCAAATGGCCAAAATCGACAAGAACTTCCGTCTCTTCCTGAAGCGCGGCATCAAGCACGAAATCCGGCTTGAGGAAGTTACCTGGGGCGGCGTCGTCAAAGACGGCATTCCCGCCCTGACGAACCCCAAGCTGATCGACCCTAAGGAAGCAGATTACCTGACGCCAGACGAGCTGGTGTTCGGCGTGTCGATCAATGGCGATACACGCGCCTATCCGCTGCGCCATCTCGACTGGCACGAAATGTTCAACGATGTGATCGGCGGCAAACCCGTCTCCCTGGCCTACTGCACGCTCTGCGGCTCCGGCATTCTCTTCGAAACAACGGTCAAGGGACGCCAGGAGCCGTTCGTCTTCGGATCGTCCGGGTTTCTCTACCGCTCGAACAAGCTGATGTACGACAAGGAAACCAATTCGCTCTGGAACCAGTTTACCGGCCGGCCCGTGGTCGGAACGCTGACCGATTCGGGAATCGAGCTCAAGATCCTGCCGGTCGTCATTACAAGATGGGACAAATGGTTCAAATCCCATCCCGACACCAAGGTGCTGTCGAACGATACAGGGTATTATCGCGATTACCGCCCGGGCCGGCCCTATGGCCAGTATTTCGCCAGCCCCGAATTGATGTTCCCCGCGGTCGTCCGGGACAAGCGGCTCGCCGCAAAGGATTATGTCTATGCAGTCCGCGCCCTCGGCAGCGATGGAAAATGGGCGGAAAAGGCCTGGGCCCTAATCGCCTTCGACGACTTCAAGGTCATCAACGACCGTATTGGATCTACCCCTGTCGTCCTGGTCGGCGATACCGCAAGCCGCACCGTCCGTGCCTATTTGTCGGAAGGGTCAACTTTCAAAGCGGACGGTAAAAGCCAAACCCAACTCAAGGCCGGGAGCAAAATTTGGACCCTGACCGAAAAAGCGCTGGTCGCGGAAGACGGCAAGACACTGGATCGGTTGCCGGGTCATATCGCCTATTGGTTCGCGTGGCAGGGCTATAAGCCCAAAGCTGACTTCACGGCGTCCGCACCGAGCCGTAGCGCGCGGCAGTAACGAACAAAAGAAGGTCAAGAGCAGGAGCACCTTGCACCAACGCCCGTCAGTTGGCTTAATCCTGATAACGTTATCTCTCCTTCGAAACAATTCTGGATTTATCGCCATGAGTGAAGTGCCTGCGGAAGTCGTCGCCCAATTGACCCCAACCGGCGCTCTGCGCGCCGGTATCAATATGTCCAACTTCCTACTCGTCGTTGATAAGACCGCGTCGGGCGATCCCATCGGCCCCTCGCCTAGCATCGCCAAGGCAATCGCCGATGCGTTGGGTGTACCGCTCAAACTCGTTCCCTTTGAAAACCCAAGCGCCGTCGCCGCCGCAGCGGGAACCGGTGTCTGGGATATCGGCAATATCGGCGCGGAACCGCAACGCGCAAAAGTCATGGACTTCACGGCGGCCTACGTCGAAATCGAGGCAACCTATCTTGTCCAGCCCGGGTCAAGCCTACAGTCGATCGAGGAAGTGGATCAGCCCGGCAACACCATCTCGGTTTCGAAAGGCAGCGCCTACGGCTTATGGCTGGAGAACAACATCAAGCAAGCGGATCTGAGACCTGTCGTCGGCGGCGATGCGGCGTTCGATCAGTTCGTTAACGACAAGATGGATGCGCTGGCCAGCCTCCGCCCGCGCCTTATTACGGAGACGGACAAGCTGCCGGGCTCACGGATTCTCGACGGTCAGTTCGCCGCCGTGCAACAAGCCGTCGGCGTGAACAAGGGCAATGACGCGGCCTACGCCTGGCTCAAAGTATTCGTCGAAGAGTCAAAAGCAAGCGGCTTGATCGCAAGCTTCATCGAGAAACATGGCGTTCAAGGCAAACTCTCGGTCGCCGGCCCCGCGTAGAGTCAACCACAAACCTGAGATACAGTGCGGCGCCAGATTAGGCGCCGCATTGCAGGTCACTCAGATAACATTTTCCTCGCGCATTTTCTTGACCTCTTCGGCGGAGAGACCGAGCCAGTTGCCGTAGACTTCCTCGTTATTGCCGCCATGAATAGGGGCGGTACTCACCGGAACCTTGCTGTCCGACATCATGATCGGTGTACCCGGCACGACCATTTCACCGCGCACGGGGTGGTCGATTTTGGTGATGATGCCGCGCTTGCGCAGATCCTCATCCTCAAGCTGCTCCTTCATGTTGAGTACCGCGCCGCAGGGCACCTTCGCGCTGGCGATGATTTCCATCACCTCCCGCTTGGTATGCTGCGACGTCCAGGCCGAGATTGCCTCATCGACGACATCCTTATGCTCAAACCGAGAGCCGCCGTCCTGCAGACGAGGATCGTCGAGCAAATCTTCGCGGCCGATCGCCTTGACCAACCGTCGCCAGTGCTCCTCGTTGCCGCGCGAGGCAAAGATATAGGCCCAGTCGTCGAGCCCGCCCGGCTTGCACGGGAAAAGTCCGCCGGGCGCGGTGCCAATAACGTCGTTACCGCCACGCGGCAATAGCGAACCATCTTCGCGCTGCGCCTGGCGGCTCATCGACGTGCGGCTGTAATTGACCATCGCATCGCGCATGGCAACCTGAACATGCTGGCCCTTGCCCGTGGTGACGCGCTGGAACAGTGCGCCGAGGATGCCCATCGCGGCCATCATACCAGTGCCCGTATCGCCCATGGTCGCGCCCGGGCGGATTGGCGGTTGGTCGGGCATGCCATTGATGGCGAAGGTGCCACCGGCAGCCTGCGCGATCATGTCGAAGGCAAGATAGTCCGCATGCGGTCCTTCGGGCGAAAACCCCTTCACCTGGGCGAAGATGATCCGTGGGTTCAGTTCGCTCAGCCGTTCATAGTCAAAGCCGAGCCGCGCAAAGGTGCCGGGCGCCATGTTCTCGATAACGACATCGACTTCCTTGACCATTTTCTCAATCAGCGCCTTGCCTTCCGGCGATTTGAGATTGCAGGTAATCGACTTCTTGTTGGTATTGTAGAAAATAAAATAATGCGCGTCCGCGTCCGGGCGGTTACTGAACCCCCAACGGCCAGGCTCACCGCGTTTTGGCTCTTCTACTTTGACGACCTCCGCACCCATCCAGGCCAGCGCCTGGGTGCAGGATGGTCCAGCCTCGAACTGCGTGAAATCAAGAACCTTGATACCTTCAAGCGCTGTACTCGAAGTCGGTAAGCTGTTTCCATCCATTGGCCTATTCCTTCCATTAATGACAATCGCCTCAATCGGGCTTCATGTTGGGATCGATACTAACCGCCGCCAACCTGGATCAACAATGTCGGTTGCAAGATTTTTTTTAAAGCAAAGGAAATCCAAAATTCGGCTTTACGCCATTCGCAAGGCCCCATTCACCGAAACAGGTTCACCTGGATTGCGGAAGGCGCGCCTAGATTTATGATAAAGGGGTCAAACGCAACCAACGTTCCGGAGTCCGCGGATTGGTAAAAATGCGGCTGGCGCCGTTAGCAATAGGAGAACAATTGATGGACGACACAAAGCATTGGGTTGGCACCTGGGCAACCGCGCCGGCACCGAGTGTCGCCGGCCTGGGTTTCGACAATCATACTTTGAGGATGAACCCGCGCATCAGTATTGGCGGCGATACACTCAGGATTCGGGTATCAAACGCCTATGGCTGCGACAATCTCGTGATCGGCGCCGCCAGCATTGGGGTTCGCGATCAGGGCCCGGCGATCGTACCCGGCTCGAATCGAACGCTTACCTTTGGCGGTTCGGGGAAGGCGATCGTTGCCGCGGGCGCGTTCATCATTAGCGATCCCATCACGCTTGATGTGCCACCGCTCACCGACCTGTCCGTTTCGCTCCACCTGCCCGGTGAAGTTTCGCCGGCCTTCCAGATCACGGGACGCTATGCGCGGCAGACCAACTATATTTCGCCACCGGGCGATTTTACCGCAGCAGTCAATATGCCCGTTGGCAAAATCATCGACGAATGGTTCTTTGTTAGTGGCGTCGACGTGCTGGCATCCGGAGAAACGGGTGGCGTGGTCGCGCTTGGCGACTCGCTAACCGACGCCAATATCTCAACGCATGATACCTTTAGCCGCTGGCCCGACCAGCTTGCCAGACGGTTAACCGGTCGCCCGAACGGACGGCGTCTTGGCGTGATGAACCAGGGCCTCGGTGGTAACCGCATTTTACATGATTTGCGCGGCGACAGCGGATTGCGGCGGTTCGATCGTGATGTCCTGGCGCAGCCCGGCGTTACCCATGCCATCGTCATGCTCGGCACCAACGATCTGCGCAACCGGATAGCCAGACCCGAGCAGGAAACCACTGCCGAGCGAATGATCGCCGGGCTCAGTCAGATGGCCTTGCGCGCGCAAACCCGCGGCATAAAACTGATCGGCGCCACATTGACCCCGTTCGGAAACGAAACATTCCTGCCGGGCGCCTGGAATCTGGAACGCGAACAACATCGCGTTGCCGTCAATGAGTGGATCCGCGAAAGTAGCAATTTGGACGGTGTCGTCGATTTCGACAAGGCGTTGCGGGATCCCGACTGTCCGACGCAGATGCTGCCGGACTATGATTGTGGCGATGGACTTCACCCAAGCGATCTCGGCTATTGCAAGATGGGCGATACAATCGATCTAGCACTGCTGGATTAATCGCCGGAAAATTCCGCTAAGGCGTAAAACGAAAGGCGGCTCTATGTCGCGGCACCGATAACAACGCCTCCATGTCGATAGCGAAGTCGGTTTTGACAAACCGGCCCCTGTATCGGTTACTTGAGGCAACATGCATAAGCACCGAAAGTTCTGGAGGCACTGTGTGAACGAAAACAATTCGACGACCCGTTTCGGACGGATCACAACACCGAATTTGGACTGGCTGTCCCGCGCGCCCGCCGAACCAGTCATCGACCCGGACCTGCAAATTGTCGACACCCATCATCACCTGTGGGACCACCCGTCGACGTACAGCTATCTGCTCCCGGAATTCCTGTCGGACGTCGCGACTGGCCACAATGTGACGCAGACCGTTTTCGTGCAGTGCCACGCGATGTACCGGGCCGACGGGCCGAAGGAACTGCGGTGCGTCGGCGAGACCGAATTCGTCGCCGGGATCGCGGCGATGAGCGAGAGTGGAGTATACGGCGATACGCACGTCGCCGCCGGGATCGTCGGATTCGCCAATCTCACGCTTGGCGACCGGCTCGACGCCGTACTCGAAGCCCATATCCAAGCGGGGGGCGGACGCTTTCGAGGCGTGCGTCATTCGGGCGCCTGGGATTCGGACCCTGTCATTGGCAACAGTACCCGGGCCGCGGGCCTCTATTCAGCGCCCGCATTCGGCGACGGCCTGGACCGATTGACCGCTCACAATCTTTCGCTGGACGCCTGGGTCTTTCACACTCAACTCCGCGAAGTGCTCAACCTCGCCCGCAGTCATCCGGACGCGAACATCATTCTCTGCCATTGTGGAGGCCCTCTGGGCTATGGCCCCTATGAGGGCAAGAATGACGAGGTCCACGCGCAATGGCTCGCGTCAATTACGGAAATCGCAGCTTGCCAAAATGTGACCGTCAAACTTGGCGGCATGATGATGCGGCTCGCCGCCTACGATTACGGCGCGCTCCCCACCCCGCCGGACTCAGCGGCTTTGGCGGATTACTGGCGACCTTATATTGAACCCTGCATCGAACTCTTCGGCGCGGACCGCTGCATGGTGGAAAGCAATTTTCCCGTCGAGAAAATGGGAATCGGGTACGCAGCGCTCTGGAATACATTCAAACGCATCGCGCAGGGAGCCTCCGCCACGGAGAAAGAAGCGATTTTCAGCGGAACGGCACAACGGGTGTACAAGTTACCCTAAAGTGTGGACTGCGCTGTAAAATCCGTGCCGATATCGACGAATCACCTCACCGAACAGGAGGAGTTACCGTGACCACAACCAAGCGCGCCCATCTCATCGCGGGGGGATTCCCACCGGGCTCCCCGGCGCGACACGATATGAACTATGCCCGCCTGCAACTCCTGCGGAAACTGGAAGACGGTAACGATCTCTCGATCACCGTCGCCAACGATTTCCAGGACATCGAGCGCTGGTTGCCGGGGACCGACCTGCTGGTCACCTATGTCGCGGGTCCCTACCCGATGGGTTCGGAGAACGAAGCCTTGCAGGGCTGGCTCGAGGCGGGCGGCCGTTGGTTCGCCCTGCACGGCACGTCGGGCGGTAAGGCGATGAAGACCGAGCGCGTTGGCCGCAATGGCCGTCCCGCGAGGATGATGGTCAAGGGCCCTCATCACGGGACGCTGGGATGCTTTTTCCTCAATCACCCGCCGATATCCGCCTTCGACGTGACCGTCACCGGCGACCATCCCGTCACGCGTGGCCTGGCTGGTCGCTTCACCGTGCAGGACGAGCTTTATCTCATCGAACTACTGGACCCAGACACCAGCCACATCCTGCTGACGACCGAGTTGGCAAAGGATCCTTCACCGCCCGGCTTCGGCTTCGTCTATGACAAGGACACTTCGGTGCAGCCGGATGGCAAGACGCGTGTGCTCGGCTACGCGCGCGATGTCGGGAAAGGCGAAATCGTCTATGTCGGGCTCGGCCATTGCCATACAGGCCGCACCGGCAATGAGTCGTCGGTGGACACGAGCATTGACCCGACAGGCGCTATGCCGCCCGAATTACACAGCGTCTGGGAAACTGAAGCCTTCACGCGCCTGCTGGAAAACGCCGTCGCCTGGGGTCTCGGGAAAGACTGACCGCGCCTGGCATCCCCGCAACGTTACTTCGCCGCACCGTCCGATTTGAGGTCCGCCACCGCGTCACCGTCGAGATGTAGCCAGTCGCGCAACACCTCGTCGGTATGCTCGCCCAGCATCGGCGACGGCTTGATGCGCGTCGGCCGGCCGTCCACCCGTACCGGCCAGGCCGGCATCTTGAAGGGTTTGTGCACGGAGTGGACCATGGTCTGCATGATGCCGCGCTCCTCGAAGGTCACGTCGTTGTTCAGCTCCATCGTGTCCAGTACCGGGCCAACCGGAATCCCCTCGCCACCAATCTTTTCCATCGCCTCGAACTTGGATTGGGTTCGTGTCCAGGCGGCGACGATCTCATCCACCTCCGGCTCTCTCACCACACGGTCACGCGGCGTGAGATAGCGTTCGTCACCAATCAAATCCTCGCGCCCGACCACCTTCAGCAGTCGGCTCCAATGTTCCGGATTCGCGGCACTGGTTGAAATATAGACATAATCGTTCGATCCGCCCGGCGCGCAGGGGAACAGCCCCTTCGGCGCCGACTGGGTATCCGCGATCTTGCTGCCGGCGCGTCCCGCCGGTTTGCCGGTACGGCCGGTGGTCGCGAAATTGGTCCGCATATAGTGCAGGATCGCATCCTGCATCGCGACCTGCAGGTGATGCCCCTCACCCGTTTCCTTGCGCTTGTTCAGGGCGCTCGCGATGGTGAAGGCCATCACCATGCCGGTGCCAGTGTCGCCGATCGAAATCCCGGGCCGAGTCGGCGGACCGTCGGATTCGCCGGTGACACTGAAGGTGCCGCCGGCGGCCTGGGCGATCATGTCGAAGGCGAGGTTCTTCTCATAAGGACTGCCCGCGCCAAAGCCCTTGATCTGGGCGTAGATGATGCCGGGGTTGATTTCCTTGACCACTTCGTATGACAGTCCGAGGCGTTCAATAGCGCCGGGGGCGAAATTTTCCACCATAACGTCCGCCTCTCGGATCATGTCCTTGACCAGCGCGAGGCCCTTGTCGGACTTCAGGTTGACGGCGATAGACTTCTTATTGGCGTTGAAAACGTGGAAGTAATAGGGGTCATCGTCCGGCTGGCCGGGCCGCAGCCGGCGGCCGGGGTCGCCTCGATTTGGGTTCTCGACTTTGACCACATCGGCGCCCATCCAGGCCAGCGCCTCGGTACAGGTGGTGCCGGCCTCGAACTGGGTGAAGTCGACCACTTTTACGCCTTCCAAAAAGCTAAAATCGGCGATGTTGGCGATAGGGTCGCTTATCGTATCCGGCATGGCTGGTTTCCCCCGGCTGGTTGATGGCATGAAAGAGTTCAGTGTGTAAGCTAGCTTGGCACACCTTGCGCTGTCAGGGAAAGAGAACGGGATCGGTTCAGGTCACCGCCCAGTGTTTCAACCTTGATGACATCGGCACCGTTGTCGGCGAGCACCTGCCCACAAAACGGAACAGCCAGAACGCGGTTTAGGTCGAGAACTTTAGTACCGTCAAGCGCGCCCATGGCGTCGTCTCCTATACGGTTCACGTCTGGTACCAACCGAAGACGATACCTCGCGTCGATGAAATGTCACAGGTACGAACAAACTAGAGCGTGGCCGTACAACGATCCAGCGTTGGCAGAGTTTGACGCGATGTTAGGAAATTCGCGCGGAGGTTCGACGGCAAATCTTGACCCGTCGGACATCGACGCAACCGTAAATTATTGCCCGTCAAACACCTGGTATTGTCTAATCTAACGATAGGCATGAATAGTGGGAGCTGATCCGCAACGTCACGCCCTACCAAAATTAGTGAGAAACCAAATGCCAATTATCGACGCGCAAATTCACCTCTGGCGTCAGGGGGTCGCGAATCCTCCCCATCGTGCCGCGCCGTATCTAGTCGAGGAAGCCATCCGCGACATGGACGACGCCGGCATCGACGGCGCCGTAATTCATCCTCCCGCGAGTTGGGATCCGGACTCCAACGAGCAGGCGGTCGCGGCCGTGCAGACCTACCCCGACCGCTTTGCCATTTTTGGCTATCCCCCGCTCGACAAGCCGGAGAGCCGCTCGCACATCCAGGATTGGAAAGAGCGGTCCGGCATGTTGGGGTTCCGGTTTTATTTCAACAAGCCCCACAATCAGACCTGGCCAACGGACGGCACCTTGGATTGGCTGTGGCCCGCCGCCGAGAAAGCCGGAATGCCGCTCGCCCTGCTCGCCGGCGACTGGTTGCCAGCGCTGGGCGGAATCGCGGAACGCCATCCGGCGTTGAAGCTAGTAGTGGACCACATGGGTGCGCTCCGCGGCGCCAAAGGCGATGCTGCATTTCCAAATATGGCGGCGCTGACGGCTCTCGCTCGCTATCCCAATGTCGCGGTCAAATTGACGGGCGGCCCATTTTACGCGGACGACGCCTATCCCTTTAAAAGTCTTCATAAACATTACCGCGCCATGTACGACGCATTCGGCCCTCGCCGGCTCTTTTGGGGCACCGACATCACGAAGATGCCGTGCTCATGGCAACAATGTGTTACGCATTTTCAGGAGATCGATTGGATTCCGGACGCCGATAAGAAGCTCATCATGGGCGACGCCCTTTGCGACTGGATTGGCTGGAAGCGGTAGCGCCGGTATTTAAAAGGCGAAGCGTGCTAAGCTCGACCATCGGGCGGTGCTTCGTCGTTATCACAGACAAAGGAAACAGTCGTGGCAGATAAAATCAGGGTCGGAATTGTTGGTGCAACCGTTACGCCGGGCGGGAGTGGCTGGGGCGCGAACGCCCATGTGCCGGCATTACAAGCGTTGCCGGACTATGAATTAAAGGCCGTTTGTACCGCCCACGAGGAGACCGCGAGAGCGTCGGCCGAGAAGTTCGGTGCCGCGCTTGCCTTTCATGACATGAATGAGATGGTCGCTCACCCCGATGTCGACCTCATCGCCGTGGTCGTTCGCGTACCGTTGCACCAGCAGCTCGTCACGGCCGCGATTGAGGCTAAAAAGCCGGTATGCTGCGAGTGGCCCCTGGGGGCACATCTGGCGGAAGCGACGGAAATGGCCGACAGCGCCAAGGTAGCCGGCTTACAGACGTTGGTTGGCCTACAGGCGCAAAGCGACCCCGCCGTGATGTATGCCCGCGACCTCATCACCAACGATGAAATCGGCGAGATCGTAACCGTTAACTTGAGCGTGATGGTCGGTGCGGTCACCGAGCGCGGGGACGGCCGCATCTGGCAGGGAATTCGCGCCAATGGCGCCAACCCGATGACCATCCCGGGCGGACATTCAATAGATGCCCTGTGTTACATCCTGGGAGAGTTCGCCGAGGTCAGCGCGCGGGTAACGACGAACATCGATATGTGGAAGCACGCCGTAACCGGGGACGACTTTCCCGTGGATGCACCGGACACCGTCAGCGCCGCGGGCGTGCTCAAAAGCGGCGCGGAAGTGTCCTACCAACTGGCCAGCGTCCCCTACAACGCGAGCGGCACGCGTATGGAGATTTATGGCCGCAAAGGGACCCTGGTGCTGACCTCCAAATCCGTCAACATCGGACCCAGCCAGCTTCACCTCGCGATCGGCACGGAAAAATTGTCGGAGATTACCGCGCCCGACAGCTACCGGCTTATTCCGGCGGATATGGCGGCCGGCCCTGGGCGAAACGTCGGGCAGGCCTACGCCCGCTTTGCCAAGGCAATACAATCGGGGAAAACAGATGCGCCAAATTTTAACAATGCTGTTGTCCGGCATACGCTGATTGACGCCATGGAGCGTTCACACCGGGAAGGCAAAGTCATCAAGTTGGTGTAGACCGGATCACGAAGAATCGCGCGTCAAAGACAACATTGGAAGATCTATAGACACTGCATTTACGCGGGTCTTACACTTCATATCACACCAACCCGGGCCGACACCCGGCACTGGCTCAAACTTTAAGGAGTAACGCGATGGACATGGTCCGCCTCGACCCGCCCGCCGAACTGACGATGCCGATCGGTGAAGCAATGTTTAGCCAGCGCGCCACGCGTAGGCTGGATCCCAATCGCCCGGTCACGGACGAGCAACTGCAGATCATTTTGGATTCGGCCTCCAAGGCACCGAACGGAGGCAACACCCAACCGGCGCGCTATCTGGTCATTCGCGAGCGCGATGCCATCAATGAATTTGGTAAGCTGTATCATGAGGCGTGGTGGGCCAAACGCCGCGATGCGTA
>JAJFJC010000448.1 GCA_021774385.1 Alphaproteobacteria bacterium
GGGACCAGGGCAATTTCGGTACCGATCAATGCGACGACCGGAATTTCGGGTTTCGTTTTCCCGGGCGACAAAGTCGACATGCTTCTGACGCATACGATTCGCGGCGGAATCGATAAAGAAGAAATACGCCGAGCGACCGAAACCGTATTGAGTGATATTCGAGTCCTGGCGGTTGATCAGCGTACCGATGATGTTGATGGCAAGGCGGAGGTGGCGAAGACGGCAACCTTGGAGGTTTCACCTAAACAGGCCGAGGTGATTGCCGTTGCGAGTGAAATGGGCCGGCTTTCGCTGTCTTTGCGTAGCCTTGCGAAAAAGGAACAATCGCTAACATCGCTACGAAAGTCGCGTACCTATACGTGGGACACCGAGGCTAGCCATTTAATCCCGCGCAAGGGCAACAACAAAAATTCCCACGTGGTTAAGGTTTTCCGTGGGGGAACGGCGACGGACCGGCAATTCGCGAAGAACTCGGTCGGTGGATACAACCGGGCGGCAGGCGCGAACATCCAGCCCGCGGCGAAACAAGCCGCCCTTACGCCTGCCAATGCGCCTAAAAATCTAATCGGGAAGGTAAAATAATGAAACGGCTCCTCGCCACGTTAATCCTAGTTTCTCTCTCCGCGATGCAAGCCGCGGCGGCGACCGAACCCCCGCGCTTGCGGATTGTTGATGCCGACCCGGAACCGGTTACGCTCGAAGCGAACAAGGGGCAATTATTGCGCCTCGTGCGTCCAGTGGACACGGTGTTTATCGCCGAACCGGGCATCGCCGACGTGCAACTCAAGTCACCCACACTGATCTATATTTTCGGTC
Organism: Alphaproteobacteria bacterium; assembly: GCA_021774385.1. Lineage (GTDB taxonomy): Bacteria > Pseudomonadota > Alphaproteobacteria > UBA8366. The sequence goes on from JAJFJC010000448.1 coordinate 817, forward strand.
GTCGACCAGGAGAAACCACTTTGTTCGCGGTCGATAAGCGCGAAATGGTCATTCTCAATACTCGGGTTGTCGTTGCGCATAACCTAACACGGCTCAAGGATATGATTCGTGGCATCCTGCCCGACGATATGATCGATGTCCGTTCGGTTGAAGGGACTGTTGTAATAACCGGCGCGGTTGCCAATGCCGAACAGGCGGAAGACCTTCGACGCTTGGCGACCCGTGTTCTTGGCGAGAACGATGAGGTCATCAACCGGGTTCGCGTGACGGGCCCGAACCAAGTCAATTTGCGGGTTCGTGTTGCTGAAGTCAGTCGCGAACTCAACAAAGAGCTGGGCATTAACTGGGATGTTCTGCGGACCGCGGGCAATTTGGCTGTCGGACTTGCGGTCGGAAATCCCGCCGGGGCTGTCGGCGCGTTAGTCACGCAAGCGGCGACAGCGAACAACGCCTCCGCGAGTTTCAGCAATGGCGTATTCGACATTAACGCTTTGGTCGATGCCTTGGATGACGAAGGGTTGATAACGTTGCTGGCGGAACCGAACTTGACCGCGATGTCGGGTGAAACGGCGAGCTTCCTCGCGGGTGGCGAGTTTCCGATACCGGTTCCTGGGGATGATGGGACGATAACGATCGAGTTCAAGAAATTCGGCGTCAGTCTGGCGTTTACGCCGACCCTACTTGGTAGCGGACGGATCAATATGCGTGTTCGTCCAGAAGTCAGTCAACTTTCCGATGCCGGTGCAATTCAATTGGCCGGATTTACCGTGCCGGCGTTGGCGACGCGGCGTACCGAAACGACGGTGGAGCTTGGTACCGGACAAAGCTTCGCGATTGCTGGGTTGCTCCAGAATACCACGAACCAAACCGTGGAGGAATTCCCGGGTCTCGCACAATTGCCTGTCATCGGGCCTTTATTTCGATCGACGAAGTTTCAGAAGGCGGAAAGTGAATTGGTCATCATCGTCACGCCTTACATTGTTCGGCCGGTGAACACCCAATTGGCCTCGCCGACGAATGGTTTTAGGCCTCCGCATGATTCTGAACGAATCCTGTTTGGTGCCAACCACCGTGCGACACCAACGGGACCGAATACACCGCCGCTGGGCCGTGATGGCACGCCGGGGTTGGTCGGTCCGGTTGGCTTCATCTTGGAATAGGGAGGAAAAGATGAGAACGCTACTGACACTAATGGTTCTAGTCGTGCTTTCCGGCTGTAAAGCAACGGCGGATCGCCCGTTGAGCGAATACACCCAGAAGAATAAGGTTGATCTGGTTCGTTTCGAGCATGAAGTGATGTATCGAAACGGTGCGCGAGATCCATCTATCTCCGAGCGTGCAAAGCTCGATGCCTTTCTCCGCAACATTCAAGTCGGCGCCGGTGACGCCGTCCTTCTTGATGGCGGATCCCCGGACCAACGCGTCGCCTTGGGTGCGCGATTGGCATATCAGCATCTTTCCGTACAACAGACCGGCGTGAATGGAACGCCAGGGCGCGTCAATGTGCTTGTCGAACGCTATATTGTTACACCACCAACCTGCCCGAATTGGAGCAAGCCGGTCGGCGAGGATAGCGAGAACACGCCGTTGAGCGGATTCGGATGCTCCAACACCGCCAACCTAGGAATGATGGTTGTCAATCCGCGCGACTTGGTGCGCGGCAGTACGCCTGGCCCCTCTGATGGCGAAGCCGTTTCAGCCGCGGTCCGCCGTTATCGCGAAGGCAAGATAACCAAACTTCTGGACGACGACAGAGCAAGCGGATTCGAGGGTGCGAGATGACGGCGGTTGCGAGCGTCGATCGTGCCGTCGCTGGATATGAGCCCGGCGGCGGGCTGACGGTCACCGGCAATATTGTTGCGTTCACGCAAGACGAGTCGACCCAGACGGCTCTCTCTAATCTCTCGCTTCATGGTGTCGCGCCGCATTTGTCTGTTGTTCCTGGAGGACTTTCCACCGCGGTGGCGGCGGGGGCACCGGATTGTGCCGTACTACTGGTCGATATTTCCGATTCACCGGACCCGGTCGCGGACATACAACATCTTACGGAACGTGGTGCGAACCACATTGTGGCAACGGGACCTGTCAATGACGTGACTCTCTTTCGCGCGCTTACGGATGCGGGCGCGATGGACTATCTCGTTTCTCCCATCGTGGAAGAAGAACTGGCGCGCGCGCTCACCGCGAAACGACGTGGCGAGGTTGCTGAAATTACGGAGCTAACGTCGGTTTCCACGGCGATAATCGGCGCGCGTGGTGGCGTTGGCGCGACGACTGTTTCGGTAAGTGTCGCTTGGCTTCTGGCGCATGAATACGGCCAGCGTACAGCATTGCTTGATCTTGACCTTCAATTTGGAACTTGCGCATTGGCTTTGGACCTTTTGCCGGGACGCGGCTTGCGCGAAGCGCTAGAGGCGCCGGACCGTATCGACTCCATGTTCATATCCAGTGCAATGGTGAACGAAAGCGAAAACCTTCATGTCCTCGGCGGCGAAGAACCGCTTGAGGATTCGCTGTTCGTCACACCCGATGGCATCGAGATGCTGTACACGTCGATCGAGCCCGATTTCAATCATTTGGTGATCGATTTGCCGCGGTCACTGGTCACGTTTCAACGACCCTTGCTCGCGCGGATGTCGAATATATTGCTGGTTAGCGATCTTTCGTTGTCGGGCATGCGGGACACGGTGCGCCTAAAGAACCTTGTGAAAGAAGCATCGCCAGACTCCTCGGTGGGGATCGTCATTGTCGAAGGGCAGGATAAGAAAACCACAATCGGTCAATCAGATTTTGAACGTGGCATCGAAACGAAGATTGAATTCCACATTCCCTTCGATGCCCGAAGTGCGGCGGATGCCGCGAATAACGGCAAGGCCGTTCCCGCAGCCGGAGGCCGAAAAGGTCTACCAAAAGCCTTCCGTCGTATTGCGGAACGGGTCGCGGGAGACGCCAAGCCCAAAAAGCGCAAGGGATGGTTTAGACGATGACCGATGAAGCTGTATTGCGCTTTCCCGAAGGCGATGATCTCGCAGGCAAGTCACTATCGCCAATCGCGGCGCGTGTGATTGCAAAAATTAGCGAGGAGATGGATCAAGAAGTACTGAAAGGCCTGAGTCGCGGGGTGCTCGCACGACGGATCAAGGATATTGCGGAGAAAGAAGTCACCGCCGCGGGAAATAGTCTCAACCTTTTGCAACAACGTGACTTAGTGACGGAGATCGTAAACGAGCTTTATGATGAACCGGCAAACAAGTGTTTGCCGGGCGCGCCGCCGGCGTCGCGAACCACGGCAAACACGACACCGCCAACTTCAAAGGAGGCACCGCCGAAACCACAGTATGGCGTTGACCCAAATGCCGAAAAGGGTGATGCGGATATATCCTCGAGCCGCGCGAAAAGTAAAGCCAGTGTCGAGGAGGCCGCGCTTCGGGTTCGACCAATACTCATGGAGCGGATAGATCCGGCTGCGGCATCGCAATTGACGCGCAAGGAACTTGCGCGGCAGATTGCCGAAGTCGTTGTCGAGTTGCTGCACGAGGAAAGTATCCAGCTCAATCAGATCGAGCAACGCGACCTGGTCACGAACCTCGTCAACGATATGCTTGGTCTTGGTCCCTTGGAAGAAGTGCTCTCGGACGAGAAAATTACCGATATCATGGTGAATGGACCAAAGCAGGTCTACATTGAGCGGGGTGGTAAACTGACGCTCACGGATATTGCGTTCCGTGACAACGCCCACCTCCAGTCCATTGCGTCGCGGATCGTGACGCGGATTGGCCGGCGGGTCGATGAGACAAGCCCGATGTGCGATGCGCGTCTCGAAGATGGCAGCCGAGTCAATATTATCATACCGCCGCTAGCGATCGATGGTGCCTCGATCTCGATCCGGAAATTCGCGAAGAAGAAAATCACGCTGGATATCATGGCGCAGCAGAAGAATATTTCCGATTCAATGGCGACGGTGTTCAAGATCGCATCCCGGTGCCGGCTTAATATCCTCATTTCGGGCGGTACAGGTTCCGGCAAAACAACGTTGCTCAACGCGTTCAGCCGCATGATCGATCAGGGCGAGCGTATCGTAACCATCGAGGATGCCGCCGAGCTGCAATTGCAACAGCCGCATGTCGTCCGTCTGGAGACGCGGCCCGCAAACCTCGAAGGCGACGGCGAAGTCTCGATCAGGGATTTGGTGAAAAACTCGCTGCGTATGCGGCCGGATAGGATCATCCTTGGCGAGTGCCGCGGTTCGGAAGCGGTCGATATGCTGCAGGCGATGAATACGGGCCATGAAGGGTCCATGTCGACGATCCACGCGAACCGCCCGCGCGAAGCGCTGACCCGGCTGGAGAATATGTTTGGGATGGCGGGTATGAATATGCCGATCGGTGCGGTTCGAACGCAGATCGCGTCCGCGCTGGATTTGATCGTACAGATTAGTCGAATGCGCGACGGCATACGTCGCGTGACCCACGTGTCGGAAGTAGTCGGTATCGAGGGTGAAACGATTACGACGCAAGACCTGTTCACTTTTGATTATGAGGGTGAGGATCGTGATGGAACATTGATGGGTAACTTCAGATCCTCCGGTCTGCGTCCACAATTTGCCGAGAAAGCCGCCTATTTCGGCCTCGACCGCCCGCTGATAGAAGCCGTATGACCGATCTAATCGAAATATTTGGCGACGATTGGCGCGCGGCGGCAATGATTGTTTCCGCCGTTGTTTCGGTGTGTATGTTTATCTTTTTGGTTGCCTCGGCGACAAATAGTACGCGTAAGCACCGCATGCGACGCTTAGAAGGTGTTGCCTCTCGTGCCGCCCGGGGGCCCGCCACACCAATGATGGCGAATTTGCGCCGCGAACAATCCGCATCGTCGGTCGACCGGTTTTTCACCAAATTTATTCCACGGCCTCAAAAATTGCGGTTTCGCTTGGAACGAACTGGATATCCCATCACGCTCGGCCACTATGTTTTGATCATGCTAATAATCGCCGTCGGCGAAGGATATTCCGTTTATGCCTCGGTCGGTATGCCGCCCATGATCGCGGCGCTTCTGGGGGTGGCATCGGGTGTTGCGTTGCCGCATATGTTGGTCAACGCCTTAATCAAGCGCCGGCAGGCGAAGTTCACTTCCGAGTTTCCCGAAGGCATTGACGTGATCGTCCGGGGTCTTCGGGCGGGGTTGCCAGTTTCTGAATCGATTATCGCCGTCGGGCGAGAACTTTCCGGCCCGGTCGCGGAGACATTCGCCGATGTATCGGAACGTCTCATATTGGGTGACCCAGTAGAAAAAGCGGTTCAGGATGTGTCCGGAATGATTGACACGCCGGAAATAAAGTTTTTTGGGATCAGTCTTGCGATTCAACGCGAAACGGGGGGTAATTTAGCGGAAACCCTATCGAATCTCTCCGACATCCTTCGCCGGCGCCGGCAGATGAAATTGAAGATTAGGGCATTGTCGTCGGAGGCGCGGGCCAGCGCTTATATTCTTGGGTGCTTGCCATTTGTCATGTTCGCTCTGCTTTATCTCATGAACAATGAGTATGTCATGAAACTCTTCACCGACCCGCGCGGGATGGCGCTTACGATCGCGGGATTGTTCATGATGACTTGCGGCGGATTTGTGATGTTCCGAATGGTAAGGTTCGAAATATGAATATCGACGAATTGCTGTCCCAAGGTCCTATCGATGGCATACATATCGCGCTTGTTGCGGCCGGCGCAGCCTTCCTTGCGGTTTTGACGGTGTGGCGCGCCATGCTGGAACGGACGCCGGTACAGCGGCGCATTGGGGCGTTGTCCGGGCGCCGTGACGCATTGAAGCGTGATCTGACAGCCTCGAAAAGGCGCACGCCTCAGGTATCGCGCAGCGTAGGTGTTGCGAGACAGACCGTCGAAAAACTAAAACTATTGCGTGGACAAACAGCGGCGCTGGCGGCAAAAAAGCTTGTGCGCGCGGGATTTCGATCCAACGATTCCGTGGCGGTCTACCTGTTTGCCAAGTTTTGTTTGCCACTGGCCTGCGCCGCCGGTGCGTTGTTTTTGTTTTACATGCTGGATTTCATGTCCTTGGAACCGCGAACGAAGTTGTTCACCGCGCTGATTGCCGTGTTAGCCGGATTTTACCTGCCGGAATTACATATAAAAAACGTGACGTCAAAGCGCCGAGAACAGCTCATCAAGGCATTACCGGATACGCTTGATCTGATGGTGATCTGTACGGAAGCGGGTTCGAGCCTCGATGCGACTCTTGCCCGCGTTGCTCAAGAAATTCGCCACCAATCGATCGAAATGGCGGAAGAGGTGGAATTGACGGGTATTGAGCTTGGATTTCTGCCCGACAGGCGTATGGCGCTGGAAAATTTCTGTGAACGGACGGGAATTAAGCATATCGAGGCGCTCGTCAGTACACTAATTCAGACCGAGAAATATGGTACGCCATTGGCGCAATCGCTGAGAATTTTGGCGAAGGAACTAAGGGACGAACGCCTGATGGCGGCCGAATCCAAGGCGGCCCGCTTGCCGGCGACGCTGATGATCCCGATGGTGATCTTTATCCTGCCCGTTTTGTTTTTCGTACTGATTGGTCCAGGCGCCCTGAGCATTGTGGATGGCTTCAGCAAGCTCTGACCATCTTATCTGTTTCTCCATCGGCGGCAGGGTTTACGGTAACCACTACCTTTGCTTGGGTCCTAGCGGCGGTTTCCGCCGGGCCTTCGATTTGAGTGAATCTCCTCGATATTGCTAGAATGGTCCGGACATCTAGCCGCCGTCGCCAGACCACGCGTTCTGGCGGCAAACAGCGAGGAGCAAAATTCGCATGACCGAAGTCAATACTTTATCCGCCATTGAAGTGATCCCTACGGGCTGTGCATTGGGTGCTGAAGTCCGTGGAGTAGATTTTGCCAAACCGGTGCCGGACGATGTTCGCGACGAGATCGTTAGAATTTGGGGCGAACATTTGGTTCTGCTATTTCGTGGCTTGAAATTAGACGATGATCAGCTTTTGGCCACCGCGGAATTGTTTGGCGGTCAACAGGCGGCGAAGTCGCGTGATTTTTTCCTCCAAGCAGGCGTGAAGCCAGGTGAGAACGACCGTGTCGCGACACGACCGGCGATTACGATCATCTCGAATGTCGACAATTTCGGGAAGGCCGGGATCGCGTCGGAAGCTGACCGCAGTCACGGCCTGAAATGGCATTCGGACAATTCCTATGTCGAAGTGCCGCCGACGGGCAGCCTGTTACACGCCCATGTCGTGCCGGCAAAAGACGGTGGTGGCGCAACGTCATTCAACAACCAGTATCTCGCTTACGAGAATTTGCCCGATGAAATCAAAGCGGCGATCGAAGGCAAGCATTGCGTTCATGACGACCATCGCAACACCTCCGCCATTCTCCGGCCAACCAAGAAACAACCGAAAACGCGGTATGACATTACCGGCCCCAGTCACCCGCTCGTCCGTATCCATCCCGTGACCGGCAAGCGGGCGCTTTATCTTGGGCGTCACTACGAATGGCCGTCGAGCTATATCGTCGAACTGGGCGATGAAGAAAGTGAAGCGATGCTGGCTAAACTCTGGTCGGCGGCAACAGATGATTCCCTGATGTGGTCGCATGATGACTGGAAAGCGGGCGACCTACTGATGTGGGACAACCGTTGTACCATGCATGCGCGCTCACCTGTTGATCATTCGCAAGCGAGGGTTCTGCATCGCACCTTGATCAAGGGCAATCCCGTTATTTCCGCTTGGGACAAACCTTCGGCGGCGGCTGAATAAATTCGGTGGACGTTGGGGTAAACAGATCATGCGCGTTAGTCTTTTCGCCCCGCTTATCAACCCTCATAATGACGCGGCCTATGTGAAGGCGCTGGCCGTGGGTGCGGAAGCCCGTGGCTTTCATTCGATTTGGCTTGGCGAACATGTCGTTCTGTTCGACGAGTATAGCGCCGAATATCCGTATGCCGAGGATGGCCGCATTCCCATAGGGAGCGAGCACGGTCTATTGGAGCCGTTTACGGCGCTATCGTTCATCGCCGCGCATACGGAACGGATCAGGTTGGGCACGGGGATTTGTCTCGTTCCGCAACGCAATCCCGTATATACGGCAAAGGAAGTGGCCGCCGTGGATTATCTTTCCGGCGGCCGTATCGATTTTGGCGTCGGCGTTGGCTGGCTTGAAGAGGAATTCACCGCTTTGGGCGTCCCTTTCGCGCGCCGTGGCGCAAGATGCCGTGAGTATCTCGACGTTATTTCGAGCCTATGGACCGATGACATATCGTCGTATTCAGGCGAATTCTATGACTTGCCGCCCTGCCGCCAGTTTCCCAAACCGATACAGCAACCAGGTCCACCGCTCTATTTTGGCGGTGAGAGTGATGCCGCGCTCCGCCGGGTCGCGGATAGGGGGCAGGGCTGGTACGGGTTCAATATTGGCGTCGAGGAGACGAAGTCCTGCCTTACGAGGTTGGATGAACTACTGGCGGCGCGGGGACGAAAAAGGGCGGAGATCGATATCGCGGTTGGCCCGTATAGCCACAAATTGGACAAGGCCCGAGCCGAGGCTTATCGGGATATTGGCGTCGATCAACTTGTTGTCATGGTTGTTGGGCGAGATATTGACGAACTCCATCGGCGGCTTGACCGTTTCGCGGACGATTATTTGTAGAGTACCAAGCCGGCTTGGGACGCCTGCCTGCAATGCAGGTCTATGGCTTTATCCAGCAAATCAATGCGCTTTGCGGTGATACCGTGATTAATTTTCGCTTCGCGATGCATGCGCCCGAACGGGATCACGTCTGGCGGAAGCCATCCACGGGGATGGTTCAGGACTTGGCTGCTGTTTACGATTTAGATCTATCTCGGTGCGCCATGGTTGGCGATTCCGAGAGGGGCAAGACTTGCGCGCACGCGACCGGTATTGGCGAGTTTTTCTGGATCGGCGACGTTATCGCCGAATTATAGATACCCGCGCCAACTACCGTGATCCGAACTTAGCGGCCGGAAAACCGCGCATGAACCGCTTTCACTCTTTGTGTGGAATCCGTAAGCGCCCGCAGCGTCGCATAATAGGCTAGATTTGAACGTACGGCGCGGCTGCCCAAATCCATGCGCGCAACTTTTGCAGCATCCTTTTTGCGGTCGGCGAGACCCAGCGCGAGTGCGAGATTTTGTCGATGATGCGCGGTTGCGTGAGGTGAATTGACAAGGTCGCGCAAGACTTCGATCGCCGCGTCGTGCTTGCCGGCGAACGAGAGCGATAAGCCAAGGTTCGTTAATAGATTGATATCGCCCGCCTTCAGGGAAAGGCCGCCACGGTAGAGCTTTTGCGCCTCATCGTGCTGGCCTAGTAGGTCGCGGGCCACGCCAAGTCCATTATAAACCCTCGGATCCTCGGGTGCGAGCGCGAACGCCTTGTCGTAATGACCAATTGCCATCTCAGGCTGATCGATTGCGACCATTGCGTTGCCAAGGCCACGTAACGCTTCGACATTGTCGACTTCCATGATCAATGCCTTGCGATAGGCATCGGCCGCACCTTTCGGGTCGCCGGACGCGAGCAAAACCTCGCCTAGAGAGACCAACGGCGCGGCGCGTTCCGGGTTTGAGGCATGCGCTTGCCGGTAGAGTGTCGCGGCACCGGTCATATTGCCTTGCGCTCGGCTTTCGGCGGCGGATTTCGACAGAGATACCGAAAGATCGATCTTGTCCGTGGTCGCGGCATATCTTTCGGGCGGATTCCCAGCGCAACCGCCAAGCGCCGCGGCAAACGCCAGCGCCAAGACGGCACGCCGTCGCGGGATGAGTTTTTGTATCGTCATGATGTCGGACATTAGCCTAGTTTTGTTTAGAAAGCATTCTTTATCGTTTAAAATATATCTTTGATTTTATTCAATTTTTTATTCATTTTTACTGGAAAATATTGACAAATCCTTAACCGGCGTTGACGCGGTTTTGCCGGCGCCTTAGCTTGCCAGATAATGCCTCGTGAAACCGCCAATCTCCGTCTCGGCATTCCGTCAGTGGACAAGATGCTGCGTGCGCCGGCCTTACGTGCCGCGCTGGATAGGCATGGCCGTCCCGCAGTGACTGATGCGGTGCGCACGGTATTATCGGCGGCACGCCGCGATCTTGCCGAACATCGTGCGGCGGAGACCGGCGACGAAGCGATTGCCGCGCGGGTGAATGCGATCCTTGACGTACTCGCCAAGCCCTCGCTGATACGCGTATTCAATCTGACAGGCACCGTTTTGCATACGAATTTGGGCCGTGCGCCCCTTCCCGCAACCGCGATCGAGGCCATGATACAGGCTGCCGGTGCGTGCAATTTGGAATACGATCTCGAGAAAGGAAGGCGGGGCGATCGGGATTCGCATCTGGAGCCGCTACTGACGCGGTTGACCGGTGCGGAAGCGGCGACCGTTGTGAACAATAACGCCGCCGCCGTCTTACTCGTCTTGAACAGCTTGGCGCGAGACAAGGAAGTCCTGGTATCTCGAGGTGAGTTGATAGAGATCGGCGGATCGTTCCGTATTCCCGATATCATGTCGCGCGCCGGCTGTATTCTGCGCGAAGTTGGCACGACCAACAGAACGCATCTTTCGGATTTCGCAGACAATGCTGGCGACGATACCGCGCTGGTCATGAAGGTTCATGCGAGTAATTACGCGATCGAGGGATTCACGACGGCACCGGCGGAGACCGCGCTAGCGGCGCTGGCGAAAGAGAAAGATATTCCCTTTGTAAACGATTTGGGCAGTGGCGCGCTTGCTGACCTTGCCGAGTATGGATTGCCACATGAACCGACTCCGGCTGAGGCTCTAGCAGATGGTGCGGACATCGTGACTTTCAGCGGCGATAAGCTACTGGGCGGACCGCAGGCGGGGCTCATCGTGGGGCGGGCCGACCTTATCGCGAAAATTCGGAAGAATCCGATGAAACGCGCAATGCGCTTGGATAAGGTGACGATTGCGGCGTTGGAGGCAATTCTAAGGCTCTACACCGATCCCGCGCGGCTTGCCGATCGACTTCCAGCTATTGGATTGTTGTCACGGTCGGCAGCCGATATCGCGGATGCGGCAACGCGGATATGTCCGGTGCTGGCGAATGCGTTAGAACCAATCGCCGATGTCGGAATCGTCGCATGTCGCAGTCAGATCGGTAGTGGATCCTTACCGGTCGATAGATTGGACAGTACGGCTCTAGAAATCCGGCCGCGCGTGCAAGGTCGCGGTGAAGGCCGAACCTTGAACCGGATTGTCGAAGTTTTTAGGAGCCTGCCTGCACCGGTTATCGGTCGTGTTCAAGATGGGGCGCTGCTGTTCGATCTGCGTTGTCTGGTCGATGAGCTGTCTTTCGTGGCACAGCTCGAGGCGTTGGACTTGTCATGATTGTAGCTACCGCTGGGCATATCGATCACGGCAAGACGCTGCTGGTGAAGGTGCTCACCGGGGTCGATGCCGACAGGTTGCCGGAAGAGAAACGCCGCGGTCTTACGATCGACCTTGGGTTTGCCTACAAGCACTTTGAAGATTCCGTTCTTGGTTTTGTTGATGTTCCAGGCCATGAAAAATTTGTCCGGAATATGTTGGCGGGTGTCGGTAGTATCGATTTTGCATTGTTGATTGTCGCAGCCGATGACGGGCCGATGCCGCAGACCGAAGAGCACCTTTCAATTCTTGATCTGCTTGGTGTTTCCGTTGGCGCGGTCGCCCTTACGAAGATCGACCGTGTGACGCCTGAGCGTGCCGCCGAGGCGGCGTCGGAAGTGGAAGCCCTTGTCGCGGGCACGACGCTTGAGTCGGCGCCAATCTTCCCCGTGTCGAGCTTGAAGGGTGAGGGCATTCCCGCGCTGCGGGCCTATTTGGAGGAATCGGCGCGCACGATTGCCGCTCGGTCCGATGCGGGCAATTTTCGACTTGCCGTTGACAGGACTTTCACGATCGCCGGAGCCGGCCTCGTCGTCACCGGAACTGTTTATTCCGGCCGTGTCGCGACGGGGGATCGGCTGGTACTTTCACCCGCGGGGCTTCCTGTTCGCGTTCGGGCAATTCACGCGCAAGATCGCAAGGCGGAAAGTGGGTTCGCCGGTGAACGCTGCGCACTCAACATTACCGGTGCGGATATCGATAGGGATACGGTGCATCGTGGCGACTGGATTGTGGCCGAAGCGGCTCATGCGCCGACACGTCGTGTCGACGCGGTAATTCGAATATTGCCGACAGAAAAGCGATCGTTTCGCCATTGGACACCTGTACATGCGCACCTCGCGGCCGCGGCGGTTACGGGCCGTGCGGCAATTCTCGAAGGTGGCTCGATCGCACCAGGGGAGTCGGGCCTTGTCCAACTCGTGCTCGATAATTCGATTGGAGCGCTCGCAGGCGATCGTTTTATCCTGCGGGATCAATCCGCACGGCGGACGGTGGGAGGCGGCTGGATCGTTGATCCGTTTTCGCCGGCACGTGGACGCGCGCGACCTCAAAGGCTCGCGATGGTCCGTGCCATGGCGAATACGGATTCCGCGAAAGCACTTGCCGAACTCCTCCAACTTAGCGCGGACGGTTTGGATTTGAACCGCTTTTCGCGGGCTCGAAATGTTGCGCCGGATGAGACTGAAGCGCTGTGGGGCGGTGTTGAAATGGTTCGGTTGGGTCAACCGAGAGAACCTATCGGCATTACGCGAACCTCATGGGATTCCTTGCGCAACGACGTGCTGGCGACGTTGAAGAATTGGCACGGCCAGCGGCCCGATCAGCCCGGCCCGGAAGAAGAACGACTTCGGCGGGCCTTGCCGCGCTCCCCTTCAGCCAGTGTTTTTAGTGCCGTCGTGCTCGATCTGTTGAAGGAAAATCTCCTTGCGCGCGATGGTACGCAATTGATGCTACCGGGGCATCGCCCGTCTTTCTCGACAGGAGATGCCGCACTTTGGGCGAAAATTGAACCGATGTTGGGCGAACATGGTTTGCGCCCGCCGCGCGTATTGGAGATCGCCGAAGCAATTGATCTCGATGGCAGGGCGACTGAACGATTCCTGCAGCGCGCGGCGCGTGCCGGATTGGTCTTGCGGGTCGCCGACAATCGCTTTTTTCTGCCCGGGACCGTGCTGGAATTGGCTAAAATCGCCGAAGACATGGCATCGGCATTGCCCGAAGGTAATTTTTCGGCCGGCGCTTATAACAAACGTTCCGGCCTTGGACGAAATTTGGCAATAATTCTGCTCGAATTTTTTGATAAACGGGGTTTTTCACGCCGCACTGAGGATGGCCGTGTTCTGGTGGCCAGTGCTGAAAAAATCTTCGGAGACGTGGACCGTTAGGCTTGCCTAAGCCGATTGTTGGTGTGGAATTTGTGTGGTGGTTCGGCGAAACAATCGAGCCATTCTCCCTATCTGCTTGAATTGGGATTGCTTTTCTTGCTCCAGCAAATCGTTAACAACGGCGGCAATGACGCGGCGTTGATCGCCGAGGCTCAGTTCAAGTTCTCCATGTTCGACTTGTTTTTCGATAAGAGCCTTAACGCGTGGCCAAAGTCGGCGCGCGGCGTCCATATCGTTATACGCCCAAACGACGTTTTCGTAGCGCATTGTCGTCGCTGTGCCCTTGTACTTTTAAACATTGTTATATTTTAGCAATAATAAATATTATTGTTAGTATTGTCAAAGTATTTTCAAATAATACAAATAAAAAAACGTAATAAAATATTCATTTTACTTTAATTTAATTAATTTTTTCTTTTAAGAAAAATTCCGTAAAATTTTATACTTCTTTTAAATATTTCACCAAAGTATCTGTGATGCTGGTCACTGCCCTGTGCAACATTGGTAGGTAGATTTGTCAACGTTAAGGCCGTGCACACCGGTCTTACATTTCCTCCCTCCCACCGGGCCGCGACCTCCCATCGTGGCCCGGACCT
>JAJFJC010000449.1 GCA_021774385.1 Alphaproteobacteria bacterium
ATCGGCCACCCCCTCGGCCGTAAGACCGTGCCCTATGCCCGTACGGGGGAATTGTCGATATTCCCGGACCGACCACAGCGCAATCCACGAAAGCCCGTGCGGCCGCCTCGAAACGACGGCTGGCGAACCTTCCGGTCGCTATAACCGGTCACAGGTTTATTTCTGCGTTCCAATCCAATCAGGCAGACAGTAACCTAACATCTGTTCGAAAATACCGAGGCGTGGGAGCGTTCCAATGGCAAAACGACCGATTTCAGCGGATTCTCATATTACCGAACCGCCGAACTGCTATATCGACTATATCGACCCGAAATACCGCGACACCGCGCCGCGTGTCGTCAAACACGAGCGGCTTGGCGACATTTATGTGATCGATGGCCTCGACACGCCGATACCGTTGAGCCTTGTCGCCGCCGCTGGAAAAGACCCTTCCGAATTGAGCACCAGCGGGGGCGTCTTCGACGAATTACATCGCGGCGGCTGGGATTCCTCGGTACGCGGGGCGGATCAGGACCGCGACGGCGTCGCGGCGGAAATCATTTACCCCTCCGTCGGCATGATGCTCTGCAACCATCAGGATTTCGTCTATAAGCGCGCTTGTTTCGACGCCTATAACCGCTGGCTACAGGAGTTCTGCGATGGGCTGCCGAACCGTCTGTTCGGGATGCCGCAAATTGCGATGGCCTCGCCGGAAGAAGGCATCGAGGAACTCCGCAAGGCCAAGGAAATGGGCTTCAAGGGCGTGATGCTCGTCGGGGTACCGCAGCAGGAAGATTATCACCACCCAATATACGACCCGTTTTACGAGGCGGCGGTGGATTTGGATTTGCCGCTGTCCTTTCACATTCTGACGTCCCGGCAAGACGCGCTGAAGGACTATCGCGGACCGAAGATCAATGCCTTCCTGTCGATCATCCGTGGCAATCAGGATATCATCGGAACCTTCATCTTCGGCGGCGTGTTCGAGCGTCACCCGAAGCTGAAACTGGTTTGCGTCGAAGCCGATGCCGGTTGGGCGCCGCATTATATGTATCGCCTGGACCATGCCTATAAGCGGCATCGTTACTGGATGAAATGCGATGAGCTGGAGCGGCTGCCGAGCGAATACTTCAAGGAAAACGTCTATATGACGTTTCAGGATGACTGGTCGGCCTTTCAATTGCGCGAACACATGAACATCAACCGCCTGATGTGGGCCAACGATTTTCCGCATAGCGACGCTACCTGGCCATGGAGCCAGGAAATGCTGGCCAAACATACCGCCGGCATGACCGAGCATGAATGTGACCGCATATTGCACGACAATGTGTCGGAGCTTTATGGCCTCCAGGTCGCCTGAGCGGCTGGGCAGAGGATTATTAGGGGGAAAGGCGCATGACCTACGATTTGAAGATCGCGGGCGGGACCATTGTCGACGGCAGCGGCGGCGCGGGGTATCGCGGTGACGTCGGTATTGTCGATGGCCGTATCGCCGCGCTTGGCGATGCGCCGGACGACGCCAGGGAAACGATCGATGCCGCGGGCGCGGTGGTCGCGCCGGGCTTTGTCGATATCCACACGCATTACGATGCCCAGGTTATCTGGGATCGCAAACTGTCGATTTCACCCTGGCACGGCGTGACGACGGCGGTGATTGGCAATTGCGGTTTCGGTGTCGCCCCAACGCGCCCGGAACACCGCGACCTGATTGTGCGCACCCTGGAGAAGGTAGAAGGCATGAGCGTCGCGGCCCTTAACGAGGGACTCGGTGCGGAATGGCCGTTCGAAACCTTCCCGGAATATCTTGACGCCATCGATGCATCCGGCGTTTCCATCAATGTCGGTGTATTGCTCGGGCATACGCCGCTGCGCCTGTATGTAATGGGTGAGGAAGCGACGGAACGCATTGCGACCGACGATGAAATCGAAAAGATGCAAGCGCTCGTCACCGAGGCGATGAAAGCGGGTGCGGTCGGGTTCGCGACATCGCGCGCGCCGACGCATGTCGCGTATGACGGCCGCAAGGTTCCCAGCCGCGTCTGCGATGCGGCGGAAATTTTCGCCCTCGCGCAGGCCATGGGCGATGCCGGCGGTGGTCTTCTCGAGGCAACGGCCGGCCGCGGTTTCTTCCTCGACGAATATGCGGAAGTCGCGAAAATTCCGGGCTGCTCGGTAACCTGGACGGCATTGCTCGCCGGGCTCGCCCTGGGCAAGGGCAATCATGAAGAGCAACTCGTGAAGTCGGAAGAGATGGCGGCCGATGGCCTGCGTGTCTTTCCCCAGGTGACGCCGCGTCCCTTGAACTTCGAGTATCAGTTCAAGGAACCCTTCATGTTCGAGGCCATGTCGATCTTCAAGCCGGTGTCCGCGGCCGATTTCGATGGCAAGAAAAAGCTATATCAAGATCCGGAGTTCCGGACGATTTTCCGTGAAAAGATGGAGACCGTCGCCGAGAACTTCCGGTCCTCGTTTGGCAAAACCGTTATTTCGCAAAGCCCGTCGGATCCGAGCCTCGACGAGCGGCCGCTTTTCGAGGTCGCCAAGGAGCGTAATCAGGCGCCGACCGATTTCGCGCTCGACCTGTCGCTCGCGGAAAACCTCGAAACGCGGTTCCGCATGCCGGTCGCCAACCATGACGAGGACGAGGTCGAGCCCCTATTGAAGGCCAGCAGTACGGTATTGGGACTGTCCGACGCCGGTGCTCATGCCAGTCAATTGTGCGATGCCTGTTTGCCAACCTATCTATTGAGCCGCTGGGTGCGCGAGAAGCAGGTGTTTACGCTCGAGGAAGCGGTTAGGATGCTGACCTCCCGCCCGGCCGACGTTGCCGGTTTAACGGACCGCGGCTTGCTTGCCGAAGGCCGTCCGGCGGATGTCACTATCTTCGACCCCGAGACCGTTGGGGCAGGGCCATTGGAGCGCGTCTACGATTTCCCCGCCGGTGCCGACAGGCTGGTGTCGAAGGAATCGGGCATCCGTGCCGTCATCGTCAACGGTGTGACGATCCGTAAGGATGGCGCGGATGTGCTGCAAGACGATGCGCCGATGCCGGGCGGTGTGCTGCGCCAGCATCGGGTCGCGACATAGGAAAATTGGCGTTAAGGGGCGATTAACTCATCGTCAGTCGTCGGGCCAGATGACCGTCGAAGCCGCGAGCTCCGGCCAGGCGACGGGCGAACCCGCGATGGCCGCAGCTTCCGCATCCGCTAGGTCAGGGTCCCATCTGCCGCCGATAAAACGCTGGCCGGTGACATTATCCGCATCGCGCGAACACAGCCAGGCGACCGGTGCGCCCATTACGGCGGGCCGCAGCATCTTGGCGGGGTCCAGTCCCGATTCAGGGGCGATGAACGGCGTGTCGGTCGGGCCACCGGGCACCACCACATTGACGGTGATGCCGGTGCCGTTGAGTTCCTGGGCCCAAGCCGACGAGCCCGCTTCCAGCGCCGCCTTGGTCGCGCCATAGGGCATGTTGCGCAGCATTGTGAAGAAGCTGGTGGTGACATTGATGATCCGGCCCCAGCCGCGTTCCTTCATGCCGGGCAGGGCGGCACGCATCATGTGCAGCGGACCGTCGATATTGACCGAAAAGAACTGCCGCCAGACTTCGGGGGTCAGTTCCTCGATGGTGAGCAGGTTCTTCTCGCCGTCGGGGCGGATTTTACTGGCCCCGAAGCCTGCATTGTTTACGACGATGTCGACTTGCCCGAAGGCGTCGGAAACCTGTGCGACCGCCCGATCGCAATCGCCAGGCTTGGAAACGTCGCCATGGACGCCGAGCACGCCGTTGGTACCGGCCTCCTTATTGATGGTTTCCGCAACGCTGGATGCCGCATCGCCATCGATATCCATGAGCGCGAGCCGATGCCCATCGACGATCATCCGTCGCGCCATCGCCGCGCCTATGCCACCCGCACCGCCGGTAATGATCGCGACCCGCGTGTTTGCCTGCTCCGTTGCCATCTACGCCGCCTCTTCCCGAAAT
>JAJFJC010000450.1 GCA_021774385.1 Alphaproteobacteria bacterium
GGCTTACGGCGATCTCCCCGCCCATGACGGGTTGTGGCAGGCAGCGCAAGACACGGCGCACGAAGTGCTCGCACGTCTCGCAATTGCGCCGCTCGTGCTGGAAGCCCGCGGCCTCGACGTAACGCCGGCGATGATTGCCCGGCTGGAGCGAGCGGGAGATGAAGAAAGCGCCTCGGTAATGCGGGTCATCTTCGAGGACGAAGTCGGCCATGTCGCAGTCGGCCGTCGCTGGTTCGCCCATATCGCCAACAAACGGGGCTTGCCCCCCGTGGATACGTTCCAGTCCCTGGTTCGGCGGCATTATCGCGGCGTTCTCAAACCGCCCTTCAACACGGAAAGCCGCGACAAGGCGGGTTTCGAGGCGGCATGGTATGAACCGCTCGTCAAACATTCATAGGGTTCCAAGGAGGCAGCGGTGCTAAAAACCTACAATCCCGACTCGATCTCGTCATCGCGTTCGAACTACAGCCACGCCGTCGAGATACCGCCAAACGCGCGCACGCTTTATATCTCGGGCCAAGTCCCGGTTGCCGCCGATGGTTCCACGCCGGGCCCCATCGAAGAGCAAGTCGCGTTGGCATTCGACAATGTTCAAACGGTTCTGGCCGAGGCCGGAATGTCACTCGAAGATATCGTCCGGATTAATGTCTATCTCACCGATGAGGCTTATTTTCCAGCGTTCCGCGACCAACGCAATCGCCTGTTCACGAGCCACAAGGCCGCCTCGACCGCCCTTGCCGTCGCGGCACTGGCGCATCCACAGTTCAAGGTCGAAATCGAAGCCGTCGCCGCGAAAACTGATTAGCCGGTCTTTCCCACTCTCGTTAGATGTTGTGAAATAGTGCGCGTTGCCACAACGAACAAAAACAAGGAAATACCACAAATGACCGAAGACCCGATTCTCCTGAGCGAAGACAGGAACGATATTCGCCTCCTGACCCTCAACCGCCCGAAGAAACTGAACGCGCTGAGTTCCGCGTTGGTCGGGGAAATCGTGGCGGCGGTCGATGCCGCGCATTTGGATAACAGCGTTTCGGTCATTATTCTCGCCGGCAACGAACGGGCCTTCTCGGCCGGCGCGGATATGGGCGAAGCCGCCGAGCGCAAAGGTGACGATATCAAAGCCGCGCGCCATCACTCAGAAACCGCCGGCGCTATTTACGAGCTGGGATCGCGTACCGACAAACCGATTATCGCCGCGGTGCGGGGCTATGCGCTGGGCGGCGGCTGCAATCTAGCCATTTCAGCAGACATGGTTGTCTCGGGCGAGAACGCCGTCTTCGGCTATCCGGAGCTCAAGCGCGGCCTAGCGGCAACGGCGGTCGGTCCCGGCCTCGTCCATCGCATCGGTCCGAAAGCCGCGTTCGAACTCCTAACCCTGGCGGAAAACGTCTCGCCGCAACGCGCCCTCGATCTCGGCATGATTAACCGGATCGTCCCGGACGACGCCGTGATCGACGAAGCCTTCAGCATAGCGCAAGCCCTGGCCGCCTTCGACCAACCGGCAATGCGGACGACGAAACGAGTCTTCCTGAAATCAACCGAACTGTCCTTATCGCAATCCCTAGACGTCGCCCGCGAGGCGGCCTTGCTGATGCGCAAGAGCGGTAATTAGGACTATTCCGTCTTTTCTTCCCGCGAAGTTCCGGCGCGGGCCGCTAGAGCCGCTTCCAGGAAGGTGTCCAAATCGCCGTCCAGGACACCTTGCGCGTTGCTCTTTTCGACACTGGTACGAAGGTCCTTCACCATCTGATAGGGATGTAGCACGTAAGAGCGAATCTGGTGCCCCCAGCCGATATCGGATTTAGCCTCGTGTTCCGCCCGCGTTTCGTCCTCGCGACGCTTCAATTCGCGCTCGTAGAGGCGGGCTTTCAGCATTTTCATGGCGCTGGCTCGGTTCTTATGCTGCGACCGGTCGTTCTGGCATTGCACGACAAAGCCAGTCTGCTCATGCGTGATCCGCACCGCGCTGTCGGTCCGGTTGACGTGCTGCCCACCGGCGCCCGACGCTCGGTAGGTATCGATGCGTATATCCTTGTCCTGGATATCGATCTCGATCGTATCATCGACAACCGGATAGACATCGATAGAGGCGAAGCTTGTGTGCCGGCGTGACGCCGCATCGAAGGGCGAAATTCGCACAAGGCGATGGACACCGGCTTCCGTCTTTAGCCAGCCATAGGCGTTATCGCCCAGGATTCGGACGGTGGCCGATTTCAACCCCGCCTCTTCCCCCTGAGATTCTTCCATCAGCTCAACCTTGCAGCCATGCCGGTCCGCCCACCGGGTATACATGCGCAGTAGCATTTCCGCCCAATCCTGGGATTCTGTTCCACCCGCGCCAGCGTGCACTTCGACATAGGTGTCATTGCCATCCGCCTCGCCCGACAGCAGGCTTTCGAGCTCTTTCTTCGCACTTACGACTCGCAGCGCAGTCAAGGCGGCTTCGGCTTCGGCTATTACCTCTTTATCCTCTTCGGCCTCGGCGAGCTCGATCATCTCGACCTGGTCTCGAAGGTCCTGATCCATCTGTTCGATGCCCGTTATGGCGCTTTCAAGCCGGTTGCGCTCTCGCATTACCGATTGTGCCGCATCAGAGTCGTTCCAGAAGTCGGGTGCTTCGGTAAATGTGGTCAGTTCTTCCAGTCGTAGTCGCGCGGCATCAAGGTCAAAGAGACCTCCTCAGCAGTTCTAACGACTGCTTGATTTCATCCACGACGGTTTGAGTTTCCGCTCGCATTACATTTCCCCTACTGATTTACCGCGCACCGCATGTAGAAAATTAGCGTCATGAATGCAAGCCATTGAATATCAATATTTCCCGCCCACGGAGGACGCACCGGTCGCGGCGATACCGTCCGACCCGTCGATCACCGCCGCCGTGCCGCTGGGCTCGGTTCCCGATCGGAATGCTTCCAGAATAACTCGCTTGTCGCCGGGACGCGCCGGCAGGTTGGTTTTCACATTGACACGGACCAACCGCACACCTGGCGGCACCCGGAAAGGTATCGCCGGCTTACCGTCCAGTGCGCGTGCCATGAAATCACGGAAAATCGGCGCGGAAACCGACGATCCTGTTTCGCGGCGTCCAAGCGGCCGTGGTTGATCAAAGGCGGCGAAGACGCCAACGGCAAGGTCCGGCGCAAACCCGACGAACCAGGTATCCATTTCCTTGTTGGTTGTCCCGGTCTTTCCCGCCAATGGTTTCCCGACAGCCCTAATCCGCCTGCCCGTCCCTCGTTGCACCACGCCCTTTAGCATCGAGACGATCTGATAGGCGCTGACCGGATCGGCAACCCGCTCCCGCGGGTCCGGTATCGACGGCGGCCGGTTCCCCACTCGCTCTTCGCGGCACTTCGAACATTCACGCGTGTCATGACGAAATATGGTGCGTCCGTTACGATCCTGAATTCTGTCGACAAAGGTCGGCGTGATCTTCTTACCGCCGTTCACAAGCATGCCATACGCCGCTGTCAGGCGGAGTAACGTCGTTTCACCCGCACCGAGCGCCATGGAAAGCTGCAATGGCAAGTTCGGAATAATTTCAAACCGGCGAGCATAGTCAGCCACGGTTTCCATGCCGATTTCGCGGGCCAGCCGGACCGTCATTAAATTGCGCGATTTTTCTATGCCAAGGCGCATGGGACTGGGCCCATAGAATTTCTTCGCATAGTTAGCTGGCTTCCATTTACCGAGCCCCGGCCCCTGATCCAGAACAAACGGGGCGTCCAAGATTCGCGTTGCCGGCGTATAGCCCTTTTCCAGCGCCGCTAAATACACGAACGGTTTGAACGCCGAACCCGGTTGCCGAGAAGCTTGAGTCGCACGGTTAAATTCACTCGCCGCGAAATCGTACCCGCCGGACAGAGCCAAAACACGGCCTGTATGAGGATCCAACGCAACGAGACCGCCCTGGATTTCGGGAATTTGGCGCAACCCAAATTGCCGAACACCATCGACTATATTCGGCGGCGACTGGCCCGGTTTTGGTTCGGGCAGCGGTTCGACCATAACGACATTGCCAACCTTAAGCACGTCGCTGGCGCGTTTGATCGCAGGCCCCCTGCGTTGCCCCTTGCGCCACTCTCGTGCCCATTTCAACTGGGAAAGGGATATCGCGCCGACACCGCCATTTTCCATTCCAATTTTCGCTTGCTTCTCGTCCGCTTCCAAGACTGTCGCCAATAGCCAGGTGCCAACGCCACTCGGCGGTTTCACCATTCTTAAGCGTCCTAGCCAGCCGTCATCGATTGCAATCGAATCGACAGGACCTCGCCACCCATGACGTCGATCGTAGGTAATCAACCCACCCCGTAGAACATCGTCCGCAATTTGTTGCAATCTCGGGTCAAGTGTTGTGCGAACCGAGAGGCCACCTTCGTAAAGCCCATTCTCACCGTACTGTTCGATCAGTTCGCGTCGTACTTCCTCGACAAAAAATTCCGCAACGACGAACTGCGTCGCATCCCGGGAGGCCACTTTCAACGGTACTTTGATTGCATTCTGGGCGGTTTCCGGCTTGATAAAACCTTCTTCGCGCATTCTGCCGATCACCCAATCGCGCCGGTCCCGGGCCGCCCCGCGCTTGCGAATCGGATGATAATTGTTGGGTGCCTTTGGCAAGGCGGCAAGATAGGCGACCTCGGCGGTGGTGAGTTCGTCCATCGATTTGTTGAAATAGTTCAACGCCGCCGCCGCCACGCCGTAAGACCCGTATCCTAAATAAATCTCGTTCAGATAAAGCTCAAGAATTCGGTCCTTCGGCAACGCCCGCTCGATCCGAAAGGCTAATATTGCCTCCTTGATTTTACGCTCAATGGATACTTCGTTCGTCAGCAAGAAATTTTTTGCAACCTGCTGTGTAATCGTCGAAGCGCCGACGGGTCGTCGTCCTTTCGCGTAATTCGCAACATTAGTAACAACCGCGCGGGTAAGCGCGATCAGGTCGACGCCAAAATGGCTGTAAAAATTCTGATCTTCAGCGGCGATGAAGGCCTGTTTCACGCGTTTGGGTATCGCGGAGATGGGAACGAAAACTCGCCGTTCTTTCGCATATTCCGCGATCAGCTGCCCATCACCCGCATGCAGCCTGGTCACCGTTGGCGGTTCGTAATCCGCGAGCTGCTCGTAGTCCGGCAGGTCGCGGCCATAGTGCCACAGCCCATAAATCGCCACGCCCGCACCCGCGATGACCACGAATATGCCGAGAACGAACAAGATAAGGAAAAATTTAAAAAATCCGCGCATGCGGCAATCCGTCACCTCTTGATCTCAATGGCCATATAGGGAAATTCGTATACCGAACAAATATGGCGAACTTATGATTTCCAAGCGACTCAATATACGGCCCGTCAAATAGCGGAACTTAAGATCGATTGTTTAACGCCTTCCGCGCAAAATAGCGATCCGCCGCGCGCAATATAGCCCGCCCGATCGCCTTTCGGTATTTCGGACTCTTCAGGTTTTTCTCATCCGTGCGATTTGAAAGATATCCCAACTCGATCAACGCGGACGGGACATTTGGCGATTTCAGTACCGCAAATCCCGCATACCGATGCGATGTACGCAGGAGTTTGATCTTTTTTCTGAGTTCGCCAATCAGCATCTTCGCAAGGTGCCAAGATTCCCGATTGGTATCACTTTGCGCCAGATCAATCAGGACTCGGGACACCTCCGATGCATACCCGCGCAAATCCGCACCGGCGATTATATCCGACTTGTTTTCCTTTTGCGCCAGGTCCTCGGCTTCCTTGTCAGATGCCTTGTCCGACAATGTGTAGATAGATCCCCCTCTGATCTTTCGGCTGCCGATCGAATCGGCATGTAAGGAAATAAACATCTCCGCCTTGTTGTTATGCGCAATTTCAAATCGGTCGCGCAGCCTGACATAGATATCGCGTTTTCGTGTCAAAACAACACGATAGCGCCCACTTTGCTCCAGAACCCTTTTTGCAGCGTTCGCAACGGCAAGCGTAATTTTCTTTTCGTAACTTCCTGTCACGCCGACGGCACCGGGGTCCACGCCGCCATGCCCAGGATCGAGAACGATGACGCGGCGCTTGTCGCCTCGGGGGGATTTTCGCGGCGTGGGGATCGATGACGGTCTTTTGCGTCGTTTCGCCCAACCTTTCGATTCGCCGCCGCGGGACCCCGCAAAAAATGCTTTCCGACCCACGGGCTTCAGATCCAGAACAAACCGCAGGGGCTTGTCTCCCTTGCGCGGGATCGTGAAATTCTTCGCGACGATAGCCGGCGTATTAATATCGACAACGACACGACTATTACCGGGTTGGAAAAGACCAAAACGGAAGCCCGACACCAAACCGACCGACGCTTTCATCAGCGAGGGTGGCACCCGCCACGACACTTCGGGAAAATCAATTACGATGCGAAAGGGATCAGGCAGCGTAAAAATTTTATAGGGAATATCCTGGTCCATCTCGAATACAAGACGGGTCGAATCAGGATGAAGACCAACCCGAACGCCGGTTACGATCGGCAATTGCTCCGCCCCTGCATCGTCGAACACGGCGAAAACAGCAATCGTTAGGACCAAAAACTTTATAATATTCGGCATGCGCATTGACCAACTATGCCAGATATTGGGTATGAAATCTCAATAACTACCAGATATATCTCGCTCTCGTACTTTCATTCAATCGAAATTCGTCAATAAGATTTACGGAAACAATTGCGAGAAACCATTTGTCGAATGGCTTCGTCAGGCCTATTTTACTATTACGCGATTAGCTTCGCTTGTGTTGAATTTTAGTATTGATACGAATTCGGCAATGCTATTGGTCGTTTAAAGTATTCACGTGGTTCGACTCTAAAATTAATTTCTTTCGAAACGCGTTAATGTAATTACAGCCGACCCTTGGCATTAAGCGAAGTCCTTATTGGTTTAAGCGCGAAGTAAATTTCCGAATTGGAGCGAATCCAGTTTGGAAAGTGGTGGGCGCCGAGTTCCCTACCTGTCCTGGTGTATTTGTTTTTATTCCGTTCGACAGGTTGATTGGTGGCGACGCCGACTTCGCCAAAATGGCGGTACGGTACGGCGATTCATGATCGCGCGAATTGCCTCGTATTGTCCGCCGGAGGGACACTATGTCCAAAAGAATGCTTATCGACGCCACCCATGCGGAAGAAACCAGGGTGGTGGTGGTTGACGGCAATCGTCTCGCGGATTTCGATTACGAATCAGCCACAAAGAAACAACTCAAAGGCAACGTCTACCTTGCCAAAATAACGCGCGTCGAGCCGTCGCTACAGGCGGCGTTCGTCGAATATGGCGGCAATCGGCACGGCTTTCTTTCCTTCAACGAAATTCATCCGGACTACTACCAAATCCCCATCGCGGACCGGGAAAAGCTCGTTGCGGACGAAGCTGAAGCCGACGATGACGAAAACAGCGAAGATGGCGAGAGCGTCGAGGAAGTCGGTGGCGACGAATTGGAAGTAGAGGTCGAACGCCGACGACGGCCTTCCTACCGCGGCTACAAAATTCAAGAAGTTATTAAAAGACGGCAGATCGTTCTCGTCCAAATCGTTAAGGAAGAACGCGGCAATAAAGGCGCCGCCTTGACCACCTATCTCTCCCTTGCCGGGCGATATTGCGTATTAATGCCGAACACCAATCGGGGCGGCGGAATCAGCAGGAAAATTTCCAACCCCAAGGACCGGAAGCGGCTCAAGGGTGTGCTGGACGGCTTGAACATACCGGAAGGAATCGCCGTCATCGTACGAACCGCCGGTGCGGAACGGTCAAAGGCGGAAATCAAGCGCGACTATGATTATTTGATGAAACAATGGGATCAAATTCGCGAAATGACCCTGGCGTCGACCGCGCCTGCGTTAATTAACGAAGAAGCTAACCTCATTAAACGCTCGATACGCGATTTGTATTCGAACCAGATCGATCAGGTGCTGGTCGAGGGTGATGATGGCTACCGACTAGCAAAGGATTTCATGAAAACATTGATCCCGAGCCACGCGGTACGGGTCAAATCCTATAAAGATAGCGACATTCCAATTTTTCACCGCTATCAGGTCGAAAACCAAATCGATGCGATTCATAACCAAACGGTGCAACTCAAATCCGGTGGCTATATCGTGCTCGATTCGACCGAGGCCCTGGTCGCAATCGACGTAAATTCGGGTCGCGCTACAAGGGAGCGCAATATCGAGGAGACGGCGCTTCGAACCAACCTCGAAGCCGCCGAGGAAGTCGCAAGACAACTGCGCCTTCGCGACTTGGCCGGGCTCATCGTCATCGATTTCATTGACATGGAAGTGTCCAGGAATATCCACGCCGTCGAGCGAAAATTAAAGGAATCACTGCGGGCGGACCGGGCGCGTATCCAGGTCGGCCGAATCAGCCATTTTGGTCTTCTTGAAATGTCTCGCCAACGGCTGCGCCCGAGTCTGGCTGAGGTTTCAAGCAATGTGTGTCCGGCATGTGGTGGTGCGGGACATGTGCGGTCGGTCGAAGCGACGGCATTGCATGTCCTACGAGCGGTTGAGGAAGAAGGAATACGCAAGCGTTCGGCGCAGATAACCTTACATGTCCCCTCCGCGATCGCGATGTATTTCCTCAACCAGAAACGCGCCACAATTGCTGGCATCGAAACACGGTACGATCTCTCAATAACCGTGGAAACCGATGATAGCCTGATCCCACCGGAGTTCCGATTGGAGAGGTCGCGCGGCAACGAACAATCCGAAGTGCCGGTCGTGGAAAACGAGGCTCCCGCCGAAGAAAGCGAGAGCAGTGAGAGCGGCGAGAGCGCGCGACGGAAACGGCGGCCGCGACGCAGACGTTCAAAGCGCCGCGATAACGAGAGCACCGAAGTTACGCAACCAATTGCGGAAGAGGGTCCGGCCTCGGAATCCGCGGAAGAAGAAAAGGCGGCGCAACCCAGCGCAGAAACCACGGCCGGCGAAAGTGAAGGCGAAGGCGAACCGAAGAAACGTCGCCGACGCGGTCGGCGCGGCGGTCGCCGCCGGTCCCGAAACACCGAAACTTCGAATGATACCACGATTGAGGCCGCATCCGAGGGTGGCGGTATCGCGGTTGCGGACCCAACAACGCCAGCCGATGCAAATGCATCGCCCGACGACGCTAACCAATCGGCAACGGCAGATGAGGAAGCGACCGTCGATGGGGAAACGACGGTTCCCGTGGAAGCGGAAGACGCAAGCGTCACCACCGCCGCGGAAGAAGCAGCCGTACCCGCATCAACGGATACAGGCGAAGTTGTGAGCGAAGCGCCAAAGAGACCAAGGCGCCGCAGAACGCCGAAAGCGGAAACTTCAACGGACGAAACAGCCGACGTGCAAGAAGCGGATGCCAAACCGAAACCAAGACGCCGGCGCGCACCGAGAAAACGACCTTGTGCGGCTGAACAAACTGTCGTTGAAACGGTTGTCGATTCTCCCGATAGCGCAAATCTACCCGCGACGGGCCATAGTGAGCCCGCTTCGGAGGAGGTACCACCAAATGTGGAAACCCCACCTCAAAACGGTGAGGCGCAGCCAGCCAATGATAGTAATCCAGAGACCGAGCATCCCTTGCCCCTAGCGGCAAGCGCGGTCGAGCCTGTGTCGGAACCGGACAAACCGAAGCGGGGCGGCTGGTGGCAGAAAATTCTGCGCTAGAGCAGAGCGCCTTTAACCGGGTACATTTTCCGCTCCCGGTTAAAGGCGTAAACCTGCTCTATCTTTCTTAAATTTGAGCAAATTCACGTGCAAACCGGAACCTGGCACGGCAAAAGCTTCATCAAGGAAGGACGGGCTCACCTGCGACAGGCCCTCTATATGCCAGCCCTTGTCGCGATCCGTTTCAACAAACCGCTCATGACTAAATACAACGCCCTGACTAACGCCGGAAAACCGCCCAAAGTCGCCATTTCCGCCATCATGCGAAAACTCATCGTCCTCGCAAACGCACTACTACGAGATAATCGGAAATGGGCTATGGAGGCCCCTTGACCATGACGGATACTCTAGCAGGTATAAGTCAGTGCTTTAGCCTTCACGCCAGGACTGAAGGGCCTGAGCGGCGGATTCCATCGTTTCCGCCGGTCCGGCAAAACTAAAACGCACGAACCTATTGCCACGCTCGGGATCGAAATCGATCCCGGGCGTAATGGCAACACCGGTTTTTGCCAAAATCGTTCTGCAAAACGAATCGCTATCGTTCGTCATGTGAGACACATCGGCGTACAAATAGAACGCGCCATCCGCAGGTGCGATACTTTCAAATCCAGCCTCGGGTAAGGCATCGAGCAGCAAGGCACGATTGCGCGCATATCGCGCGACATTCTCGTCCAGTTCCTCGGTACAATCCAACGCGGCAATAGCGGCAATTTGCGAAAGAGTCGGTGGCGATATGTAGAGGTTTTGCCCCAGGCTCTCGATTACGCGCGCCAAGTCTTCCGGCACCACCATCCAACCGAGCCGCCATCCAGTCATTGAAAAGTATTTTGAAAAACTGTTGATCACCACGGCATCTTCCGAGAAGGCAAGCGCGCAGTCAGCCTCACGTCCATACGTAATGCCATGGTAAATTTCGTCTGATACCAAGCGAATATTATTCGCCTCACAATAGACGGCCAGATCCTGAAACGCCTGCTTATCAAGCATTGTTCCGGTCGGGTTGGACGGGCTCGCGAGAATTAGGCCAGCCAAGGGACCTGCCTTTCGAGCTTGATCAAGAAGCGCCGGCGTGGGCTGGAAACGATCGGACATTTCCGAGGGAAGAAGCACGGGCTCAATTCCAAGCGCCGATAAAATATTGCGGTAACACGGATATCCAGGCGCCGCTAGAGCGACACGATCTCCAGGATCGAATGCCGCCAAAAAAGCCAAAACAAACGCACCCGAAGACCCGGTCGTGGCGACGATCCGCTCCGGAGAAATCGTAAGTCCATAATAATCCTTATACCGCTTGGCTATAGCTTCGCGAATTTTTGGCACACCCAAGGCATCCGTATAACCAAGGCGCTGATTCCGCAATGCGCCCTCCGCGGCGCGCAATGCGGCCTCGGGCGCGCTTGTCCCCGGCTGCCCGACTTCCATATGGTAGACGGCCTCGGCGGTGGCCTCGCGTTCATTCGCCGCGCGCATCACCTCCATGACAAAGAATGGCGGTATCTCCTGGGCGCGCTTCGATACTTTCAACATCATCAGTCCTTATCGTTCCGCTTCCGTCGCCAATCCCGCTCCACGCGGATCGGCATATACAAAGCATGCAACCGCCTCGCTTTCGGAATCCAGCCCGAGTGGACATTCCGCCGCGTTCACTCGTCCAAGCGTCGGTACGGTCACCGTTTTGTGTCCGCGGCGGCGCAACGCATTTGCAATAGAGTCCGGGACGGCATTCTCAAGCACGGCGACATCCGGCGAACCGCCGTGGTGAACACGTGGCGCGGCTATCGCCTTCTCAAGCGTCCGTCCTCGCAGAATGGAATCCGCCGCGACAGCCATCGTCGAGGTGAGCGCGGCGGCGCCGCCCGATGCCGCCGTAGCGAAATGAAAACTACCTAATTCCGCATCGAATGCCAGTAACGGGCCCAAGGAAAGCGCATTTCGGTCACCCTGCCCCGGCGCGGCCGCCAGCACGACCCCAGTTCCCGGCGCAACCCGACCGGTTCCAAAGAGATTGTAGTTTGTCAGCGTGCATGAAACGGCGAGTCCCACCAGATCGACGACGACGAAGCCCGTTCCGGATGGATTTTCCGCGTTCTTGACCGGCGCCGGTTTTAAATTGGATGCCGGTGTGGCCTTTCCAAGTTCAAAATCACGCATCAGAGAAATGGCGTTCTTTGGATCCGCGAAGGTAATATCACTTTTGGCTGGCTCGGCTTGCGGCAACCATTTTCGACGTGCGGCAAACGCTCGTTTGGCGGTTTCCAATAAAAGATGCGCGCGCGCGTCCCCGTTGACGCGTAGATAGCGGTCATTTTCAACCAGCATATTCCACATCAATCCACCACCGACGCCCGCGCCCGCCGGCGCCGGTACGAAGTTAATGACCAGATCTTGACTCTGAATACCAACGGGCTTGCGCCACCTAGGAACGTAGTTTCGTAGATCTTCCAAGGAAAGCGTACCGCCCGCATCTTGAACCGCGCGAACCATGCGGCGCGCAAAAGAACCCTTGTAAAATTCGGTTATTCCACCGGTCCGTATTTCAGCGAAGGTATCAGCTAGATCGTCCTGTATAATTCTGTCGCCCTCGGCGTAGGGGTTTCCATCCGGGCGCGCGAAAATACCTCGCGCCACGGGGTCTTGAAATAACGGCTTTGCGGCAATCGCGAATTGTTTCGCTGTCGCGCGAGAGACAATGTGGCCAAACCGAGCCATTTTCTCGGTCGTCGCCAACAATCCTCTTAAGTCCAAATCGCCATACCGGACATGCATCGCCGTTAAGCCGCTCAACAAAGTCGGTACGGCACTAGGCCGATCCGCCCTCGAGTTCAACGCGCCAGCGGGTGCGATAAAGTCAATGACTTCGGTTTTCTGTCTACCGGGATCATGAATGATACAAACGCCGCCGCCACCCAAGCTCACGGATGAAGGCAGCGTTACCGTCATCGCCAAACCAAGGGCTACGGCCGCATCCACGGCGGTGCCACCGAATTTGAGAACCTCCTCCGCCGCCTTGACGGCGTTGGGCTCGTCACCAGCGACGACACCAAAAAATACCAAGTCGCTTTCCAGCAACGTACTGCGGGCTTGGCTGCGTGACGCCGAACCGGGGAGTATGCTTGAAAAAAAGCCCGATTTGCCTGCCGATCCACTATCATCGCTACACGCCACCAACAATAAAGCGACGATAGCGAGTGCCATCCCTTGATTGCCGCGGCGCCAAACCCCAGTTAAGGTGCCATCTCTAAGGAGAATCAACGCTTTGAAGAGCATTCGGGTACCCAAAATTTTTGCCGACGTTGCGGCGGTGTTTTGTTTCGTCCTGATTACGCTTTCCAATCAGACGACGGCAAGGGCTATTTCGCTTATCCGCGACACGGAGCTCGAAAATACAATCCGCGTCTTTTCCGCACCGATCTTCGACGCCGCGGGTCTGCAAGCCAGCGACATTCAAATTCATATCGTCAATGACCCAACCCTGAATGCCTTTGTCGCGGGTGGTCAGCGTTTGTTTATCAATACCGGGCTTTTAATGCGCGCCAAACACGCCGGACAGGTTATTGGCGTCATCGCCCACGAAACGGGTCACATATCCGGCGGCCATTTGGTGCGCCTGCAGGAAAGTCTCAGCCATTCCACCGCCAAATCAATCCTGACATTGGTCCTGGGTGGCCTCGCCGCGGTGGCAAGCGGGCAGGCGGAAGCGGCGGGTGCCGTAATCGCGGGCGGTGCCACAGTTCAACAGCGTTCCTTGCTGAGCTATACGCGCTCGATGGAACAGGCTGCGGATCAGGCCGCCGCAGGTTTTCTCGAAGAATCTGGCTATTCAGGCCGCGGACTGATGGAATTCCTGGGAACACTGTCCGGACAGGAATTGCTATCGACCGAAAGCCAAGACCCCTATCTAAGATCGCACCCGTTAACGCAGGATCGCATCGAATTCATGCGCCGGCACGTCGCGACGTCGAAAAATTCCAACAATCCGCTTCCCATCGATATTCAACGCGCGCACGACCGCATGCGTGCAAAACTTAAAGGGTTTATCAATCCACCATCGCGCACTTTACGGGAATATAAGGCCGACGATCAGAGTTTTCACGCCCGCTATGCGCGTGCAATCGCCTACAAGGAACTGCACAAGATAGACAAGTCATTGGAAATACTAGATAACTTAATTTCCGAAAAACCGAACGATCCATTCCTTTACGAGTTGAAAGGCGATGTCCTTCAAGATGCAGGCCGGGTGGCAGAATCGATAGCCCCCTACAGTAAGGCCATTGAAATCCTTCCTTGGGCGGCGTTGATCCGCGTAAATCTCGCGCAATCCCAACTCGAAACGAACGAGCCGGCGATGAGCGACGCGGCCTTGGAGAATCTACAGCAGGCGTTGCGGTACGAGCCCGAAATTCCCCTGCTATGGCGATTATTGGCGACGGCTTATGCCCGCAAGGACGACCAAGCCCATGTAATGCTGGCATTGGCCGAGGAAGCCATGCTCAACGGCAAGCGGTCCGAAGCCCAACATCGCGCCAAGCGGGCCATGGATTTGCTGTCCGAGGGGTCGGCCAGTTGGGTGCGCGCGCAAGACATTCAAAACGCGACGAAAAAGAAGAAAGAAGAATAGGCGTTTAACATGATGAGGTATGCGGCCGTGAAATCAATTTTCGGAACGTTCCTGACCCTGATTGTCGTAGTCGGATTGTCCGGGCCGGCGGCGGCTCAGTTCGTTGGCAAGGACAAGAAGTCGATCGAGGATATCGTCCGACAGTACCTCCTGGACAATCCTGAAATTATTGCCGAAGCGATCGAGAATTTAAGAAACCGCGAGCGTTTGGCGCAAGAACAGGCGCGGCATCACGCACTGCAGACAAGTGCCGCGCGGATTTATAATAATCCACTGACACCGGAACATGGCAACCCAAAGGGCGATGCGGTCGTCGTGGAATTTTTCGACTATCAGTGCGGTTATTGTAAACGTGTGTTCCCTACATTCATGAATGTCTTGAAATCCGACAAAAACGTCCGTGTCATTTGGAAGGAACTTCCGATCCTTGGCCCCGTTTCGAGGATCGCCGCTCGCGCAGCCATGGCATCAGATCGCCAAGATAAATATTTCGAATATCACGTAGCCCTGATGCAACTCCGCGGTCGACTCACCGAAAAACGCATCATGGAAACCGCCAAATCAGTCGGAATCGACATGAAACGGCTGATTAAGGATATGGCGGCGCCGGAGATCGACCAATATCTCGATGAAACGCTGGAACTCGCGCAGTCGCTCGGCATTAACGGCACACCCGCCTTCCTATTCGGCGATCGCTTGGTGCCCGGCGCCATCGACGAAGCGCAAATGCGAAACCTCATCGCCGCCGCCCGAAAACCAAAAAGCTAACCTATCCGTCTCGCAAATTATCGATTTCCAGCGCTTCGATCTCGTCCGCGGGCTTGAATCCGAATACCCTTCCGTAGAAATAGAGTTCGCCTTCGAGGGCTCGTTTCATATTTTCCGCCTGGCGGAAGCCGTGCCCTTCACCAGCAAAGGGACAATAGGCAACCGGCGTCCCTTTAGCCCGAAGTGCGTCCACCATCGTTTCAGCCTGATTGGGCGGCACCACTTTATCGTCGAGGCCTTGAAAGAAAATTACCGGACAATCGAGTTGTGCCGCGAAATTGATCGGTGACCGCGCCCGGTAAAGAGCTTCCGATTCGGGCCAGGGTCCGACCAAGCGGTCAAGATAGCGGCTTTCGAATTTATGCGTATCGGTCGCCAGGGTCGAAAGATCGCCGATCCCATAATGGCTTGCCCCAGCGCGAAACGTATCGCGAAAGGTAAGTGCGGAAAGCGTCGTATAACCACCAGCGCTCCCACCTGTAATAATCAACCGCTCGCCATCGACGTCGCCTTGCGCGACGAGATAGTCGGCGCCCGCGACACAGTCGTCGACATCGACAACGCCCCACGCGCCCTGCAACTGATCGCGGTAGGCACGGCCGTAACCGGTACTGCCGCCGTAATTGACATCCAGGACCGCAAACCCTCGGCTGGTCCAATATTGGATCTTGAAATTCAGCGACTCGCCCGTCTGGCCAGTTGGGCCACCATGGCTTTTGACGATTAGCGGCGGAAGCTCGCCGGCGGGCGCGGCGAAATCGCTGTTCGTCGGCGGATAGTAGAATCCATGCGCTTCGCGCCCGCCAGTGGTGGGAAAATGAACCGCCCTGGCAATCGAAACATGCCCCGGATCAATCGACGCGTCCGTCGATTTGCATACAACCTCCACGGCGCCGCTTTCGAGATCGATCGCCACTAGCGCCGACGGCTCCGAAGTATGACCAGCGAGAAATGTCACGCGGCCGCCCGACACTTTCAGGCTTCCATAGTCGCAATATGGCGTTTCTATTTCCGCGAGCATGCCGCTCTTTACATCAATCCGACCCAATCGCCAGCGGCCATCCAACGCATATGTCGCGACAATGTTTCCTTCGCTGTCGAACCCGTAAGTCGTCATCCCAAAAACCCATTGCGGCAGTCCGAACTCCGCCGCCATAGTGCAAACCGCTTCTTTCCGCGTCCCTTCCCATCGGTAGAGGTTCCACCATCCTGTCGGGTCAGACACGAAATGCAGCACGCCATCCGGCGACCATTCGGGTTGGAATACCGCTTCACCCTCGCCTCCGGCGATACAAACCGGTTCCGGCAAAGCGCCATTGTCATCGAATTCCGCGAGCCAAAGCCGTGTCGCGTCCCAGGGCATGTCGGGATGGTCCCAGCTCAACCAGGCGAGCCACCGCCCATCAGGAGACAATCGTGGCGCCGCAAAGAAGTCCGCGCCTTCAGCCAGTACCGTGACGCTTCCGTCAGCGCCAATCGCAACCAAACGATTGGCGGGCTCCGCGAGATCTTCAGCGTGATCTTCCTGGACCGCGATGATCCGCCGCCGCGTAGTATCGGCACGCATGTCGGCAAAACGCCAAGGCCCCCCTTCCGTTAACAGCACCGGCATTGAACCTTGGTCTTGAATCATCAATCGCTGGTCCACGGCATTGCAAAAATAGACAACGCCGTCACAAACGCTGTAGGCGCCGCCGCCATATTCATGCGCCCGGGTCCGTACACTGAATTCCTCCGGCGTCAGATCGGAAATAACACCATCGGCGCTGCAACGGCGCAGTACCGTCCGGCCGCCTTCGGAGGGCCGCAACTCGGTCCAATAGATG
This sequence comes from Alphaproteobacteria bacterium, assembly GCA_021774385.1. GTDB lineage: Bacteria > Pseudomonadota > Alphaproteobacteria > UBA8366. The sequence goes on from JAJFJC010000450.1 coordinate 16,870, forward strand.
TCCGAACCGTCGCAGGCCACTTGCCCGAGTCCCACGGTTTCCCCGACGATAAGATCGGCGGTGATGGATGATTTCCAAGCGCCATGGGGCGCAATGGTTGCTAAGGTCATTTTGGTCACCCTCCGGAACGAACTAAACGTTCACTACCACGCCGTCGGGCGCGCGCGAACCCTTGACCCAACTCGCATCAGGGCGGATGTTACGCGCGGAGAAAAATCATGGCACCAAAACGCAACCCATTAAAGCTCAACAAGCTACAGCTCAAGACACTCACATTGCTGCAGGAGCTTGCTCGGCTTCCCGATATGGCGACACCGAATGCGGAAACCGGAGAGGTTCTGATTACGGGGTTCCCATCGCCACACGGGAACCATTTTCACCTGGGCTCCCATGTCGTTATGGGCCGCGACGCGACCGGGCTTCGTAATGAAGCAGTTTGGCGCGCACTTAACCGAAAATCACTTGCTTATGGCACCTTCCCAATCGCGCTCACCCTGACCAAGGCTGGTATCGAATACGAAACCGGATTGCAGGAACAGATCCTGCACGGATCCGATCACTGACGCCTATTTAAGGTTTGCCTTTCCAACTATCCACATAGCCGGTGAACTCGACATCGTCGGGCAGATCACCCGGTACGAGCGCATCGCGGGCATCGATCATGACCGCGACTTCGTCGGTGGCTTCCTTCTTCGGCGCGAATGCACCGGCCAGCGCCTTGGGATGTGGACCGTGGGTGAAGCCGCAAGGATGAAACGTGACCATGCCAGGATGGATATTGTCGCGGCTGAAGAAATCGCCTTTGTGGTAGAAAATGACCTCGTCATAATCGTCGTTATTGTGAAAGAACGGCACCTTGAGCGCACCGGGATCGCTTTCGAAGGGCCGCGGCACGAAGGTACAAACCACAAAGCGTCCACTCATGAAGGTCGTATGGGCCGACGGCGGGACGTGATAACGATGGCTCATCAGCGGTCGGATGTCCCGCCAATTGACGCTAACCGGCGCCAGGTCGCCGTGCCAGCCAATCGCATCCAGCGGGTTGAACGGATAGGTCGCCGTCGAGATCTCGTTGGCGCGCTTGATTTTGACCTGCCATTCAACCTCGTCTTGCTGGTCCAAAAACGCCTCGTCGATTGCCGGCACTCGCAGCATGGCGGGATCGAATATCGCATGCGGGCCGACCATGCCTTTTTCAGGCAATTGGAACCCGTCATTGACCGCCTCGATCAAGAGGAATTCGGCATCGCCAGCACAAGCCACCCGCCACATCGTGCCGCGCGGCACGACGATATAGTCGCCATCGCGAAACGGAAGGCGCCCGTAATCGGTAAATAAATCGCCCGACCCTTCATGTACGAAGAGGAGTTCATCGCCATCCGCGTTCCGCACGAGATGATCCATCGCGCCCGACATACGCCAATAGCGAATACGCGTATGGCTGTTGGAGAGCACAAGACGCGCGGCCCACGGTGAATTCTCGACCGCATTGAGGCGGGTGAGATCATAGGCGCGCGGCCGCAACGGCCCCTCGAAATCGACCCATCCCGTTGGCGGGTGGCGATGGTGCATTTGCGACGCCGGCCCGAAGAAACCCTCGCGTCCCAACTCACGTTCATAGGTGCCTTCCGGCAGGTCGGCATGCGCCTGACGCGACGCGATACCTTCGACCCGAGGAAAGGTTATCCAACGTTTACTCATATCAACTCCCTTCACACCGCCCAGCGGCGCTCAATCCGTTTGCTTTAAAACACCGCGCCGAATCTGGTCGAGCTCGATCGAATCGAACAACGCCTGAAAATTGCCTTCGCCGAATCCTTCATTGCCCTTGCGCTGAATGATTTCGAAAAAGATCGGCCCAATCACCGTGTCGGTAAAGATTTGCAGTAGCAAGCCCTGATCGTCGGCTGGCGCGCCATCGATCAGGATTTTATTCCGCTGCAGGCGCGAGACATCCTCGCCATGCCCGGGCAACCGCGCATCGATCTGTTCGAAATAGCCATCTGGTTTATCCATGAAGGTCACGCCGTCGGTTCGCATGGCTTCGATCGTTTCGAAAATATCCGTCGCCCCCAAGGCAACATGTTGAATTCCCTCCCCCTTATACTGTTCGAGGAACTCGACAATCTGACTCTTATTGTCCGTGGATTCATTGATCGGAATGCGGATTTTGCCACAAGGGCTGGTCATCGCCTTGCTCTTCAGTCCGGTCAGCTTGCCTTCGATATCAAAAAACCGGACTTCCTTGAAATTGAACAAACGTTCGTAGTAGTCCGCCCATGTATCCATATTGCCCTGATACACATTGTGGGTCAGGTGGTCGATATAGGCGAGGCCATAACCAGCCGGATGTGGATTGACGCCCTCAATCGGGCGAAAATCGATCTCGTAGATATCACCGTCACCGTATCGGTCGACGAGATAAAGAAGCGCACCACCGATGCCTTCAATCGCGGGAATATTCAGCTCCATGGGGCCGGTCCGCGACGGCACGCCCCTGACGCCTTGGCTCAAGGCATGTTCATAGGCTGCCGCGGCATCCTTGACCCGCAAGGCCATGGCGCAAGCGCAGGGACCGTGCACATCGGCGAACCGCGCCGCGTGACTATCCGGCTCATCATTCAAAATGAAGTTGATATCGCCTTGACGGAAAAGCGTCACGGCCTTCGAACGGTGTTTCGCAACAGCTTGAAATCCTAGACGCTTGAACAGTGCCGCAAGCGCGGCGGGGTCCGGTGTGCTGTATTCAACGAATTCAAATCCGTCAGTACCCTGAGGATTATCCCAAAGATTTCCTTGTCGTTCCTGGGAAGGCTGTTTTATCGAATCGGTCATTGTTCTCACTCCTGTTTTTCGTGAATTCACGAATTTCATTGGTTCGAAACAGAAGTGTTCTAGGCGAACCGCGAGACCGGCCACGCTGGCTTCTGGCGAGATGCTCACCGACTATTAATTTGAAGGCATCGATCATAATCGTTTGACCGCCCGTCCAAATTCAGCTCGACATGGAATGGCACGCTATCAACCGACGCGACAAAGAAGCCTGATTCGGCTCGCCCTGTAACGATACAGCCATCGTCCATGCCTTGCGCCATTATCGCTAGGTGTTATAACCGATTCCGTTGTTCTTAAGAAGCTGGATTGCGCACCGCTAGGAGTTCCACGTTGGCAGACAACGCCAAAATTCTCATCTTAAACGGCCCAAACCTGAATATGTTGGGTGTTCGAGAACCTGAAATTTACGGTGCGGATACGTTGGCAGATATCGAGCAGCGTTGCCACGCCCACGCCAGCACACTTGGATTCTCGGTCGATTTCCGTCAATCGAACGTCGAAGGCGAACTGGTAACCTGGATCCAGGAAAGCCGCACGACATGCCAAGGAATCGCTATCAATGCGGCCGCGTTTACCCATACGTCCGTGGCAATTCTCGACGCCTTGTCCCTATTGGACATCCCGATCATCGAAGTACATCTGTCGAATATATTCGCACGCGAGTCGTTTCGGCATCATTCCTACGTTTCAGCCGTGGCCGCTGGTGTAATTTGTGGCTTCGGCTGGCGCGGTTACACTCTCGCGCTGGACGCGCTCAAAGACATATTGGATGGCGATTAAGATGGCAAAGCCCACAATCGACAGTGACCAAATCCG
>JAJFJC010000046.1 GCA_021774385.1 Alphaproteobacteria bacterium
ATTCGTCAAGCTTTTCTTAGCCATAAGGTTTTATGTTTTCGAGATCAGGAATTAACGGCCGATAAACAGCTTCGGTTCGCGCGTCGGTTTGGCGTTCCTGACATCTATCCTTTTATTAAAAGTATTCCGGGCACACCCGAAGTAATTGAGATTTTAAAAACGGAGAAAGACACCGCTAACTTTGGTGGCGGTTGGCATTCGGATACGAGTTATTTGGAAAAACCCGCACTGGGATCCCTGCTTTATGCTTTGGACGTACCGCGATTTGGCGGCGACACGATGTTTGCCGATATGGCGCTCGCTTATGAAGCGCTTTCCGATGGCATGAAGGATTTTCTGGCCAAACTGGTTGGCGTGAATAGTTCGGCGCAAGGGTACCGTGGCGGTCGCGCCAAGAAAATGATGGAACTTGATGGGATGAAGGATAAGTATATCGAGAGTTCGGAAATTTCCATTGCCGAACATCCCATTGTACGGACTCACCCTGAAACTGGGGAAAAAGGTTTATATGTCAGTCGCGCGCATACGACGCACTTCAAAGGAATGTCCGCGGATGAAAGTAAACCGTTAATCGATTATTTATCCGACCACTGTGTCCGGCCTGAGTTTACGTGCCGCCTAAATTGGCGGCCCGGGACACTTGCTTTCTGGGACAACCGGTGCACGCAGCATTTTGCTATTAACGATTACGATGGTCAAAGAAGGCAAATGCATCGGGTTACTCTGGTCGGCGACAGGCCTAAGTGAAATGATTTCTTAATATGCAACCCGCACGAAACTTGACGAAATACTTCAATATGGGTTCTCTCTATTGCTATTGCGTATTGGTATTAGGTAATTCGCAAAACTGATGATGCATTGAATTTGGGGCGCCGGTCGATGGTCGGGGTCGTTATTGTGGAATGAATTAATGTTGAACGAACTCGAAACAGAACGCGGCTGGGACGGCAACGACGTTCAGGTCCGAATTCTATACGATTTGAACGCATTCGCGGAGAAAGAAGCCGCATCTCATTTGGATATACTTCATTATTATTGGAGCAGCCTGCAACTTGATGAGAGTTCACTGCCAAAAATTTCCGAGTTCCACACCGATATGGTTCTTCCACAGGGTGCGGAAACAAAAATCGCATGGGTTGACACGTCCTTTGACGATCCGAACGATTTCATCATGTGCAATCATCCGGAGCGCCCCAATCCCGGTTTTGGGGCGGAATTGACCGGGCGCAAACTAAGCGAATTTCCGAACAAAATGCACTCAAAGTCTCTTGTACTCGAATATCTGCGGTGCAAGCGGTGGAGAAACCCGCTCTATCATGAGATTGACCAAGTCATTAATGGCGTGGCGCGTCATTATACGCGCTTACTTCTTCCCCTCGTATCAGAGGATGGCGAAGTGACGCGAATATTTTATGGATACAACACGCTTGTTGAGCCGGTACCATTGTATCTAACGGACTGATTTTCCGCAATAATTTGCGCGAGCATCTCGGCCTTGCTCATGTAAAACATTTGCATGTCGCGAGGTTTTCCATAAAGAGGGAAAATACCCTTTAGAAGGGGCGTCCTATGTGCCATGCCGTAACCCTCGAGGGCCAAACGGGTCCGTGAAGGCGTGTCGGCGATAAAACTCACATTCCAGTCTATGAAAAAATGCCGGATTGATAGATTGCGCATGATTCTGGCCATGATTCCGCTCAATGAGCGACCACGGTAGTCGGGATGAACCCATAACCCGCCGCCATAGCCAACACGACCGGAGAGAACCGGAACATCCGATTCGACGCGAAGGTCTACCGGATAATGTTCCAGTATCGGACGTCGATTAAAAAAGATTCGATGGCTTCGAACCTCGTCGAGCAGATTCTCGGTGATGACCACCTTATGGGCCATGCAGGCAACGATCTCCCCGGCCTTGTTTTCGAACCTTCCCCAAAATGCGTTACCGGAATGAATGTTCGACCGCGCGGGATCGTGCGTAGCGGCTATATTCAGAATACCAGGAGCCTGACGCATATGTGCGACCCAATTTACCAAATCGTCATCGACATCTAGCGTTAAATCCTGATCTGCCAAATGCGATCTTGTTGTGTCGATGAAAATTTGGATTTCGGCTAGTTCCGAGTCTGTAAGGTAGGTTTCCATGACGTTATGCAATCTGTGAAGACAAGTGCATATTAGTCCAAACCGACGGTTGTCTTCGAGGGTGATGTTAAATGTCTCCCCAACGGAAGAGCATGAAATTTGTTTCGTGCGGAACGGGTGAAATTGGGGCATATCCGTTTCGAATGCCCTTGGCAGGCTTATGTGCCAACCCCATATGAAATTCGTCGGGATGCCTCATGAGGGTTCCGCTTTGACTGATCCTTGAACTGCCTGCCTCATTGAGGGGGCCTATTGGAGGACACTGCAGAAATGAATCAGGAAAAATACACTGAACGTGCGCGTGGGTTTGTTCAATCCGCGCAATCGTTAGCGCTGCGTACCAATCATCAACAATTGACGCCATTACACATTCTCAAGGCGCTTTTGGATGACAAGGAGGGGCTTGCCGCCGGTCTGATCGTCGCTTCCGGCGGGGATGCGACGCGCGCCTTGACCGCGACCGAAGTCGCCTTGAACAAGCTGTCGCGCGTTGAAGGTTCCGGGGCCGGTCAAATTTATCTCGCCCCCGACACCGCCAGGCTTTTCGAGCAGGCCGAACAGGTGGCCGATAAGGCGGGCGACAGCTACGTTACAACAGAGCGGCTATTGCTCGCCTTGGCGCTCGCGCAGGGAACGGAAGCCGCGGATATCTTGGCGCAGGCAGGTGCCACACCGCAGGCGCTGAATAGCGCGATCGAAGATATTCGAAAAGGCCGAAAAGCCGACAGCGCGACGGCGGAAGACGGCTATGACGCCTTGAAGAAATACACCCAAGACCTAACCGAGGCGGCGCGCGAAGGTAAACTCGACCCGGTAATCGGGCGCGATGAAGAAATTCGCCGCGCCATTCAGGTGCTTTCGCGCCGGACGAAAAACAACCCGGTTCTCATCGGCGAACCCGGCGTGGGGAAGACCGCTATTGCCGAGGGTTTGGCGCAACGCATCATCAATGGCGACGTGCCCGAAAGCCTCATGGGAAAACGGCTGCTGTCTTTGGACCTCGGCGCTCTTGTCGCGGGCGCGAAGTTTCGCGGCGAGTTCGAGGAGCGTTTAAAGGCTTTGCTGCAGGAAGTTTCGTCGGCAGAGGGTGATGTCGTCCTGTTCATAGACGAACTCCATACCTTGATCGGCGCCGGCGCGGCGGAAGGCGCGATGGACGCCTCGAACATGCTCAAACCTGCGCTTGCGCGGGGCGACCTGCATGCGGTTGGCGCAACGACGCTCGATGAATATCGCAAGCACATCGAAAAGGACGCCGCGCTTGCCCGGCGGTTCCAGCCGGTGTTCGTTGCGGAACCCACGGTCGAGGATACGATATCAATCCTTCGCGGGTTGAAGGAAAAGTACGAATTGCACCACGGCGTGCGGATCACTGATTCCGCGATTGTTGCGGCCGGGACATTGTCGAACCGCTATATCAGCGACCGGTTCTTGCCGGACAAGGCGATTGACCTCGTAGACGAAGCCGCGAGCCGCATGCGCATGGAGGTTGATTCGAAGCCCGAAGAGATCGATGAACTCGACCGCCGTATTATCCAGCTCAAGATAGAGCGTGAAGCGCTGAAGAAAGAGACCGATGAGGCGTCGAGTGCGCGCCTAGAGGCACTTGAGGCGGAGCTTGGCGGCCTTGAGGCTCGATCAAAAGAGCTGACGGATGCCTGGCAGGCTGAAAAGGATCAGCTGCAGGATGCGCAAGGGTTGAAGGCGAACCTTGATCAAGCGAGAGGTGAACTAGAACGCGCGCAGCGAGAGGGAAACCTCGAGCGCGCGGGAGAATTGTCCTATAGCGTCATTCCGGACATTGAGCGGCGGCTGGCGGAAGGGGAGGCGGAGTCGGAAAACCACCTACTGAACGAAGAGGTTGGTGCTGACGATATCGCCGCCATCGTCTCTCGTTGGACCGGTATTCCGGTCGATAAGATGCTTGAGGGCGAACGAGAAAAACTACTCACCATGGAAAGCTCGCTTGGCGATAGGGTTATTGGTCAGGAAGAAGCGATCACGGCGATCTCGAATGCCGTGCGTCGCGCCCGGGCGGGGCTGCAAGACCCGAATCGTCCGATCGGATCGTTCCTGTTCCTCGGCCCGACCGGCGTCGGTAAAACCGAACTGACCAAGGCGCTGGCCGCGTTCCTGTTCGATGACGATCAGGCAATGACCCGTATAGACATGTCGGAGTATATGGAGAAGCATGCCGTTTCCCGGTTGATCGGTGCACCACCGGGCTATGTTGGCTACGAAGAAGGCGGCGCCCTCACCGAAGCGGTGCGGCGCCGACCCTATCAAATTGTGCTGTTCGACGAGGTTGAAAAGGCGCACCCCGATGTCTTCAATGTTCTTCTCCAAGTGCTCGATGATGGGCGTTTGACGGATGGGCAAGGCCGTACGGTCGATTTCTCCAACGTCGTCATTGTGATGACCTCGAACTTGGGCGCGGATATCATGGCCAACCAGCCGGAAGGCGAAGATTCCAGCGCGGTGCGAGATTCCGTTATGGCGGTCGTGCGCGGGGCATTCCGACCGGAATTCCTCAATCGCCTTGATGAAATATTGTTATTCCATCGGTTAACTCGGGGTCACATGACCGGAATCGTGGACATTCAGTTGCAGCGCTTGCAGGGTCTCCTTGATGATCGCAAGATCGCGCTTGAATTGGACGCGGCGGCGAAGCGATGGCTCGGTGATGCGGGTTATGACCCGGTTTATGGCGCGCGGCCGTTGAAGAGGGCGATTCAGCGTTCATTGCAAAATCCGATTGCCAGCCTCATCTTGGAAGGCAAGATCGCCGACGGTGACACTGTGCGTATCAGTGCTGGAGAGGGCGGATTGGTTATCAATGGCGAAGCGGTGGCGGCGGAAGCGGCGTAAGCGCATTCGTGTAGAATGAGTTGGCGGGCCGGCGAAGTGGTGAATTCGCCGGCCCGCTCTTTTGTGGGGAGAGGAGACGGTATGCATATCGACGCTAACTTTGATTCAGGCAATATTGAAGTCATTGAGGGTAACGAACCGGCGACGGTACGGCTGGCGATCCGCAAAGACTCGAATGCTGATTTCTTTCAGTGGTTCCATTTCCGCGCGGCGGGCGGGCGCGGCATGGACTGCGCCTTTCGTATCGAGAATGCCGGCGACGCGAGTTACAAAAAGGGGTGGGAAGATTATGCCGCCGTCGCGTCCTACGACCGTCAGGATTGGTTTCGGGTGCCGACGGACTATGCAAATGGTGTTCTAACGATCCGCCATAAACCGGAACGCGACGTGGTTTATTACGCCTATTTCGCGCCTTATTCCGGGGAGCGGCAGCGTAATTATCTTGCACAATGTATGAGGTCGCCACGAGTCCGGCACGAGGTGTTGGGCCAAACCGTGGACGGTACGGATCTCGACCTGCTGATTGTCGGATCGCCGGGCGAGGGCAAGCGGGTGTGCTGGACAATCGGCCGGCAGCATCCGGGCGAGAGCCAGGCATCGTGGTGGATGGAAGGCTTTCTCGACCGGCTCACCGATGAAGCCGACCCAGTAGCGCGCGCGGTACTCGACAAGGCGGTGCTGTATGTCGTGCCGCATATGAATCCCGACGGCGCGCGGCGCGGCAATTTACGGGCGAATGCGGCCGGTGCGAACCTGAATCGCGAATGGGCGGAACCGACGATGGAAAAGAGTCCGGAAGTGTTTCTCACGCGTGCGCGTATGCGCGAGACAGGTGTTGATTTTTGCCTGGATGCGCACGGCGACGAAGGACTGCCTTATGTATTCATTGCCGGTTCCGACGGAATTCCCTCGCTAACCGAACGTCAGGTAAAAGCACGTAAAATTTACGAAGAGGCGTTGTTACGAGCCAGTCCTGATTATCAGATGGAAGTGGGATATCCCAAGGCGCCGCCTGGGAAAGGCAATCTGACGATGTGTACCGCGCATGTGGCCGAGTATTTTGGTGCCCTCGCGATGACGTTGGAGATGCCGTTTAAGGACAATGCGAATGCGCCCGATCCGCGCAATGGATGGTCGCCGGATCGGTGCCAACGGTTTGGGGGTGCTTGCCTGGACGCGCTGCACGCCGCCGTTGGTTACCTTCGCGATTAGTTGGGTGTTAGCAGATGCTGCAATTTTCGGCGGTTCTTCGGAGAACGGGAAGCGTGGCATAACGCTGTTCCAAAGAGTCGCGAGCAGCGAAGAATCGTTTAAGTTCCGCATCCTTCAGTTTTCGCCCGCTCGGCAGATTAAGGCGCTTCGGGTTCATCTGCCGCCCGTTGCGCAGAATTTCATAGTGCAGGTGGGGCCCGGTTGAGCGACCGGTGGATCCGACATAACCGATGATTTGTCCCTGACGGACGCGATTGCCACGGCGTACACCGCGTGCGTACCCTTTCAGGTGTGCATATGCCGTCTTATAGCTGCCGTTATGGCGAATGCGGATATATTTTCCGTAGCCGCCATTCCGGCCCGCCACTTCGATCGTGCCATGACCGGCTGCATAAATAGGCGTGCCACGCGGCGCCGCGAAATCTATCCCGCGGTGCATTTTGGTGTATCCGAGAACCGGGTGTCTGCGCCGGCCATAGCCCGATGATATGCGTGCGCCGTCGATAGGCGTCAGTATCAATGCTTTCCGAACGCTGCGCCCTTTCGCATCGAAGTAATCAATATCACTATTTTTGGTGTGGTGGCGGTATAAGCGGACGCGCTTGCCGCTCAGCACCATCTCGGCAATCTGTATTTTGCCCTCCGCCACGGCGTTGCCAGAAACATCAAAATGGCGGTCGAACATGAGATCAAACGAATCATCCGGTTGGACGTCGCGTTGAAAGTCGACATCGAAACTGAAAATACGAATCAATTCAGCGAGAATCGTTGGTGGTATGTCGGCGCGCCGGCCGGCAAGGTAAAGGCTTGAACGAATGACGCCATCGGCGCGCACGGCGCGGGTCGCGAGGGCCCGTTCGATTGCCGCCGCCCTAAATCGCTTCGAATTCTCACGCTCTACGATGATGTCGCGACGCGGATCGACCGCGAGCGCGATCTGCCGCAAGACGGCACCTGTCTGCTCTTCCTTCATCGTTACGGTGACAGCGATGCCGGGTTTAAGGTCGCGGGGTTTGAATACCTTCGATAGGGCGGTAATGGCGTTGTGCGCTTCGTTTCGCGGGACCCGTGCGGCTACCAACATCGCCATGAGGGTATCGCCACGCGATACAACTAGCTTTGCGGTGGAAATATCGCTGGTGATCAGCGAATCGCTGATTTGGGGAGCGATCGCTTCGTAGTCGAGGATTGCCTTGACGACATTTGTATCTGGTTCCTGTGGCGTGGCTGGCGACGGCCGTTCACTATGGCTGGACGGTGCGCCGATCCAAAATGCGGACAGAAGCGCGATTGCGACGCCTGTGCCCATTGCTGCATGCCGGAGGAATTTGTTTTTGTTGCCCACTTTTAAAACACTACTTGTTTTTTACTAAAATCGAGTGAATTTTTAATTTTCTTTTATTATTAGTCTTGTCTTCCTTTGTACAAGAGCATGAATTGAAGAAATTCGCCTGTCAATATTTTTGTATATGCTTATGAAGACTATGTTAACGGTCGAGGTTGTTCCTACAAAAAATAAATTCCCATAGTTTTGACAAAGCGTTTGACATGGTGTCGAAGGCGGACGTATAAGCCCCCTCCACGGCGCGGATACGTCCCGCCCACAGGGTCATATTTGACCCTCGTTCTAAGTTATTGTGAATATGAATTGGAAGGGATGCGCGGGCGGCGGGTCTGTGGTTTTCACGGATTTGTTGTTTAGCGCATCGAAGGTTGATGTTCGGTTGGTAACCGGATGTCGATTGCGTGATGTGCTTGGACACAG
>JAJFJC010000451.1 GCA_021774385.1 Alphaproteobacteria bacterium
CGCGCGGCCGTCTCCCGGGTATCGACATGTGGGTAGGTTCGAAAACTGAACAGGCCATTCGCATGCCGCGCCATCTCTTCGGTCACATTGGCATGCAAGTCCAACGAAACACATATCGGGACATCCGGGCCGACCTTTTCACGAATAGCCGCCAACAGCGCGCCCTCACCGTCTTCATCCACCTCCGTAACCATCGCACCGTGCAAGGCCAGCAGGATTCCATCAAAGGAATCATCCAAGGCCGACAGAAGTTCGCCGCTCATGAATTCCCAGGCTTCCCGCGTGACCTTACCGGACGGTGTCGCGCTCGCGGCAATCGGGGTAACCAATTCCCAACCAAATTCGTCGACGGCATCGAAATGTGCCGCCATTTCGGTGTTCGTGTCGCGGTAGACCGACTCGATTTCGCCACCGGAAAATAGTGCGCGCGCGCGATAATCCTCGAGACCGGTCAGCAACTTACTGAACGTATTCGTCTCATGCTTAATCGATGCGCTGAGGACGCGCTTTCCCATAATGGTGCTCCGGCAATGAATTCAAACTATCAGTAGCGCCGCACATACGAAACGACATTAGTTCATGTCAAGCGGCCATATCGGACGACGGAGCTTTTGATAGCTCCGCCGGCTAAGATCGGGCGATACAAGTGCGCCGGAATCGACCAGAAGCACCTCACGCGCGATCGGTTCGAACGCGGCACGAAAATGATGCGCCGATTTAACCACGATGACCGATTTCTCGCGCGGATCAATGCCACAAGCGAGAAATGTCTGATGATCGGTAACCTGCGCCCGGTTGCTCGTGACGACAATGTCCACACTACCGACACGCAGCACAAGAGATCGTCCCATGGATAAGGTCGTCCCCTTCCACATAGGTCCATCGCAAGTGAAATCGCCATCCCAAAAACGTAAGACCCTGCCGGTGACGTTGATCGGTGAACCTAGGGAAGGATCGACCTTACCGCCAAGAGCGATGTCGACGATTGCGCCCTCCCCAGCCGCATAGCAAATGTCTACAGTTTCCGGATCTGTCAGCATGGCGAAGGTCGCGTTCTCGAGGCGTGCGGAAATCATCGCGCGCAGCAGCTCCGGACCATCGCCATACCCGCCGCCGCCTGGATTGTCGCTTAAATCGGCGACAACGAATGGTTTGTCCGACGGATCGGCTGCGGCGATATGCCGAAGTGCTTCCTCGGGCGTCAACAGGACGTTTGTCGTTTCATATCGTGTGTCCCAGATCATCTGGTACAGGTCGTCGGCGATCTCCCGGCATCGGGCTTCGTTGCCATCGCCGGTCACCACAACGCTGGGGCCCGCCTGCTCGATATCCGCGGAAACGAAACCCACCTGAATGCTAACCGCAAGAACTTTTTGCTCGCGCTCGTAAGCCGCCGCCCGCTCAAGCAGCCTCACCATGGGACCGGACTGGCTGCGGCCATGATTGGCGCCGGTGAGCATCGGTCCGCGCACGACCAGCGCTTGCGGGGACACGTCGCCAGCCATGGCCCGCTGCAACAATTCGGCGGCCTGCTGCGTTCGCTCATACTGGTCGATATGCGGATAGGTACGATAGGCGATGAGCGTATTCGCACTCGCCGCCATACGGTCGGTTACATTTGCGTGCAAATCGAGTGTCGCCACAATCGGTATATCCGGCCCGAGCATCTCGCGAAGCTCGACGAGCAATTCGCCCTCCGCATCGTCGGTCGTTTCCGTCACCATTGCGCCATGCAAGGCCAGGTAAATACCGTCGAAGGGGCCGTCGGTTTCAACAGCCCCCGTGACCGCACCTTTCAGGGCAGTCCAGGCCTCGGCGGTCACCTTTCCCGACGGCGTCGCGTTCGCGGCGATTGAACGAACCAATACCCAATCATATTCCTCGGCGCTGTCGAGTATGCCACCAATCTCGGTGCGCGTGCCGCGGAAATGCGTCTCAAGTTCGTCGTCATGGTAGAGGTAGCGCGCACGATAGGAATCCAGGTCGGTCGAAAGACGGCTGAAGGTATTCGTCTCATGCATGATCTGCGCGACGAGGACGCGTTGGCTCACCGGGATAACCCTTTGATATCCGGGATCGGGCGCGCTGTCCGCGAATCCGTTTCGAACAGGCGCTCCAACGCCTTCGCCACGCCAATGACAAACCGGTCGTCATAGTGCCTGCCGCAAATTTGTAGTCCAAATGGCGTCCCGGTCGGCTCCAGTCCGCACGGGATCGCAGTCACCGGGTTGCCTGGAATGGTGAGACCGTATGTCAGCGACAGCCAGATGACATAATTGTCGAGTTTTTGTCCATTGATCTCGTCGCAATAGCGCTGCTCGACGGGGAATGGTGGAACCGGTACGGTCGGCGCTATCAAGATGTCGACATCATCAAAAAATGTCTCCATATGACGATAAAGGTTTGTCTGTTCCTGCTGCGCCCAGGCGACTTCGTCCGCCTTCATTTCCAATCCGGCTTCATAGTTGGAGCGGACGTTTGGACCGAGCGAATCCCTGTTGTTCTGGTAGTTGTTGCGATGGTTGGCGAGGAATATCTGGCTACGCAGGATCCAGTTTGTCCGATCCACGGTGCCCAGGTCCGGGTCACGCTCTATGCATTCCTTAAAAGCGGGCTTGAAGATATTTACCCGTTCCCGGAACGTCGCGCGAATGCTGTTATCGACCGGCGCGAAACCAAGATCTTCGGAGACCGCGACCTTGAGGGTGCTGAGGTCAACCTCTTCGATATTGGTGTAGTCGGCAGTATTCATCGGCGCGGATAGCGGGTCGATAGGATCGTGGCGCACAATCGACGAATACATCAATGTCATGTCATCGATATTGCGCGCCATCGGGCCCAGAACGCTGAACGTCGTATAGCCGAAACCATGTTTTTCGTTTGGTACGATACCGGGGGTGCTGCGATGTGCGACGACGCCGCAAAAGGCCGCCGGTATCCGCAGACTACCACCAGAATCAGAACCGGTCGCGATCGGCATCATGTTCGTCGCGAGCGCCACCGCCGACCCGCCGGACGACCCACCGCAAATTCGTTTTGGATCAAACGGATTGCCGGTCGCACCCCACACGGGATTATTGGTGTTGGCGCCAGCGCCAAACTCCGGTGTGTTGGTCTTGCAGAACACAATGGCACCCGCCTTGCGCAATTCGGCGACAAGGCTGTGATCGGCGTCGGGCACATTATCCTTAAACAGTGGAGAGCCATGAGTCGTCAGGAGACCTTCGGTATCAAGGAGGTCCTTCACACCGAGCGGCAGACCATGCAGGGCGCCAAGCGCATCCCCCCTCATTACCGCGGCTTCCGCTTCTTTCGCTTCGTCACGGGCACGGTCAAAACAGGTGCCGCAGATCGCGTTAACTGTCGGGTTCACTGCCTCAATTCGCGCGATGCATGAGTCCAGCAATTCCACGGGCGAAAGCCTCTTGTCGCCGATTAGGTGGCGCGCTTCAGTCGCCGTCAGGTCACACGGTTCGGTCATATCGATTCTCCCAATGGAATTGCGGCGAAAATGCTAGGCCGCGAGTTTAGCGATGTCCGGCACAGGCCGCGACAGCATCTTGGTCTCCGCGAAAAGAGCCTCGAGCGCGCGGGCTGCCCCAAGAACGAAGCGGTCGCGATGGCGTGGCCCGACAATCTGAATGCCGAACGGCGTGCCGGTATGGTCGTAACCGCAGGGCAGCGCCACGACCGGATGGCCAGTCAGGGTCAACCCCGCCGTCACGCCGGACCCGCTGATATAGTGTTCCATCTTCCGGCCGTTGATTTCCGTCGGCGCGCCTTGGTCGAGCGGGAATGGCGGTACGGCGGGCCCAGGACAGATCAGCAGATCGAACTCGGCGAAATACTCCTGGAAGTTCCGGCATAACGTCGTGTGTTCCGCATTAGCCCAACCGACTTGTTCCATGGACATGCCCAACCCGGCCTCCGTGTTAAATAGCACGTTGGGGCCGAGTTGATCTTTGTGGTTGTCGTACCGTTCCTTTTGGGTCGCGACGAAATGGATGCCGCGCAACACCCAGAACACGTCCGCCGCCGTCCCCATGTCCGGGTCGCGCGCCACGCACGACTGAAAAGTCGATTGATAAAGCGCCAACCGTTCGCGGAATATCCGCCGAATGTCATTATCGACCGGCGCGAATCCGAGGTCCTCGGACACCGCCACCCGCAACCGGCTGAGGTCGATCTGTTCCAGCGCGCGGAAAGTAGAAGCATCATGCGGATAGGACAGAGGATCCATCGGATCCTCACCCGCCATCGCCGACAGCATCAAGCCGAGATCTTCAACCGTCCGCGCCATCGGGCCTTGCACGCTGAAGGTTGAAAGACCCACGACTCTGCGGTCGGACGGCACGACACCAACCGACGGCCTAATCGCCGCTACACCGCAATAAGTCGCGGGCTTGCGCAAACTGCCGCCCGTATCGGAGCCCGTGCACAGCGGCAGCATGCCAGTTGCCAGCGCCACCGCCGAACCGCCGGACGATCCGCCGCAGGTCCGTTCCAGATCGAACGGATTGCGGGTTGCACCATAAACTTCGTTCCGCGTATTACCGCCGGCGCCGAATTCCGGCGTGTTGGTCTTCGCCATAACGATGCCGCCGGCCTGACGCAGCGCCGCCACGAGACGTTCGTCCTTCTCCGGCACATGATCACGGTACAGGGGCGATCCATATGTCGTGACCAGCCCTTCAGTGTTATTGAGGTCCTTCACACCGACCGGCAGTCCATGCAGCGGCGGCAGCGGATCGCCGCGCATGACCATTTCCGTTGCGACACGCGCCTCATCGCGGGCACGGTCGTAACAGCTGGCGACAACGGCGTTCACAGCCGGATTGGTCATTTCAATCCGGGCAATACACGACTCCACCAGTTCCAAAGCGGATAGCCGCTTGCGTCCCATCAGACGGCGCGCCTCGGTTGCGGTTAGGTCGCACGGCTCGGTCATGATTTCAGCCTCGCGATGTCGGGCACCGGCCGCGCCAGTGCCGAACTGGTATTAAAAACCTGTTCCAGCGCATGGGCGACGCCGAGAACGAACCGATCCTGATAAGGCTTGCCGACAATTTGAATACCAAACGGCGTACCACCCTCATCGAAACCGCATGGCATGGCCACAACCGGATTGCCCATGACCGTTAGCGACGATGTAAGGCCAGCCCAGTGCACATAATTTTCCATCGGTGCCCCGTCGATTTCGGTCGGATAAAGCTGGTCGAACGGGAACGGCGTTACCGTCACGCCGGGGCAGATCAGGACGTCGAAATTCTCAAACCATTTCTGAAACTTTTGATAAAGGACGAGTTGCTGCTTGGCTGCCCAACCGACATCCTTCATGTCCATCTTGAGAGCCGCCTCGTAATTGCTGCGGACATTGGGATTGAGTTCCGGCCCGTATTGCTCGAAGCGTTCATTATGCTTGGCCAGTATGTAAATGCCGCGCAGCAGCCAGAAGACATCGAGGATACCGCCGAAATCAGGATCTTTGTCCTCACATGCCGCGAAGACAGATTGAAAAAGCGCAACTCGCTCGAGGAAGGTGCGGCGTACGGTTTGCGCGGTTGGCGCACAACCCAAATCTTCCGAGAACGCGACCCGCAATGTGCCGAGATCAACCTCCTGCATGCTCATGAACTGCATCGGGTCGAGCGGAAACGACATCGGGTCAACTGCGCTCCGCTCCGCCAAGGCGGTCAAGAATAAAGAGGCATCTGCAACCGTGCGCGCCATGGGCCCTTGCGTCTGATAGGTCGTATAGGCCGTATCACGGCAGCCCGCCGGAACCACCCCCGGACTCGGCCGATGCGCAACGACACCGTTGAAGGTCGCGGGAAGGCGTAAACTGCCACCTGTGTCGGAACCTTGGCAGAGCGGCGCCATGCCCGTCGCCAACGCCACGCCGGAACCACCCGACGATCCGCCACAGGTAAGATCTGTGTCAAAGGGATTCCGTGTCGGACCGAACAACGCATTGTTGGTATTGCCGCCGGCGCCGAACTCCGGTGTGTTGGTCTTGCCGATGATGATGCCGCCGGCGTGGCGCGCAGCCGCGACAACCTGTTCGTCCTCGTCCGGTATGAAGTCCTTGTAGAGCATCGAGCCGTAAGTGGTGCGGATGCCCTCGGTCTCGTCGAGATCCTTGATCCCAACCGGCAACCCATGCAGCGGCGGCAAATCATCGCCACGCATCACCGCATCCTCCGCGGCCTTCGCTTCATCTCGGGCACGATCGAAGGCGGTCGTCACGATGGCGTTTACGGCCGGGTTCACCGCTTCGATCCGGGCAATGCAGGATTCGAGCAATTCGACGGGCGACAGACGCTTGTCCCCAATCATCCGTCGCGCATCGACAGCGGTTAAATCGCAAGGTTCGGTCATGCCGCGTCCTTCCATGCCGGCGGTGTTTCGCCCAGATCCCAGAACAGCCCCGTCATCAGTTGCAGCCCCTCCCGTGCGATGGAAGCCAACATGTGTTCGTTCGGCGCGTGCTGCGAGCAGGACGCGTAGGAATGCGGTACCCAGACCGTCGGCATATCCAACAGGGTGGCGAACACGTCATTGGGCAGTGATCCGCCGAGACTCGGCAGCACCGCCGGTTCCTTACCCGTCGTGGATTGGATCGATGCCACCGCCCATTCAACCCAGGCGTTGTTCGGATCGAGCCGAGTTGCCGGCATATATCCCTTGCGCGCCGGCGCCGCCTGAACCATGTCGAACCCGCGCGCGTCAAGATGCCGCCGCAGGGCCGGAATGAACTCCTCGGGGTCAACACCGACGGTAAAGCGGATCTGACAGGTCGCGGTAGCACGCGGCGGGATAGCGTTGACCGGATTCTCCGGATTGCCGGTTTTGAACGCCAGCACCTCAAAACTGTTCCAGGCAAAAACTTTCTCCGGCCCCGTCAAACCGGGCTCACCCCAATCGGGATCGATTTCCGGCGCGTTCTCGCCACCGTCGATGACCAGGTTATGAACCGCGTTACGGACCGCATTCGGGATGCCGGGCGGCCGCCATTCGGGGATATAAAGCTCGCCCGTAGCGCTGGTAATACTGGCAATGGCATGCGCCAAAATGACGCCCGGATTGGCCAACAGCCCACCCCAGTTTCCCGAGTGATGCCCGCCTTCGCGCAAATCCACGTCAAGCTCGAAATTGAAGGCGCCGCGCGCGCCGAGAAAGACCGTCGGCCGCTGTGGGCTGAGACGTGGCCCATCGGAACAAATCAGCACGTCGGCGGCGAACAGGTCTTTGTTCGCTTCGCAAAGTTCGTGAAGACCGGGAGAAGCGGTTTCCTCGCCGGTTTCGATCAGCAGCTTCGAATTGAAACCGAGTGACCCGCGCGTCTCCAACACGGTCTCCAGGGCGGCGATATTGATGCTGTGCTGACCCTTATTGTCGGCGGTGCCGCGGCCATAGAGCCGGTCGCCTTCCTGCGTCAGTATCCATGGCGAGAGTCCGTCGCGCCACTGATCGTCATACCCCAGCACGACGTCGCCATGCCCATAGGTCAGGACGGTGGGCAGATCATCGGATTCGTACCGCTCGGCCAACAGGAATGGCCCCGCGCCTTCCTTCGGATTTTCGAGAATGCGGCAGCTATAGCCCATCCGCTCGAAAGTCGGCTGCATTTCGTCGCTCAGGTAACCGTAGAGGACGCTCATCCGATCCGGGTTCTGGCTTTCGGTCGGGATCGCAACCCGGCGGGTTAGGTCGGCGATGAACCCGCCATCGTCAAAATAAGTTTCGATCTTGGCGATCGCCTCGCTTCGACTCATTAAATTTTCCTTATTTTTGTGGCGTACCGGTTTCACCCAGATCCCAATACAAACCCGCCATTAGCTGAATAGCGTCGCGCGCCTCGCTCAGCAGAATATGTTCGTTCGGGGCGTGTTGCGAACAGGCGGCGTAGGAATGAGGAATCCATATCGTCGGTAGGCCCAACGTGTCCGAGAAAATGTCATTGCAAATCGACCCACCGAGTTGCGGCAGAACAGCCGTCTGTTGCCCCGACGTCCGCCTGATTGCGGCATCCGCCCAACGCACCCAAGGATGATCCGGTTCGGTCCGGGTAGCGATGAAATCGATCGCGTTGCCCGGCGGCGGCGGCGCAATCTCCACCATTCCGAATCCATTGGCGTCGAGATGACGGCGCAAGGCGGGCAGGAATTCATCCGGCTTCGAGCCTTGAATAAAACGAATCTGGCAATGCGCGTGTGCGCGTGGTGGGATCGCGTTCACCGGATTTTCCGGATTGCCGGTCTTGAGGGCTAGCACCTCGAAACTGTTCCAACCATAGACCTGCTGCGCGGGGTTGAAATCAGGTTCGCCCCAGCCTGTATCAATCTCTGGCGCGTTCTCGCCGCCGTCTACCGTGATGTCCGCGAGCATGGAACGGGTCGAATTCGACATCGGTTCCGGCAGCCACTCCGGAATCTGGATATTGCCGGTTTCCGACACGATGGTCGACAGCGCGTGCGCGAGGATCACTCCTGGATTGGAGAGCAACCCGCCCCAATTGCCAGAATGATGTCCGCCTTCCCGTAGATCAACGACGAGATCGAAATTCTTCGCGCCCCGCGCGCCGAGGAAAATGGTCGGCCGGTCCGGGGACACGCGTGGGCCGTCGGAGGCGATGAACACGTCGGCGGCAAAGGCGTCCAGATTCCCCTCAACCACGTCCGCCAATCCGGCCGAACCGTTCTCTTCACCGGTCTCAACCATGAATTTGGAATTGAAACCGAGCCGCCCGCGCGCCTCCAAGGCCGCCGCCATGGCACACATGTTCAGCGTATGCTGGCCCTTGTTGTCGGCGGTACCACGGCCATACAGCCGGTCGCCGCGCTGCGTAATAACCCACGGGTCGAGGCCTTCGTACCACTGATCGGCATAGCCGAGAATAACGTCGCCATGGCCATAACCGAGCACCGTCGGCAGCGCCGGATCCTCGATCCGTTCGGCCAACAAGACCGGGCCACCGCCCGCAACCGGGTTGTCGAAGATCGTGCAGCTGTGCCCCATCGCTTCGAAGGCGGGCTGTATCTCCTCGTCGAGATAGCGCCGCAGATCGGGCAGGCGATCGGGATTTTGGCTTTCGGTCGGAACCGCGACGCGGCGGCCCAGGATATCGAGATACTGGCCATCATCGAAACACGCAAGCGCGCCCGCGACGGCCGCTTCACGGGTCATGACGCCGCGCGCTCCGCCTCGCGATAAAGATGGCACTCCACGCAAGCGTCATTGACCATGGTTGGCAGGGGCGCGGTCTGGCTGCACATCGGCATGACGTCGATGCAACGCGGGTGGAAGGTGCAACCCGAAGGCGGGTTGACGGGATTGGGAAACGTCGCGCCAAGATGCGTATCCGGCACTTCCAAGGCAGGATCCGGAGTCAGTACCGATCCCAGTAACGCCTTGGTATAGGGATGTTGCGGACTCTTGAACAAGGTCTGGGATTCTGCTTCCTCAACGACGCGGCCGAGATACATCACGGCGACACGCTTGGCGATATGTTCGACCACCGCCAGGTTGTGGCTGATGACGACGTAGGTCAGGCCGAGTTCCTTCTGCAGGTCGAGCAGCAGGTTAAGGATTTGCGCCTGCACCGACACATCAAGCGCCGATGTCGGCTCATCGCAAATCACCACCTCTGGCTTCATGATCAGAGCGCGTGCGATGGCGATACGCTGCCGCTGACCGCCCGAAAGCTGGCTGGGGTAATTGTTGTATAGCCGGCGGGGTAGTCCGACGAGCTCCATCATTTCTTCGGCGCGGCTTTTCCATAGATCAGGGTCACCGACTTTGTGAATGCGCAGCGGCAGATTGATGATCGAACCGATCGATTTGCGCGGATTGAGTGACGAATACGGATCTTGGAAGATCGGCTGCACCCGTCGCGCCACCGCGATCCGGTCCAAACCGGTCAATGGCTCACCGTCGATCAAAATTTCGCCCGAGGTCGGCTTTTCCAACCCGAGTAGCATGCGCGCCATCGTCGTTTTGCCGCAACCCGACTCACCAACGAGGCCGAGCACAGAGCCCTTCTCCAGCTTAAACGATACACCGTTTACCGCATGCAGCGGCTTTTTCGGTTTAAAAAGGCCCTGGCTGATCGTAAAGGTCTTACGAATGTCGCGTGCTTCAAAAATTGCCGTCATTGCGCTGCTGCCATAGCTGTTCGCGCTTCCAGTTCAGCGGGAAGGATACAGCGGAATTGGCGCCCTTCACCAAGCTTGTTCTCGCTGACATCTCGATGGCAAACATCGGTGACATGCGCGCAACGATCCGCGAAAGCACACCCTTGCAAGTCGCCAACCAAGGTCGGCACAATGCCCGGAATCGAACCCAGATGCTCGCCCGGCTTGGTCTTGCCGGGGATTGGAATGCAATCGATCAGCCCCTGCGTGTAAGGGTGCAGCGGTTTTTCGAATATTTCCGTCGCCGTGCCGGTTTCGACGATCTCGCCCGCATACATCACCGCGACCCGGTCCGCAGTCCGCGCGACGACACCAAGGTCGTGGGTGATCAAGATCACGCCGATGGAGAATTCCTTTTGCAACTCCTGGATCAACAACAAGATTTGCGCCTGTATCGTTACATCCAACGCTGTAGTCGGCTCGTCCGCAATCAACAGGCGCGGTTCGCACATCAACGCCATGGCAATCATCACGCGTTGGCGCAGCCCCCCCGAAAGTTGATGCGGATATTGGCCGAGGCGGCTCGCGGCGGCGGATATCCCCACTTTTTCAAGCAGGAACACCGCGCGATCGGTCGCCTCTTTGCGCGGAACGCCGCGATGGCGCATCATTACTTCCTCAAGCTGATTGCCGATACTGTAGCTTGGATTCAGCGAGGTCATCGGGTCCTGGAAAATCATCGACATCCGGAAGCCGCGCAAATCCGACAACTCGGCTTCCGACAAGTTGAGTAATGATTCTTCATCGAGATTGAGCTGTGTCGCAGACCGCGTAGCGGAAGATGGCAGCAACCCCATCACGGCGAGCGATGTCAGTGATTTGCCGCACCCAGATTCACCGACGATCCCCAAGGTCTCGCCGGCATCGACGTGGAAACTGATACCGCGCACCGGGTGCAGCATTCCCGAAGGTACCGGAATATCGATGACGAGATCTTCGACCTCAAGCAGTGCACTCAATTTCGATTCTCCGGCGCCGTAATGTCGCGGATTCCATCACCCAACAAGTTGATACACAGCACCAGGGCAAATAGCGCAAATCCAGGAATCGAGATGACCCAAGGCTTGAAGAACATATGTCCCTTGCCTTCTGAAATCATTAAGCCCCAGGACGGCGTCGGTGGTTGAACGCCAAGTCCAAGGAATGACAATGCCGCTTCGAGTAGCACGGCGTGTGCAATCTCCAAGGTGGCCACGACGATCAACACATTAACAACGTTCGGCAAGATTTCCGTCAACAGCAGCCGGAACACCGAACAGCCCGCGGCCTCAGCCGCCGCGACATAGTCAAGATTCCGTATCTGCTGGGTGGTACTTCGCATGACCACGGCGAAACGGTCCCATATCAGAAAACCCAGCACCAATATGACCACTTCCATCGAGCCGCCAATCAGCGCCACCACCACGAGCGCAACGAGAATCACCGGCATCGCCAACCGGGTCGTGATGATGAACGTGATCACCATATCGACCCTGCCACCGAAATAACCCGCTGCGACACCCATCGCGGTGCCAATCACACCGGAAATCAGCATCACCGTGAAACCAATCATCAGCGAGACTTGTGCACCATACATGGTGCGGGACAGGTAGTCGCGACCATAGAAATCGGTGCCTAGCGGATGCGCCCACTCTCCTTTGGCGTGCCAAATCGGCGGGATGAAACGTTCCGTAAGCTCTTGGTCGTAGGGGTCATATGGTGCCAAAAGCGGCGCGGTCAGCGCCATCAGGACGATGAAGGCCAAAACGCCGCCACCGATGATAAATCCGTAATGCTTGAACGCGCGCCGGCGCAACAGAGCGCCGGGTGATGGCTCAAGAATTTCTTCGGCGCGGGGCAGCTTATCGGGCGATGTGCTAATGGACATGGCGCTTGCTCCCTAGTGAACCCGGATTTTCGGATCGAGGAACGCGTTCAGAACATCCGCCAGAAATGTGAGGGCGATATAGAAACACGCTACAGTCAGGACAATCGCCTGCATCATTTCAAAATCCGAACGCTGGATAGATTGCCAGGCGAGGCGCCCGATACCATGCAGCGAAAATATTTGCTCGATAACAATCGAACCGCCCAGCATAAAGCCAAGCTGCACTGCCGACAAAGAAACCACCGGAATGATGGCGTTGCGCAGCGCGTGTTTAAACAGGACGACTGGGGGACGCAGTCCCTTCGCCTTGGCGGTTCGGATATAATCCGATCCCAACACCTCCAACATGCCGGCGCGGGTCACCCGCATGATCGCCGGCGTCGCGTAGTAGCCAAGCGCGATCGACGGCAAAATAAAATGTAGCCACGTATCGCTGCCGGTAATCGGCAACATGCGCAGTTTGACGCCAAATACAAGAATGAGAATTAAGGCGAAAAAGAAACTTGGAAACGCCTGCCCGATCAACGCGATGGTCAAGGCCGTCCGATCGGTGATCGTGTTTGGCCGCATCGCCGCAAGCACACCGAGCGGGATTGACAACACCAACGCGAAGAGCAGCGCACAGGCGCCAAGCGTCATCGTGACCGGTGCCTTTTCGGCAACGATTTGCGCGACCGGCCGTTTCAGGTAGACCGATCTCCCGAAATCGCCCTGCAGCGCTTTCGTCGCCCAAGCCCAATACTGCACGGGCAGCGGCTTGTCGAAACCAAAGTGCTTACGGACATATTCGATATCTTCCTCGGTCGCGGATTCACCGGCCATGGCCGCCGCCGGATCGCCCGAAAGGCGGAGCAACGTAAAGGTGACGAGCGAAACAGTCACTAGAACCAGAAGGGCCATCCCAAATCGCTTGAGCGTGTAAAATAACATCGCCGACCCTCCTTGCCCTAGAAAAACGGGGTGCGGCCCATGCGAACCGCACCCCTGAGCTTCGTTAGACTACTTCCACTTCGCGGTGAAGAAACGCGGAATTTCATCCGACGTCGGCGTGAAGTCGAGGTTGTTCGCGAACACGTAGTACTTCGCGTAAGTGAACAACGGCACCCAGCACGCACTTTCCTGAATGCGCGCCAATGCCTTCGCATAGGCGTCCTTGCGCACCGCGGGATCGGTGTTGGTGTCGCCCGTATCGAGCCATTTCTTCACGTCCGGGTCACGGCAAAAATCATCCTTGCCGTGTTTGAAGAAGTGACTGGTGATGGCCGAGACATCGTTCATCGAGTAGGAGCCCCAGGTCATCATGTTCGGGGTGCCCGTTCCGTTCCAGACCAGCCCGCGCAGTGCCTTGTACTGCATATATTTTAGCTTGGTCTTGATTCCGACCTTGTGCAGATAGCCCATCACCGCTTCAGTATATTCACGCTGACGGTAGGCATAAATGGATGACTCGAAGCCGTTAGGATAACCCGCTTCCGCCAAAAGTTTCTTTGCCTTGGCGGGATCGTAGGGGTATTTCGGCACGTCCTGTGTGCAGCCGAATTGCGACGGGAAACAGGCCGAGGCAATCGCTATCGACGCACCGCCGACAAGGTTCTTGGCAATCGCCGACCGGTCGATGGCGTGCGACACCGCTTGACGAACCTTCAGTTTCGTCCAGGGATTGTCCTTGCCACTGCGGCCGACCTTGTCCATGGACAGATAGCTGATGCGCATCGTGGGTGCGTTGACGACCTGGACCAGGCCACTGGCCTTCATCTCTTCTGACTTGTCCTTCGGCACATCCCAAATCCAATCGAGACTGCCGGTCAGCAACTCGGCGACCTGCGCCTCAGGATCGGAAACCGTACGGAACTTGATTTTCTTGATCGAGGCCTTGCCCTTCGGCCCATCGAAATAGCTTTTATTGCGTTCGAGCGACATAGACTCGCCGGGCACGAACTCAACGACCTTGTACGGACCGGTACCAATCGGCGGTACGGTGCCGTAGTCCGGTTTACCGCTGGCGTCATTTTTCGCCAATTTCCAAATACCGGCAGGAAGGATGCCTGTCGGACCGGACAGATATTGCAGCGCGGCCGGGAACGGCGCCTTCAGGTTCAAGCGAACCTTGTAATCGCCAAGTTTTTCGGCGTTCTTGATCCAACTCACATTGCGTTTGGTGAGAACGCCGCTGTCGGGACTTGAAACGTGATTGAAGGTGCTTACCACGTCATCGGCGCCAAATTTCTTGCCGTTGTGGAAAACCACGTCCTCGCGGAGCACGAACTCCATGGTCACATCGTCGACCCATTTGTAGGACTTCGCCAGAAGCGGTCCGATCTCGTTTGTCGCCGGATCGCGATACAGCAGTGTGTCAAAAGTGTGGAAATTCATCACCACGATTTCACGCACCTGTTCGTAATAGGGCAACGGCGCATTAATCTCGCGGTCAGTCGCCCACACCAGCGTATCGTTCGCTTTCCCGGCCACAGCCGGACCCGCGAACATCGCCGCGCCAACCACAGCGGCCGATATCGCGATAGGAATAAATCTTCGCATAATTTGTCTGCCTCCCTGTTTCACAGAAACATCATATGCCGCATTTTGCCGTTACATCGAACGTTAACTCATTCGGCAATCCGCAACATTGTCATTGACGGAACTTGATCATTCCGTCGTTTGTGCGCTAGGCGCATTGTTACTTTAGCCATTCAATCCATTCCTACCGTCCGGGTCAACAAAATGAATTCCTTACGAACCGGAGCGATACGTGGATTATTTGCCGACCTGCTTGCGTTTAGTATTAGGTCAGGGAGACGTCGCCCCTGTATATGAAAGGCCTCTGTTTTCCGCGACAGATCGTACGGTCGCTGACGATTCAAAACCGAGGAAGCAAGCATGCGTGTTGGAGTGGAAGTCGGCGGCACCTTTACAGACTTGGTTGCGATCGAAAACGGCCAGGTAAAAATCGCGAAGGTTCCCAGCGTGCCATCCGCTCCTGACGAGGGCGCGCTTGCGGCATTGGCCGCGGCGAAATTGCAGATGGATAGCGTCGAGGACCTCGTGCATGGCTCTACCGTTGCCATTAACGCTATCTTGGAGCGCAAAGGCGCCTCCGTTGCATTCCTGGTTACGAAGGGATTTCGCGACCTTTTGCTCCTGCAACGTCACAACCGGCGGCAAATTTACGATCTCTTTTACGGAAAACCGCGGCCAGTCGTTGGTCGCCGTGACACGTTTGAAATAGACGAACGCATTGGCCCCGACGGAACGATAATTTCATCTCTCGATCCTGACAGGCTCACGGCGTCACTCTCGTCAACTTTAAAAGCCGGCGAATATGAAGCTGTCGCGATTTGTCTATTGAATGGATATGCCAACCCCGTTCATGAGCGCACCGTCGCCGCGTGGGTCGCGGAAAATTTTCCGGAAATATCGATCACCTGTTCTTGTGACGTCACCCGCGAATTCCGAGAATATGAGCGAGCATCGACCACCACGATCGCGGCTTATGTACAACCCGTGACCAGCGCCTATATCGCCCGATTTGCCGAAAGCCTGGCCGAAACCGGATTTAGCGGGCGTTTTTCGATCATGCAATCGAACGGCGGCCACCTGCCAGCCGCAGCGTTCTCCGGAAACGCCATCAGCTCATTATTTTCCGGGCCCGCGGCGGGTGTCAATGGCGCGATACGGCAAAGCACCTTGGCTGGATACAAGGACCTCATCACCCTGGACATGGGCGGCACGTCGACCGATGTCTGTGTCGTCACGGATGGAAGGGCGGACTTGTCGACCGAAACGGAAGTCGACGGATTGCCCATACGGGCGCCAGCTCTCGATATCGTAACGGTCGGTGCGGGCGGAGGATCGATTATCTGGATCGATGACGGCGGCATGCTGCGGATCGGCCCGCGCTCCGCCGGTGCCGACCCGGGCCCGGCCTGCTATGGCCGAGGCGGCGAGGAACCGACAATTACAGATGCGCACATTGTCCGTGGTTCGATTCGGTCGGAAGCGTTTCTAGGCGGCGCCATGTACATCGACGATGCCGCCGCTCATGCCGCCCTGGAACCCTTGGCCAAAAGGTTCGGCATGTCTCTCGAAGAATTCGCGGACAGCGCCATTCGCGTCGCCGACGCCAACATCGTGCGCGCCATCCAACTTGTATCCACGGAGCGCGGCCGCGACCCCCGCGACTATGTACTGACGCCTTATGGCGGTGCCGGGCCATTGCATGCCGTCCGTGTCGCCGAAGAGCTTGGAATTGGAACGGTTATCGTCGCGCCAAACGCCGGTGTCCTCTCCGCCTTCGGGCTGCTGGCGGCCAATTTCGCGCAATACGATACGCTCACCCGAAAGGTTCCCGTCAACGCCGATGCGCCGGCCATCGTGCGGGACGTTTTCGACGAGATGGCCCGGAACGCTGAGAAAGCCTTCGTTGCCTTCGAAATCGATGCCTCACCACGTTTCGCGCCGACACTCGAGATGCGCTATGTCGGCCAAGCGTTCGAAATACAGGTCTCCCTCGACCCCGACAACCTTGAGCAGTTGGCTGAGGAAGAGCTCACCTCGCGGTTTGCGGAGGCGCATATTCAATTGTTCGGCTTTGGCGGCGCCGATTTCGGCCCCTGCGAAATCGTTTCCTTTCGGCTCGGCGCCTTGGCGCCGCCGTCGGATCTTCCGGCTTTGCGAGAGGAAGAATCGCTCGAACACGGCCCGGATACGCGCGTTTTCGACAGTGGCGATTGGCATGATTGTTCGCTCAACAGCCGCGCGGGCATTCGCACCCTAAAAAGCGTGACCGGCCTAGCCCTTGTCGAGGATGCAACGTCGACCGCTTATATTCCACGTGGGTGGCGGGCAACCGTCGATTCTCACGACAATCTCATCATCCAAAAAGAGGGGGTGCCCCATGAACGAGGTTAAGCAAAACCACGTCGACCCCGCGGATCAAGCTGTCATTTCGCAAGGGTTGATCGCCGCGGCGCGGGAAATGGGGGCGAAATTGATCCGCTCCGCCTATTCCCCGATCGTACGTGAAGCGAGTGATTGCGCGGCCGCGTTGCTCGACCGGCATGGCAATGTCGTCGCGCAAGCCGAACTGATTCCTATGCAACTCGGTTCGATTGGTGCGACCTTCAAGCCTTGCGCGGCACTGTTCCCGCCCGAAACGCTCAAGGAAGGCGACTTCTATGTCAACAACGATCCGTTTCATGGCGGCCAGCACCTTCCCGACGTGTTCTTATTTTCACCCATTTTCATGGCGGGCACGCTGGTCGGATTCAGCGCCACGGTCGCACACCACCTTGACCTTGGCGGCGGCGCGCCGGGCCTGAACCCGCACGCGACGGACGTGCATCAAGAGGGGCTGATAATCCCACCGAGCAAATACAATCACGCAAAGGACTGGTCCGGAGGGCCGTTGGAACGATTAATCCGCGCCAATATACGCGTGCCCGATCAGACAATCGGTGATTTCAACGCCCAGTTCGCGGCCAATTTCATTGGCATGGAGAGGGTGCGCGCCTTGTGCGGAAAGTTCGGCGTGGCGACGTTCGAAGCGGCGATGGCGGAATTGCTCGATTACTCCGAACGCCGCATGCGTCACGCTATCGCCGAAGCGCCCGATGGTGTCTATTTTGGTGAGGATGCGCTCGACGATGACGGTATTGGCGACGAACCGCTGCCGGTTCGGGCGGCCGTAACCATCGACGGTGATTCCATCTCGGTCGACTTCGACGGCACATGCGACCAGGTTAGGATGAATCTGAATTGTCCCTTCGCATCAACGATCGCAACCGCCCTATCAGTCGTGAAATCGGTTCTGACAAGCCCGGACATTCCCTTCAACGAAGGCAGTCTACGACCAGTCACAATCACCGCGCCGTATGGCAGCATCCTGAATCCAAAACCACCCGCGCCCGTCCGCGCGAGACTGACCGCCAGCTATCGGGCCTACAACGCGGTCATGAAGGCCCTCGCGAAGGCCGAACCGGAAAAGGTCATCGCGACCGGGTTCGATACCACCGAGTCCGTTTGTCTTAGTCATTTGGGTCCCAATGGTTATCGCATATCGTTGGAAATATTCGGCGGCGGTTATGGCGGCGGTCCGGTGGAGGACGGGTGTGATGCGGTCGATAGCCCAATGTCCAATTGCGGCAACGTGCCGATAGAAGCGATGGATCTGGAATATGATTTTTTCCGCATTGCCGCTTATTCCTTACGCGCCGATTCCGGGGGTCAAGGTCGATCCCGTGGCGGCATGGGCTTGTGCCGGCACTACGAAATTCTTAAAGACGATGTGACCTTCGCCACCTATTCGGACCGGTTCCGGCTGGCGCCCGACGGACTGTTTGGCGGCGCCGCGGGCCGTTGCGCGGAAACGCATTTGAAACGAGGAGTTGAAATACTGACGCTTCCGTCCAAAGGAAGCTTCGCGCTACAAAAGGGTGATATCCTTATGATCGAAACGGGCGGCGGCGGCGGATATGGCAATCCAACGGAACGTGCCACCGAAAAAGTAAAGCAAGACTTGGAACAGGCCTTTATTTCGCCAGAAACGGCACGCCAATACTACAGTATCGATGCGGCGGCGGAGTAATTTGACCTTCACTTGGTCCCGAATATGGGCGATAACGCAGGACTTAATTCGTCGCGACGCACAATTCGACCAACCGACCCCGAACGCGGCAATAAAATGAGGTGATCCCAATGCGTCTAATCTTATGCATGGCGGCACTAGTGGCTGCAACCTTGTTGCCGGTGAATGCCTTTGCACAGACGAAGCAAATTAAAATGAATTTCCTTCGTGTTCCCGATTCATTGAAGGATACGGAAATTCACATCGGCAAAATTTTGCTGGAAAAACTAAAAATCAATTCGTCGCTGCAAATGCGAAAGGACAATGGCGACGATTTGGTCCTGAAAGTGAAAATTCAAGCAAGCGAAGAAATGAAATTGCCGGCGATCGTCATGCTGGTCGATACCCGTATTTTGAACCGCAACAAAGATGGCAAGCCAAATTCTCAAGTCATCAGCATCGCAAGCTTCGCCGACATCAAAGCCAAGAAAGATAAGAGGCAAGCCCTCCTGGAATGGGCCAACACGTTAAATAGTCAAACCGTTCCCATGCGTGTTTACCTCGCGAATGAAAAGATCGCGGTTGGCCGGAACCTGTTCAATTCGAGTAGTTCGCCCCTATCCGAGAATGCGGTAATCGTATCCTTCAGAAGCATTTTCCGTGCCTGGAGCGGCGTGATAGCCGATCTTAAAAAGAAAGAATTAATCGAATAACATCGTTGAGAGGGAAGTAATTTCCCAGAACACTCATATCGTGCCGGGAACTTGCTACCGAAAGCTTGGGATAATACAGCAACAAGAAAATAACCTATTGAAATAACGATGTAATTTATAAACCTTGTTTGGCATATATCCTGCATTCCAAGCGTTAGATCATGACGCATGGTATAGGAGCAGGATGATGCGGGTCTCGAATATTTCAGCGGCGGGCACGGTCTCGCAGTCGGGACGGCACGAACGCGAGACACGTTACGTCAGACAAGAGCGGTTTCGTTTCTCGACCGCGCATATTATCGTCGATCTTTCTCCCGAGGCCATACGCCACGCAGGTCTTGATCCAACATTAATGGTTCGCCCCCCACGTGAGCGGTTGTTCGTTTATGACAATTCCGGCGCGTTCGCCTATGACGAACCCATGCAGGTGGATTGGACGCAACGGTCGGCTTATCCGATAATGACATCCGCCGACGATGAGGACGATATAGAGACGGAAATCGGAATTAACGAAACACCACCGACGACCTTCGTGGCATTCGATGGCAGGTTACGCAGTCCCGCGCGTCCGTAGTTCTTGTCGCTCGAGCCACGCCCCAATCAAACGTTACTTTTCTTGCAGACGAGGCATCAACTCGACGAAATTACACGGGCCAAATCGATTGTCGAGTTGATGAACAAGAATTTCATCCCAAGCATCGCGGCACGCGCCGGTCGAACCGGGGAGGACGAATAAATATGTACCCTTCGCGACACCGGCATCCGCGCGACTTTGAATCGTCGAGGTCCCGATTTTCTGATAGCTGATCCAGCGAAACAATTCGCCAAACCCTGGGATTTTCTTTTCGCAGACCCGATCCAGCGCTTCCGGTGTCACGTCGCGTCCCGTTACCCCGGTACCGCCAGTAGCAATGACACAGTCAATTTTCGGATCCGCGATCCAACCATGCAGGCGAGCAACAATCACATCCGCATCATCCTTGACGATTGCCCGTTCAGCCAATTTATGGCCCGCGTCCCGTAACCGCTCGATCAGGGTGTCACCGGATCGGTCGTCTGCCTCGGTGCGCGTGTCGGACACCGTTAATACCGCAATAGACACCGCCAAAAATGGACGATTTTCGTTAATTGGCACGGCGCACCCCTGAGTTAGAATTATCGAGAGGTATATAAATTGGCCATTCGCCCGCCGAAACCGCCGCCAGCGATGGCGTGGGTTGCCCCAACCGCATCCGATACATCCAAAAATTCGTCAAAACGCGCTCGACATAATGACGCGTTTCCCGCGACCTGATGCTTTCGATGAATAACAGCGGGTCGTCGCGATAGTCGACCTTCCGGCGCCATTTTCGCAGGTTTCCTGGACCAGCGTTATATGCGGAAGTGGCATAAAACAGATTCCCGCCGATCGTCGGGTCTTCCAACAAGTGACGGATGTATTTTTGACCTAGGGAGATATTTCGCGCCGGTTCCACCAAGGATCGGC
The DNA here is from genome assembly GCA_021774385.1 of Alphaproteobacteria bacterium. Classification (GTDB taxonomy): domain Bacteria; phylum Pseudomonadota; class Alphaproteobacteria; order UBA8366. The sequence continues at coordinate 20,822 of JAJFJC010000451.1, forward strand.
GGGTTGTTCTTTCCCGAGCTATAAAACGGGCCGTAGCGGGCATGAGCTGCATCAAACCCGTCGCCCCCCGCCGACTTTTCGCATTCGCCTTGAATCGTGATTCCTGCCGCATGAATCCAAAAACCAAAGCCCTATCGACGCTATATCCGCCTTTTGGCGTCCATCCTGGAATCGGAAATAACGCCGCATCATGGCGCTCACCGCGTATACGGTGGAGCTTGAAACCAAGTTTTATCGCGACATCGGGCAAATTTGCTTTCCCGATCAAGGCGAGCAACACCCGAGTCAATTCCGGCGATGGCGCACCGGTAAGACGCTTTAATTCGCGTTCGGCACGAACTGTCTGCCCTGCTTCGATCAAGGCAAGCGACCTTTGTAATGCCGGAATCCGGTCGAGCAGGGAAAGTTCCACGAGCCCAAGTTTTGGCAAACCCCAATTAAACGGTTTCTCACCATCACGGGCATGCAGCGACAACAATCCATAAAACGTTTGCGGATAACGGGAACCGATTTCCAACATGTCCGCGACACGCGCCGGTTGGCGTCCCACCAAGGATGCCCGCGCCGACCAAAAGGCGGCGGCGGCCCGCGACCAGTCGGACAGATCACGCGCCTTCGCCATATCGCCAAAAAGACGCGCCGCGATCTGATATTTTTCGAGCCGCCACGCGGCCAGCCCCGCCCACCAATGGGCATAGGGCGCCATATCCTTCGACCGATTCGCCGCGCGTGTCGCGACTTCAAGCGCATCCGCATCCTTGCCCGCGTGATAGTAACCACGGGCGATAATGGCGAGGTTTCTGTCATGACTGACGTGGTCCAGGCGACGGTATGCCTTGGAGTTCAAAATCTTCAGCGCTTGTGTTGGCCGTTCGCGCCGGACGAGGCTTTTGATTCTATTTGAAGCACGCCGCGCAAATCGACGCTGAGACCGGGTGAGACGATGCGCGCGACGCGCCGATGGCGCCCGCCCCCTCACTTCCTGCATGGGTTGCGCCAGAACCGGCCGCTTTGGCGCGCGCCAGCCCCTTGGTTGTCGTCGCAATGCCAGCTGGTAAATTCGCACTGCATCGGGATGATCGGCGTAATCCGCCATCCAGCTTTTGAGTTCTTTATACTTCGACCGGTACGCCGTGGGATGCATATATCGCTGATAAAGGACATGCCCCATCAACAGGCGGTCGGACAACCTGCCGAGTAGATTATCGGCCTCTCGCCAATTGCCGGCTTTCTGAAGCGTGAAAATTTTGCGATAGAGCGCACCATCGTCTTCGGATAGTACCTGGGGCAGCGCTTGTACCCCTTGATGATCTCCCGCGCCCGGCAAGGATGCCGTTTCCAACGCCGGGGCATTCTGCGCCGTCGCGGTTCCCATCAACGCCAACAAAACCGCCGCACATACAGGCGCAAGTCCAATTTGCATCTTGCGAAATTTCATACAAACACATCAGCACCATTTAAGAAAACAGCACCGTACCTCCATTTTTCAGAGGTCGCTTTTAACCGAAAAACACTGATTTCGCAAGAGGATAGGAATTTATGGCAATTCATCTAATCGCGCCCGCAATATGAGGAGATCATGCCATGCCGCGCGTTTCTGCCCCGGAGAACGCAGTAGATAGGCGGGATGGAACATGGCCAGGGCCGGAATGGCCTCCGGCAGATCCGGTCCATGATAATCGTACCATTTCCCGCGCAACCGCATGATGCCTTCCTTCCGGTCAAGCATCGCCTTGGCGGACGCCCCCCCGACGAAGACCAAAACACGCGGATTCACGAGAGCAATGTGCCGTTGAACGAACGGCATGCATGCCGCGACTTCCGCCGTCGTCGGATTTCGATTTCCTGGCGGCCTCCAAAAGAGAATGTTGGATATGTATACGTGGGACCTGTCGAGACCGATCGCCGCCAGCATTCGGTCCATTAGCTGTCCGCTGGCGCCTACAAACGGAAGCCCCTTGCGATCCTCCTCCGCGCCTGGTGCTTCACCGAGAATCATGACGTCCGCCGACGCGTTTCCGTCCGCAAAAACGAGGTTTGTCGCCGTCTCCCGCAAGGCGCACCCCTCGAACGAACCAACGGCGGCGCGCAGCTCCTCCAAATTTCGCGCGGCGGCGGCGGCGGCGCGGCTGTCCGCGGCCCCTTGGCTCGGAGCCAACGGCACGCGCTCGGGACGGGGGGCCTCCCGCTGCTTCGGGGGCTCTACCGCCGAAGTTTGAACGGCCTCGATATCGGAGACGGCATAGCGATCCACCGGTTGGTCTCCGATCGCTTCATCGGCCCCCATCTCGACGGACCAACGCAGCGCCTCTAGCGGATCGATATTTTCAAACGACATGATTTTGGTTCCGATTCCGACGTCCTGACACTTACACCCACTATTATCTACAAAATTGCCGTGCTTTGTTATAGAGATCGCGGCGCGATCGAAAATCGCCGAAACGGAGGAGTACGGTTATGGAACGGGATTCGATGGAATATGACGTGGTTATCGTGGGCGCGGGCCCTTCTGGTCTCGCCGCGGCGATACGGCTGAAACAGCTTGCCACCGAACAAAACCGGGACGTTTCCGTGTGTATCCTCGAAAAGGCGTCCGAAGTTGGGGCTCATATATTATCCGGTGCGGTATTGGAACCGCGTGCCCTGAACGAACTCCTACCTGACTGGAAAGAACAGGGGGCGCCGATAAAGACGCCGGTAACCGCTGAAAAATTCATGTTCCTCACCGAATCGGGTGGCGTATCCTGGCCCACCGGCTTGCTGCCCCCAACACTACAGAATCACGGCAATTACATCATCAGCCTTGGCAATTTATGCCGTTGGTTGGGTGAGCAGGCCGAAGCGTTGGGCGTCGAGATTTACCCGGGGTTCGCGGCGGCGGAGGTGCTTTACGACGACGGCGGTTCGGTCAGAGGCGTCGCGACTGGCGATATGGGCATTACCAAGGACGGCGAACAAGGCCCGAATTACCAGCCCGGCATGGAATTGCACGCCAAATATACCTTCTTCGCCGAAGGGTGCCGCGGCAACCTCGGCAAACAATTAATCCAGAAGTTCGATTTGCGCGCCGATTGCGAAGACCAGACCTATGGAATTGGGATCAAGGAACTGTGGGAAGTCGAGCCTGAACAGCATCAACAAGGGCTGATCCTCCATACCGCCGGTTGGCCGATGGAGAGCAGCACCTATGGCGGATCGTTTTTGTACCACCTTGAAGACAACCAGGTTGCGGTCGGTTTCGTCGTCGGACTCGATTACAAGAACCCGCACCTATCGCCCTATGAAGAATTCCAACGTTTTAAAACCCACCCAAAAATTCGCTCGACTTTCGAAGGCGGGCGCAGAATTGCCTACGGCGCCCGGGCACTTAATGAAGGCGGTATTCAGTCGCTACCGAAGCTTGTCTTTCCAGGTGGTGTGCTGATTGGATGCGATGCCGGCACGCTCAACACGCCAAAGATCAAAGGGTCTCATACGGCCATGAAATCAGGCATGCTGGCCGCCGACGCGGCATTCGACGCCTTGGCCAAGGATAGCGTTGGCGGAGACGAGTTATCCGGTTACCCCGCGGCGTTTCGTGAGTCCTGGGTTTATGAAGAATTGTGGAAGGCGCGAAATTTTCGACCGTCCTTCAAATGGGGCCTTTTTGGCGGCACGCTCATTTCCGGATTCGACCAGCTTTTTCTCCGTGGCCGTGCGCCATGGACGCTCAAGCATGGTCATTCGGACCACGAAGTCCTGGCGAAAGCATCAGCGGCAAAACCGATCGACTACCCGAGTCCGGACGGCGTTCTCACCTTCGATCGGTTGACCAACGTATCGTTTTCGGCAACCAACCATGAAGAAGATCAGCCGGCGCATTTGACCCTAAAGGATGAGTCGATTCCTATTGATACGAATCTCGCCCTGTATGACGCACCGGAACAACGGTATTGTCCGGCGGGTGTCTACGAAATCATTCGCGATGATGATGGCGGCAATCCGCGCTTGCAAATCAACGCGCAAAACTGTGTCCATTGTAAGACTTGCGATATCAAGGACCCGACCCAAAATATTGTTTGGGTGACTCCAGAAGGCGGTGGCGGTCCAAATTACCCGAACATGTAGGGAATTCATCGCCGCGACGAGTTCGGACTTGTTGGGCCATCCGCGAGCGGGCGCGATATGGTGCCATCTGGAAATGACGAGAAGCGGCTAACGATTGCTATAATAATCGGCTAGACTGCGGGTTAATATCGGAGAACATATATGTTCGCATGCACGAATAAATTTAAGTCTATTTCGCTCGCGGCGCTTGGCGTTAGTTACGTCATGGCGTTCAATCCGGCGGCAGCCAATTCTGAGTACGGCAGTTTTCTCGCCGGCCGGCACGCGCAAGCCCTAAAAGACACGGAAAAGGCATCCGCGTTCCTGATGCGCGTGCTGGAAGAAAACCCCGAGGACCAGAAACTACTTCGGCGTACATTCCTGTTATCGCTTGCAGCGGGCAAAATGGCCGTGGCGATCGATTTGGCGCGGCGAATTGATGCGGCCGGCGGCAGAATGGCGACCGCAGCGCTTCTGCTGGGTATCGAGGCTGTTCGAACCGGCAATTATGATAGTGCCCTTGAGAAATTCGATGCGTTGCCACGGCGTGGTCTTACCGCCTATGCCGCCCCCCTCGCCGCGGCATGGGCAAATTCGGGTAAGGGTGACGTCGATGCCGCGTTGAAGGAACTCGACGCACTCGACAAAAAAAGCGGATTCTCGGCCATGCGTGACCTTCACGCCGGCTTGATTAATGACGCCGCGGGCCGCGCGGAAGCGGCGGAGAAGAGCTTGCGGGCGGTCGCGCCGACACTCGCCAAGGCTCCCGTCCGGGTCGTACTGGCCGCGGGATCATTGCTGGAACGAACGGGTCGCGCTGAAGAAGCGCGCGGGCTCTATAACGATTTCCTGAAAAATAGTCCGGGCACCCTGGCGATAGAGAGCGCTCTGGGCAACATGGAAGCCGGGCAGCCGGCAACGCCTCTCGTACGCGATGCAAGTGGCGGCGTAGCCGAAAGCCTGTTCAATATTGCTTCCGCCCTTCCGCGCGACCGATCGGGCGACATGGCGATGATTTATGTGCGCCTCGCCCTGTATCTACGCCCGGACTTTGAACTGGCGCGCCTATTGCTGGGCGGCTTGTTCGAAAATCAACGGCGCTATAACGCCGCGAATCAGATCTATCAAAAGGTCGATGCCAAATCACCGTACTATTGGTCGGCGCAACTGCGCATCGCGGATAATCTGGTGGATTTGGACACTGTCGACCGCGCCGTCGAAATGCTTCGCGCCATGGCCATTGAACGTTCCGAAAGAACCGACGTCCTGGTGAAGCTTGGCGGTATTTTACGAAGCAAGGAGCGGTATCGCGAAGCCGTCGACGTTTACGACGCGGCCAGCGAGCGGTTGGGCAAGATTACACCGGGACACTGGCTGTTTTTCTATAATCGCGGCATCGCACTGGAACGGTCCAAGATATGGGACCGCGCCGAGAAAGATTTCTTGAAGGCATTAGAACTTCAACCAGAGCAACCTTATGTATTGAATTACTTGGGTTATTCTTGGGTGGAAAAAGGTATAAATATCGATCGTGCCCGAAAAATGATCGAGCGTGCGGTGGAACAGCGTCAAAACGATGGCTATATCGTCGACAGCCTCGGTTGGGTGCTTTACCGCCTCGGCGATTATGTGGGATCGGTCAAGCAGTTGGAGCGGGCGATCCGGCTACGGCCCAGCGACCCCGTGATTAATGATCATCTTGGGGATGCGTATTGGCGGGTTGGACGAAAACTGGAAGCGCGCTTTCAGTGGCGTCGTGCGTTGAATCTAGAACCCGCGGACGATCTTATCTCGACGATCGAGGGGAAACTCGCCGGTGGCCTAAAAGATGCGAAACCGACCGGATCCGGTGGATGAACGCAGCTCAGTCAAACACCGCGACAGTTCACGCGCCCGCGAAGATCAATCTGTATTTCAATATTACGGGACGCCGCGCCGACGGATTTCATTTGGTCGATAGCTTGGTCGGTTTCACAACCTTGGGCGACGAATTGACCATTCGAACCGGCGAGCCACTGGATATCGTATCCGAAGGTCCATTCGCGGAAAATATGCCGCCGCCCTATAAAAATCTCGTCTATCAAGCCGCACAACTGCTCGCTGATGCGGCCGGTGTGCAAGCGCGCGCGCATATCACGATAACCAAGAACCTGCCCGTTGCCGCGGGTATCGGCGGCGGGTCGACCGACGCCGCAACGGCGATAAAAACACTGGCGAAACTGTGGGGAATAGCGGATGACCGCGTCGATTTGTACGCGCTTGGTCTCACGCTCGGCTCGGATGTACCTGCCTGTTTGTTGGCGCGAACAACCTACGCCGGTGGTATTGGGGAAATTCTGGACGATGCGCCTAAAATCCCAAATGCGGGGATTCTCCTCGTAAATCCGGGCGTAGCACTTGTTACCGCCTCCGTTTTCCAAGCCCGGCGCGGGGGCTTTATCCCACCTGATCGCTTTACCAAAGCCCCAAGGGACGCCGCCGCGCTTGCCACGGTGTTGGCGGACCGTGACAATGATCTTACGGACGCGGCGGTACGCCTCTGTCCGGTCATTCGCAACGTCCTATCCGCCTTGGAAACGCTGCCCGGTTGCCATCTGGCACGGATGACGGGGAGTGGTGCGACCTGTTTTGGCATATTCGATGATTTAGCCGCCGCGGAAGCCGCCGCCCCCTCCGTAGACCAAGACGGTTGGTGGGTCGCACCAACCGAGCTAAACGTGGATTAGAACAAATCCGTTAGGAATCAGCGTCCACGGCCCGCGGATCGAGTGCCGTTACAATGGGGCTGGATTGCGATGTTTGGGGTTGCGGTACGAACGCCGACTGATCCTCATCCGGAACCGGCGCACGCTTCGCCATACGGAATATCGTGAACCCCGCCATGAAGAGATAAACCCCGCCGGCATAGTAGTAGAGCCCGCTGGGGCCGAAATACTTCATCGCAAGAGAGGCGATGAATGGGCTCGCACTCGCGCCAATACCAAACGCGAGCAAAAGCCCAGCCATGATCGCCACCACCCGTTGCGCACGGGCATGATCGCTCGCATGCGCCATGGCAATCGGGTAGGTAACCGCGCTCAACCCACCAATGGCGAAGGCAAGTACATACAAAAGCCAAATACCGAACGCCGACAATAGCGCGATCGCAAAACAAATAGTGGCCGCCGAAAGCGCCACCGCCGAAAGGACACCGCGGCGGTCAAAACGATCGGAAAGCCGGCCGATTGGTATTTGCAGCGACAGACTCCCCGTCATGAATATAATCATGAAGGTCGACACCTCGGCAACATCCAACCCGTTCTTCAATGCAAACACGGGACTTAACCCAATGATCGCGGAATTCGCGAGGCCCGTCGCGGTAGCCCCCATGACACCCACGGGAGAGGACCGATAGAGCTCGCGGATCGACATCCGTTCGTCGCCAATACCCGCGGGCGCTTCATGCCTTGCGAGCGCAATGGGAACGAGGCAGATGGCGAACAGCACGCCGAGCAGGATGAACAACCGTTCGCCGGCGGGGTCCGCGACCTGCAACATTAGCTGCCCCAAACCGAAACACCCTTTATTGATCACCATATAAATCGAGAAAACACGCCCCTTATTCTCGGGCGAGACCGCGCCCGCAAGCCAGCTTTCCGCGACCATGAACACCATGGCGGAGCAAAATCCAAAGCAAAGCCGCAACGGTATCCAGCTGTAGGGCTCAATATGCAGCGGCATTAACAACGCGCAAACGGACATAAGAGCCGCGAAAGCCGTGAAACAACGGATCGCGCCGACGCCGGCAATCACGCGCTGGCCATAAACACAACCGAGAACGAAGCCCAAGGAATGACAAGAAACGACAACGCCAATGACTGTCGGATCGAATTGCTCGAGCGACATCCGCAACGCCGTCAGCGTACCGAAAAGACCATTGCCAACGAGTAACGCGCTCATCCCGAGCAACAAGGCGCCGAGAGCATAAATTTCCCGGACCATACCGGCTCTCCCAAGATGTGCCGCGCCGCGAAAATCAGCCACCGGCGAATTCAATTATTCCCCAAAGAGGTTATCCGACCAATAGGGAATATTTTATAATTGTCATTGTTGCTTGCGCGACCCGGAATATTCCGGTTATCAAGCCTTGCGACCGGTCGGCGATGCGCATACATTCCCCGCCGACATCACCAATGGGGCGTAGCCAAGTGGCCTAAGGCACCGGTTTTTGATACCGGCATTCGGAGGTTCGAATCCTCCCGCCCCAGCCAATTTTCTCGACATTCATAAATTTTAAATATATAATTTACATATTGTTAGAACAATATGAAGTTCTAGTTAGAAATTTCTGCTGACTTTTTGCAAACATTTTATCAAACAAATTGTCAAACATTCCATGGAAAAACTGACCCGCTGGCCCTACCTCTTCCGCCACAATAACGGGACCCTCTATTACCTTCGGCGCGTGCCGACGGATGTCGGAAAGCTGATCCGTGAACGGCAGTTTAGGCGATCGTTGAAGGTCAGGGACGAGCGCTCGCCCGACGCCAAGTCGAGCTACGATGCCACTCACGGCCAAGTCGAGACGTTTATTGCTGACCTAAGAAATGGCAATGGTGCAGAGCATGCCCGCGCCGTCTATGACCGAGCGGGTGCTCTCGCGCGAAGGCGTGGTTTTACCTATCGGCCGATGAATGAGCTGGTCGAGAATGCCACGGTCGACGAACTCGTTGAACGCCTCGCCGCCGTAGAGAAGAAAGTCGCAGATCGTAGCAATAGAGAAGTGGATGCGATCATGGGCGCGGTCACCGAGCCTGTGTTCACCTTATCTAAAGCACTGGATCGCTTCATTGCACTTTCGAGAAACGATCTTCGTGGAAAGAACGAGAGCCAGAGGCGACGTTGGCGCAATCCGTTGCAGCTGGCCGTCCAGAATTTCATCGATGTCGTTGACGACAGAAGCCTGGCAGACATCACACGCAACGATGCGTTGGCGTTCCGGGATTGGTGGGTGAACGACCGGATCGGCAAGGATGTCAAAACATCTAACGCGGCAAATAAAGAACTCATGCATCTACGGAAGATTTTCCGAACAATAAGCGACGCGCATCGCCTGAATCTCGAGAACCCGTTTTCTGGGTTGAACATCACTGGCGACGAAAAAGTCCGGCGTCTGCCAATCTCGCGTGAACATCTCGAAACAATAATGTTGCTGGAGACGGCCCTCGCGAAACTGAATGCAGAGGCGCGTGGAATTATACTCGCCATGGCGGACACGGGTGCCCGGATTAATGAGATCGCGGGCCTAGAGGCTGACGACATTCTTCTTGAACAAACGACACCTCATATTGTCATCCGCGCGAATTCGCTGCGTTCCTTGAAAACGCGGCATTCTCATCGGGTCATCCCGCTTGTCGGCGTCGCCTTAAGGGCCCTGCAAGACAATCCAAAGGGATTTCCACGCTACGCGGGGAAGAACGCAAGTGCTTCGTCCGCCATTAACAAGTTCCTGCGGGAAAACAATCTGCTGCCCGATGGCTGCACGCTGTACGGATTACGGCATAGCTTTCAAGACCGGCTTATCGAGGTAGAAGCACCCGAACGTATTCAGGCCGATCTCATGGGGCACAAGACGCTGCGGCCAAAGTATGGCAAGGGGCCGTCCTTGGAACAGATGCATACGTGGTTGCTGAAAACCGCACTCGCACCAAGATAACACCGAAACTTTTAATGCCGGGAAGTCATGAATGGATATCTTCGACCCTGCTGAGATCTCCAATACATCCATTCGCGGTCAGTATGAACGTCTCTTGCGCCGCGGTGTGTCCACCGGCGACGCGGTTCACCAAGCGTACGGGGAAAACCGGAAAACCATAAAGTTTGTTTACGTGAAACGTCAGGAATTCAACGCTTTTGTAACGGGCGACGACGATCACTACTATGTGCAGATAGCAAGCGGCGTACCGGTTCTGCTCATCGTTCTTTTCAACAAATTATTTGAGAACCCAATTTTACTACCGGACCTCAGTGCGGAGGGCGCTGCCGCTACCAACGTATCGTTGCCGTTCATCGTTGATCCCGCGCGCATAGAATTTCGGGAGGAATGGCAATTAAGCCTCAATGCCCAGAGGGCGGTAGCAGCAGATTTTTTTGCCGATATTTGCATGACTTTCGTTAGTTATCACGAACTCGGCCATATCTTGAGCGGTCATGTCGAAGGACATCGGCACTATGATGGCCGTCTGTCCTTCGCTGAAATGACGTCATATCGGCCGCGTTCTCTGAAATCGCGAAGGAGGCGACAAGCCTGGGAAATTGACGCCGATTTGATCGCATCGACCCTGCTCATGAACTATATCCGAGAACTCGATCAGCATGCCCGGACGCACGACCACACAAGGAAGGTATTTTTTCATGAGGAAGATACGATCATCCATATCCTGTCCTCGACCGTCGTGGCACTGCTCGCGTTTTTTTCGTATGTAAGAGGCGCAAGATATCGCCTCAATATGAACAGTGTTCATCCACATCCTATGGTCCGGGCCTCCTATATC
>JAJFJC010000452.1 GCA_021774385.1 Alphaproteobacteria bacterium
ATCCTGCTGGTTTGCGGCAATTGCGCGAGTCGATATCCCAGTTCGAGATGCAACGCCATGCGCTCGACGCGTCGCCGGGAAACATCGTCGTTACGAATGGCTCCTACGGCGCACTCTCGATGATTATGCGCGCGATACTTAATCCCCAAGACGATGTTCTTTTGATCGAACCGTGTTGGGGTCCCTACCGTCAAATGATCCGTCTTTGCGGCGCGGCGCCCGTCGGCATCGCCATGCCAACGGTGGATGGCCGGTTTGTGCTCGACACGGAACTTGTCGATAACGCTGTTACACCCCGGACCAGGGCGATTGTCGTCAATACCCCCTGGAATCCAACGGGGCGGGTTCTAACGCGCGACGAATTGGCGGGGCTCGCCAAGGTGGCGGAACGGCATGACCTTTGGATCGTCGCAGACGAGGTCTATAGCGAGTTGGTGTATGAAGGGGCCCGGCACGTATCGATCGCGACGATAAGCCCGGAAGCGGCCAAACGCGCCGTAATCGCCACGAGCTTGTCGAAGTCCTTTGCGATGACCGGATGGCGGCTCGGCTATTGCATCGCACCGCCTGAGCTCGCCAGCGTGCTGACAAAAATAAATCATACGACGACCCGCTGTGCGCCCAGCATTGTTCAACACGCGGCCGTGGCGGCGTTCGGAGATGGATTGCCGTTTGTCGAGTCGATGCGGGACGAATATGCGCGGCGCGGGAAGGCGGTTGCCCGCGGACTGAATCAAATCGAAGGGGTTCTGTGTCCCGTGCCGGAGGGTACGTTCTACGCCTTGGCGCAAATTCCGGAACATTGGGGCGGAAGCAACGCCGTCGCCGATAGGCTTCTAAACGAGGCGGGTGTTATCGTCACGCCGGGTAGCGCCTACGGCCCATCTTGCGAAAATTATCTGCGCCTATCCTTCGCGACCTCGATGGACATTATTGAAGAAGGCCTTTCGCTATTACGCCACGCCTTGCCGCCGTCCTAATCGATAGCGCGAGGGTCGAGGGCGTCCTGAAGCCCATCGCCGAGGAAATTGAAGGCGATGACGGTGACGAAAATCAACAAACCCGGCCAGACCGCCAATTGTGGCGCGGACCAGATCAGTTCCTGCGCGTTGGTGAGCATGTTGCCCCAACTCGCGACCGGCGGCTGAATGCCGAGGCCAAGAAAGCTTAGTACCGACTCGAATAGTATGATGTTTCCGACCGACAGCGTCGTGGCGACGATGATGGGCGAGACTGCATTGGGCAGGATATGAACGCGCATGATTCTTCCCCCCGTTGCGCCCTGCGCGATGGCGGCGCGGACGAATTCGCGTTGCTTTAACGACAGAGTCTCGGCTCGCACCAACCGGGCGACTGTTGTCCATCCGACCATCGATATGATCAGGATAATCCGGTAGAGGCTGATGTCCTCGGATTGCGTGACGGTGTCGGGGAGGCCGAGTTTTGACAGGTCGATTGCGGCCAGCACGATGAGCAAGGGGAGCAAGGGTAGGGATATGACGCCGTCGGTGAAGCGCATCAGTATAGCGTCGAACCGGCCGCCGTAATAACCCGCGATCAATCCGATTGCCGTGCCGATCACCGCTGATGCCATCGCCGCTGCAATGGCAACCGCCAAGGATACGCGGCCACCTTGCAGGAGCCTTGCCATCAAATCGCGGCCAATTTCATCTGTTCCAAGGGGGTGGTCGAGCGATGGCGGTTGGCTACGTTTGAAGAGATTGGTCGCTTCCGCATCGAGGCCCAGCAGGCTTTCGGCGAGGGGGGCGGCTATCGACAGCAACGCCAAAAGCAAGAGCGTGACAAGGCTCCCAACGGCGAGCCTATGTTGAAGGAACCGCCGTCCCATGCGGTATAGGACACTCTGGCGTCGTTTCATCAATTGTGGCCCCGGCCGTCGAGGCTGACTCTCGGGTCGAGCCAGACATAGCCGACATCGGCGAAAAAGTTGCCGATCAGGGTTAGTGCCGTCGCGAGCATCAGGCCGATCAGGGCCAAATTATAATCATTCCCGAGTATCGCGTCGTAAATCATCTTCCCCATGCCGTGCCAGGCGAACATGGCCTCGGTAATTAAGGCGCCGGAGAACAGGCGCCCGATGCTCAAGGCGATGATGGTTACCAAGGGCAACAAGGCGTTGCGGAGGGCATGCCCCGTGACGACGCGTGTCATCGTCAGACCCTTGGCGCGTGCGGTGCGGATAAAGTCCTGGCGCAAGGTCTGCAGCATGCTGGCGCGCATAAAGCGCGTGAAATCCCCGACCGAAGATAGGGTGAGGGTCACGACAGGTAGAATCAAATGGTGAATCCGGTCGGCAACACCGCTATCGCCGACCGTTTCCATTCCACCAGCCGGAAGCCATCCAAGGACAACAGCGAACAGAATAATCAGAAGCAGGGCGAGCCAGAATGGCGGTATCGAGATGCCCGCGAAACAGATCAGGTTGACGGCATAGTCGGTCTTTGAATAGGGCCGCAACGCGGCATAGATACCCACGGGTATGGCGATCGCGAGAGAAAAGACGAGACTCAGTCCGAGCAATAGAGATGTATTGACGATACGGTCGCCGACGACGTCGATTGCTGCCATGCTGTGGTTGCGCGAATAGCCAAAATCGCCTTGAACCGCATTTCCGAGCCATGCGGCATAACGTTCAAGCAGCGGTTGGTCGAGGCCGTGAATTGCCTTCAGACGTTTCGCGTCAGCGGGCGTTAGGTTGGGATTGCTTTGGATCATCAAGTCGATCGGGTCACCCGGCATGAGCCCGATCATGCCGTAGACGGCGAACGACAGGATAAGCAGAACGATAAGACTTTGCAGGATTCTCGCTGCGGTATAGCGGAACATCGTGGGTATGCTTTTCCTGTTCCCGTAAAAAGTTACCTAATTCGCGGTGTGCCAGTCTTCGATCCAAAGCGTTGTCGGGAACTGATGACCTGTAGGGGTGATCCCTTTAAGCCAGTTCGGGACAATGAAGGGATTGGCGCGAAAATAGAGCGGGAGCGCGGGAAGTTCCTCGGCGTAAAGGTGCTGAATTTGCCGCCACACCGCGCGGTTTGGTTTCGTTTCGCAAACCGTTTCGGCATCGTCGAGCGCCTTGTCCATCGCGGGGTTCGCGAAGCCAGGATAATTCTGACCGGACCAACCGTTCGACGGCGAGGGTATCATCGTCGAGTGCAAGGTCGTGCGCGGTACGATCTTGGGCGCCGAAATCCAGGCATACATCGTCATATGGC
>JAJFJC010000453.1 GCA_021774385.1 Alphaproteobacteria bacterium
ATTCGCTGGACCGGGTGACGGAATTCTCCGCCAAACTCCCGACTGTCGAGAAAATCATCGTTCTGCCGATGCTATCCGAAACGCCGGACCTCTCCGGCCTCGCCAATGCCGTCACCCTGGCCGAGGCGACGGCGGCCTACACGCCGAGCGACATCGCCTTTACGCAAATGCCGTTCAACGACCCGCTCTACATCATGTATTCGTCCGGTACGACCGGGAAACCGAAATGCATTGTCCATGGTATCGGTGGGTCGCTGCTGACCCATATGAAGGAACACATCATCCAATGCGACGCCAAGCCGGACGATCGCTTGTTCTACTTCACGACCTGCGGCTGGATGATGTGGAATTGGCTGGCAACCGGGCTCGCCGCGCAAGCGACGTTGGTCTTGTATGACGGCGCACCAACTTATCCCGACGCCAACGTACTGTTCGATCTGGCGGACGAAGCCAAACTAACCCTGTTCGGTACCTCGGCGAAATATCTCGATGCATTGGCCAAGGCCGGGCTCGACCCGATGCAGACGCACGACCTGTCCTCGATCCAGACCATGCCGTCAACCGGCTCAGTGTTGGCACCGGAGGGCTTCGATTATGTCTACCAGCACATAAAGAAGGACATCTGCCTGTCGTCGATGTCCGGCGGCACAGACCTGCTCGGTTGCTTCGTTGGCGGCAATCCAACCCTGCCGGTCCTGCGCGGTGAAATTCAATGCCGCGTGCTGGGCATGGCCGTCGAGGTGTTCGACGACGACCGCCAATCCATTTACGACGAGAAAGGCGAAATGGTCTGCGTCAGGCCCTTCCCCTCCATGCCAATTTATTTCTGGGACGACGCTGACGGCGCACGCTACCGCGCCGCCTATTACGAGCGCTTCCCGAACATCTGGTGTCAGGGCGATTTCGTCTCCCGTACCGACGGCGACGGCTGGATCATTTATGGCCGTTCGGATGCGACACTCAATCCCGGCGGTGTGCGCATCGGCACAGCTGAAATCTACCGCCAGGTGGAACAGTTCGACGAGGTCGTCGAGGGCATCGTCATCGGTCAAGAATGGGACTACGACACCCGTGTCATCCTGTTCGTTATTCTGCGCGAGGGACAGAGCCTGGACGACGATTTGACTGACCGGATCCGCAAACGCGTGCGTCAAAACTGCACCCCCCGCCATGTACCGGCGAAGGTCATACAAGTCGCCGACATCCCGCGCACCAAGTCAGGCAAAATCACGGAACTGGCGGTACGCGACGTTGTGCATGGCCGCGCGGTGAAAAACAGCGAGGCGCTAGCCAATCCAGAGTCGCTGGATCTATACCGCGATCTACCGGCACTCCAAACCGCTTAAAGGGAAAAGAATATGCGGATCGCGATCATGGGGGCCGGTGGCGTCGGCGGCTATTACGGTGCACGGCTCGCGAGAGCCGGCGAAGATGTCGTTTTCGTCGCCCGAGGCAATCATCTCGCGGCCATGCAAGCCAATGGGCTGACAATTCATGACCGCGACGGCGACTTCACCTTAAACCCGGTCGACGCGACGGAGGATGTTGGTTCGATCGATACGGTTGATGTGGTCCTGATATGCGTCAAATTATACGACACCGAAGCGGCGGCGGCGCTGATCAAGCCGCTGCTCGGCCCCGACTCGCTCGTCGTTACGCTGCAGAATGGTGTCGAGGCGCCGGAGATCGTCACCGGGGTCGTCGGCCCCGGCAAGACGCTCGGTGGCGCCACCTACATTTCGGCGACGATTACGGCACCGGGCGCGATCCGCCGCAACAACGACCTCACACACATCGAATTCGGCGAGCCGGACGGGCCGGCCACGCCGCGCGTACACAACCTGGTCGAGATGTTTCAGCGCGCCGGCCTGGACGCACGCCCGGCCGACGATACAGCGGCGCTGCTGTGGTCGAAATTCGTCCTTCTAGCGGCGAATAGCGGCATGACCGCGATGATCCGGCAATCGACAGCATCGCTACGCGACGACCCGGTGGTCCGCGAAGCGCATAGCGCCGCCCTGGCCGAAGTCGCCGCTGTCGGGCGCGCCCTGGGCGTCGCGCTCGCCAACGATATCGAACAAAAATGCCTCGACTGGCTCGACAACAACGCCCCGATCAAACCGTCACTGCTGGTCGATCTGGAAGCTGGCCGCCGGCTCGAAGCCGCGTGGCTGTCCGGTGCTGTCCATCGTCTCGGCAAAAAGGCCGGCGTGCCGACTCCGACGCACAGGACGATCTATGCGGCACTGCGCCCCTTCGAAAACGGGACCAAGCCTTAAAAGTCGACGCAGCGTCCGGATTTTTCCCAATCGCCATAGCGAGTCGGTTCGAGGCCCTTGGGACCGCCGATTTCCTGGGGCTCGTCGCCCTGCTCTTCGGCTTTCTGACGCACGACTTCGCCGGCGGCCTCCGCTTTCATTTCCGCCATTCGTTTCGCATCCACCCGTTCAGCCGGATTTACCGGAAGCGGCTCCGCCTCTGCCGCGGTACGCGGGTTACGCGCCTTTTCCTTTAATTTTTCGAACAAGCTGGTCATTGGCTCGAAACTCCCGCTGTTACGGTTAAACCGCGTATTCGCATCTCTTGAAGCCACGCTGCTGCAACGCAATATATGCCGCAACGAAAGGAACGCAAAGATGAACTATGCGCGTACCGCGCTCCTACTCGCCGGATTGACCGGTCTGTTTCTCGCCGTCGGTTTCATGATCGCCGGCGAAGGCGGCATGCTTATCGCTCTCGCAATTGCATTCGCGATGAACGTATTCGCCTATTGGAACTCCGACAAGATGGTGCTGCGCATGTATGGCGCGCGGCAAGTAGATGAACGTTCCGCGCCGCAACTTCATGGGTTGGTCGCACAGCTTGCACACCGTGCCGCGCTGCCGATGCCGAAGATCTTTATCATCGAGAACGATCAGCCCAATGCGTTCGCAACGGGCCGAAATCCGGAGAACGCTTCCGTTGCGACGACGACCGGTTTGATTAGAATTCTCAGCCAGGAGGAAATCGCTGGTGTCATCGCACATGAGTTGGCGCATGTGAAGAACCGAGACACCCTCATCATGACGATCACGGCAACGTTGGCCGGCGCTCTCTCGATGCTCGCCAATTTCGCCATGTTCTTCGGCGGCAATAGAAACAGCCCGCTTGGATTTGTTGGTGTGCTGGCGGTCGCCATCCTGGCCCCGCTTGGCGCCATGCTGGTGCAAATGGCGATTAGCCGCGCGCGCGAATACGAAGCGGACCGGATTGGCGCCGAAATTTGCGGCAAACCGCTGTGGCTGGCTTCGGCGTTGACGAAACTGGCGCGCGGCGCGGCGACATTCGACAACGGCGCCGCGGAAAGAAATCCGGCAACCGCGCATTTGTTCATCGTAAATCCCTTGCACGCACATGCCGCGGACAAACTCTTCTCGACCCACCCCAGTATCACCAACCGGGTGCGAAAATTGCGAGAATTGGCCGGCACACAGGGTCCTTGGCAGTAGCACCGCAAACAAGCACTTTATCTCACGGCCCCGGACCAGTAGGACTCCTTGCGTGAAAATAAACGATCCCCGTGTCGCGGCATTCGAGTTATTGCTGGCGGTATTTCAAAAACACCGCCGTTTCGACGAAGCGCTGACGATTTATAAAGACCTCGCGAGTTTGGAGCCGCGCGACAGGGCACTCGCGCGCCTGTTGGCGATGACCGTGCTCCGGCGTACGCGCGAGCTTGATGCCATGATCGCGCCACTGCTGCGCAAGCCGCTGCGCGGCAAAGCGGCGCCCGTACAAATTCTGCTTCGTATTGGCGCGGCACAACTGATTTTTCTGGAAACACCACCGCACGCGGCAGTCGCAACCACCGTTTCCGCGGCTCAGGCGACCGGAAACGGCCCTTATAAAGGTCTCGTGAATGCCGTTCTCCGCCGCTTAACGCGCGAGCCTTCAACACCTGAAGCCAATCCAGGCCGGTTTAATACACCGGATTGGCTTTGGAAGAGTTGGAAACAATCCTATGGCCAAGAAGCAGCCGACGCGATCGCGACGGCGAATTTGAGCGAACCGCCGCTCGACATTAGCGTCAAGCAACGCCCCGAATGGTGGGCTGAAAGGCTTGACGCAACACTGCTATCAACGGGAACGGTGCGCCGGAGCACGGGCGGCGACATTCGGGCCTTGCCCGGTTTCGATGATGGCGCGTGGTGGATACAGGATGCCGCCGCCGCCTTGCCGGCGCACCTAATTGGTGATCCCGCAGGAAGAACAATCATTGACCTTTGCGCGGCACCCGGCGGCAAGACCGCGCAACTCGCGGCGGCTGGCGCGGAAGTCTATGCGGTGGATTCGGACGCGACACGATTGAAACGATTGGATGAAAATCTAAAGCGATTGGGCTTGGGCGCGCATTTGATAGCCGCCGACGCGACCCAATGGTCTCCGGCAAAACCCGCCGACGCCGTTCTCCTCGACGCACCATGCACCGCAACCGGTACAATTCGGCGTCGGCCCGATATAGCCCACCTCAAATCACCAAAAGACGTACAACGGCTGGCCGCACTACAGGACAAGCTATTGGCCAGA
>JAJFJC010000454.1 GCA_021774385.1 Alphaproteobacteria bacterium
AGTTCGGGCTTTTTGCCTATCTCGAATGTGTGATCGCAATCGTCTTGAATTATTCTATGCTTCAATTAGTGTCCACGTTGGGAACCGGGGACCCTCGTTTGCGAACCTTCCCGTGTGCAAAAACTTTGTTTACCGAAACTCTAAAAAAAGAATTGAAGATCAGGAGGAAACCATGTCGAAAAAGACATCTTCGCGTCGCAAGTTTCTAAAGGGTGCAGGCCTTGCCGGCACAGCGGCTGTCGCCGGTACGATCGCCGCGCCGAATATCGCCCTCGCCAAGACCAAGGTGCTGAAAGTTCAGGCTGCCTGGGGTGGCGGAATTTTTCTCGAAAATGCCAAGAGCTACGTTGACCGTGTCCATGCCATGGCGGGCAAGGATCTGAAAATTGACCTGTTGTCGGTGAATTCCGTCGTCAAGACGTCGCAAATGCAGGATGCGGTGCACCGCGGTGTGCTGGACGGCGCGCATTACGTCCCCGCCTATTGGTATTCAAAGTCCAAGGCGGCGTCTCTGTTCGGTACCGGTCCTTGCTTTGGCTGGTCGGCGCAGGAACTGCTCGGCTGGATTCATTATGGCGGTGGCATGGAGCTCTTCAACGAGTTGATGGGTAGTCTTGGCCTTAATTTGGTCAGTTTCTTCAATAGCCCGATGCCGGCGCAGCCGCTGGGCTGGTTCAAGGAGGAAATCAAGGACTCCTCGCAGATGAAAGGCCTGAAATACCGTACCGTCGGTTTGGCCGCCAATGTTCTGCAGGAAATGGGTATGTCCGTCGTGCAATTGCCCGGTGGTGAAATTCAACCCGCCATGAAGTCCGGTTTGATCGACGCGGCCGAATTCAACAATCCGACCTCGGATAAGGATTTCGGCATGCAGGACGTCTCCAAGCACTATCACCTGGCGTCGTTCCATCAGTCGCAGGAAGCGTTCGAGATCACTTTTAACAAGAAGACATTCGATCGTCTGCCGCAGGAGCATCAAGCCATTCTGCGCTATGCCTCCGAAGCGGAAAACTCGAACTTCTATTGGCACAACACGCTGCGTTACGCCGACGATCTGATCAGCTTGAAGGAAAAAAGCGGCGTCAACGTCTACCGCACGCCGGATTCAGTGATGAAGGATCAGCTGAAGGCGTGGGATATTATCGTCGATCAGATTTCCGCCGAGGATCCGTTCTTCGCCAAGGTTATCAAGTCGCAGAAAGGCTACGCCAAGAAGGTGATGGACTATCTGCTTCTGAACCAGCCTGATTACAGTTTGGCGTACAAGCATCACTTTGGCTAAACACGCGGTTTGGAAAATTCGATCAAACGCTGATTGATCGGAATTCGGGACAGGGATTGCCTAGTGTGATGATTCGGAAGTTCGTTGCATTGATTGCGACGAGATTTAGGATCTGAATTACACTAGAGGCGGTCCCTGTCCTAATTTCGCGAATATTTACCTGCCGGAGACCATTGATGCTGTCCAGTATTCGCACCATTGAAAGCCTTAATATTTGGGTCGGCCGAGCCTTCGCCTGGTGCATCGTCATCCTGACCCTGTCGGTGTCATACGAGGTTTTCGTGCGCTACGTTTTGAACGCCCCCACGGTGTGGGTGTTCGATATGATGGTGCAAATGTATGGCGCGCTGTTTTTGATGGCGGGTCCCTATGCCTTGGCGCAGGACAGCCATGTCCGCGCCGATGTTGTCTATCGGTTGATTCCGGTGCGCTGGCAGGCGCGGATCGACTTCGTTTTATATCTTCTATTCTTCTTTCCGGGCATGTTGGCGCTGTTCTGGTACGGCACCGAGATCGCCGCTGATTCGTGGCGTTTCAAGGAAGTCAGTTGGAACAGTCCGGCGCGTATCCAAATATATTTCTTCAAGACTCTGATACCGGTTGCCGGCGCCTTGCTCATCGTCCAGGGCATCTCGGAATGCATGCGCTGCTTGATCGCCATGAAGACGGGCGCTTGGATCGAGCGGCATGAAGATGTCAAGGAAACCGAAGATCTGTTGGCCGAATAGCGTAAGTCCGGCCCGAGGGAGTTCCCCATAGGATGACCAATCCTGAAGTCGCAATTTTTATGCTGTCGCTGTTTATCGTGCTGGTGCTGCTGGGCTTCCCCATCGCCTTTACGTTGCTCGCGATGGGCGTCGCGTTTGGCTATTACGCCTATTACGATTCAGACCGCATCGAATTCTTCGCGGACCTTTTCGACAACCAGATATTCTATCTGCTGAATCAGAATACCTATTCGGTGATGGAGAATGACACGCTGGTGGCGATCCCACTGTTCCTGTTCATGGGCTATGTGGTGGAGCGGGCCAATATCGTCAGCCGCCTGTTCACCTCCCTGCTCCAGGCGGCGCGGAACCTGCCGGGCTCCATGGCCATCGCGGCCTTGATTACCTGTGCGGTGTTCTCGACCGCCAGCGGTATCGTCGGCGCGGTCGTTACCCTGATGGGTTTGCTGGCGTTTCCCGCCATGGCGGCGGCGAATTATGACCGATCCTTCGCCGCCGGCGTGATATGCGCCGGTGGCACCTTGGGCATCCTCATCCCGCCGTCGATCATGCTGATCGTCTACGCGGCGATTGCGGAACTGTCGCCCCTACGTCTCTATGCCGCGGCGGTCATTCCGGGTTTCATGCTGGCCGGGTTCTATATCGTTTACGTCATCATACGGGCGAAGATGAATCCGGAACTGGCGCCGATGCCGAAGGACGAAGACGTTCCGCCCAAGCGTGAAATTTATACGAACCTGTTGGTTTCCTTCGTGCCGCTGACGGTGTTGATCATGCTGGTGTTGGGTTCGATCCTCGGCGGTTTGGCGACACCGGCCGAAGCGGCGGCCATGGGTGCATTGGGCGCGGTGGTGCTGGCCGCCATCTACCAGTCCCTGTCGTGGAAAAAAATGAAGGAGTCGGTTTTCCTGTGCGCCAAGGCGACGGCCATGGTCTGCTGGCTGTTCGTCGGCTCGTGGACCTTCGCCTCGGTGTTTTCCTACCTCGGCGGCCACACCGTTATCGAAGCGTGGATCGTCTCGTTTGATCTGGCGCCTTGGCAATTTCTAGTCCTGGCCCAGATCATCATTTTCCTATTGGGCTGGCCTTTGGAATGGTCGGAAATTTTGATTATTTTCGTGCCAATATTCCTCCCCATGCTGGATACGTTTGGAGTCAATCCGTACTTCTTCGCGATGCTCGTCGCCCTGAATTTGCAAACCTCCTTCCTAACGCCGCCGATGGCTATGTCGGCCTATTACCTAAAGGGCGTCTTGAAGTCGCAGATCGAACTGGTAGAAATCTTCCGGGGCATCATGCCCTACCTCGCCATCGTGATCTTGTGCATGGTGTTGATGTATCAATTCCAGGGTTTGGCCTTGTGGCTGCCCGACGCCCTGTTCGGCAAATACGTTCCGTAGGATAAAGGCTCATGGCACATCATCTTGAAACGGCTACCGATCTGGCGCCTAAAATACGCGCCGGTGAGGCTACGTCGGAAGCTGTCGTCAAGGATTGCCTGACCCAGATCGCGGAAACCGATAGCACCATTCAGGCCTGGATTCATCTGGATGAGGAACATGCCCTGGCTCAGGCGAAGGCGGCGGATGATTTGCGTGCCGCCGGCCGTCCGCTCGGGCCGCTGCATGGTGTTCCCGTCGCCATCAAGGACATTCTCGATACCGCCGACATGCCAACGGCGTACGGGTCACCGATCCATGAGGGCCATCGGCCGGAAGCGGATTCCACCGTCGTGGCCAAGCTGCGCGAGGCCGGTGCGGTGATCATGGGGAAGACGGTCAGCACCGAATTCGCCTTTATGACACCCGGCAAGACCACCAACCCGCATAATCCCGCCCATACGCCCGGCGGGTCGTCCTCTGGGTCGGCTGCGGCGGTGGCGGCGGGCCATGTACCCTTGGCGGTCGGCAGTCAGACGGCCGGTTCGGTCATCCGCCCGGCGGCGTTTTGCGGCGTCTTTGGATTGAAGCCGAGCCAAGGCATGATTTCCCGCGCCGGCGTGTTGCAGACAGCGAAGAACCTCGATCAAATCGGCGGCTTTGGGCGTTCGTTGGAAGACGTCGCATTGCTGGTCGATGCCATGACTGGCTACGACGCCGCCGATACGGCGACCTATGCGCGGGCCAAACCGAACCTTGGCGCCGGATGCCGGGTCGAGGCACCGGTCGAACCGAATTTTCTATGGTTCGACCTACCGTACGACGACAAGCTGGCGGATGATGCCCGTGCCGGTTTTGATGAACTACGCGGGATATTGGGCGATCAGGTCGAAAGCCTCGCACTGCCGGAATCGCTCGGCAATATCATTGACCATCACCGGGTCATCCATCACTATGAAATGCGCCGCCATCTGGCCCGTGAGTTCGAGGATTGCCCGGATCAGCTTAGCGATGGCATGCGGGATACGCTGGAAGGGGCCGCGAAAATTGGCGATCAGGATTACGCTGATTCCCTGGCGGCGATGGCAGCGGCGAAGTCATTTTTCGCCGAACTGTTTCACGATTTCGATGCCGTCTTAACACCCTCCGCGATTGGCGAGTCGCCACATGGCTTGGATCGGACGGGGGACCCGGTTTTCTGTGCCATGTGGACATTCGCCGGTTTGCCATGCTTGACCTTGCCCTTGTTGACCGGGGATGGCGGATTGCCCATCGGCGTCCAATTGGTCGGTGGCCTGGAAGAAGATGACCGGCTCTGCCGCACCGCGCAGTGGCTCTTGAACACATTGGATGAAGGCTAATCGAAGCCATGGTATTATTGGGGAAAAGGACGGACGATGTCGCAAGGACGCATTGATCTCATTTCCGGCGCTATTGGCTCCACGCTGCTGATGGTGTTCATCATTGGTTTGGCCGAAAGCATCTCGTCCGGCGCGGCGGGGTTTTGGGGCGGCCTGCCATTTTGGGTCATCGTGATTTTTTCCCTAATTCTTGTCTGGTACGATTTCTGGGATAGCTGCGTCCGTAAAAAATAAGAACAACGTCAGACCAGCCTGAAACACGAAGGCGAACATGAAGCTCTATTACACACCAAATTCCCCCTATGCCCGGATGTGCCGCATCGTGGCCGAACTGGCGGGGCTGACTGATCAGATCGAATTGGAAGCGGTGAAGCTCAGAACGCCGGACAGCCCGGTTCTCGCGCACGCGCCGATGGGGCGGGTTCCTCTATTGGTCGATGGTGAATTGGTCCTGTCGGAGGCTCGGCATATCTGCGCCTATCTCGACGAAAAAGGTGGGAAATCGCCAATAGTCGCGCCCTATGGGGTGTGGCGGGCCGTGGCGGCGGAGGCGGAGGCCTTGGCTTTCTTGGACGCGGTTGTCGTGTGGTCGCGCGAGGTTCGGCGGACCGAGGAAGATCAATCGGCGTTTTTACTTGAAGTGGCGGACGAGCAGATGCGGCGTGAAATGATGCATCTAAATGGGAATTTGTCGCCGCCCGTTGGCGACCCGCCAATGACCTTCGAGAGCATCTGCCTGTTCACGGCGCTGGGCATGTTGGATTTCTATGAGCTCATGCCGGACTGGCGCGACACATTCCCCACGGTTGCGGCGTGGCTTGACGCCTATGAGGCGCTGCCCTTCGTTGCGCGTACACTTCCCGATGCGGCGGCGATGAACCCGCTGACCCGCTGACGGATTACCGGCTCAAAGGATAGTTTATATGGTGCGCGTCGAACGCTTGCGCGGCAACCCGATCATTTCGCCGGGTCTCCATCCCTCCATTGGGGCGAATATTCAGGGGCCGTCTCTCATTAAGGTTCCCGATTGGGTGCCGGATCGTTTGGGGCGTTACTATCTTTACTTCGCCGATCATAAGGGCACCTACATCCGCTTGGCCTACGCTGATGCGGTACAGGGGCCGTGGCGGGTTCATCCTCCTGGCAGTTTGCAGCTACGCGACTCCCTCTTTCCCGTCGATCCTCCCGAACCGACACCCGGTGTCGAGGCCAATTTTCGCGACGGCGGATCGATTGGAGGAAAGCGGTCCCACAGCGCCCATGTCGAGGCGAGCACGCCCCACATCGCGTCGCCCGATGTGCATGTGAGTGAAGAAGATCGGTCCATCGTGATGTATTTCCATGGATTGGAAGGCTATGGGAAGCAGTCGACGCGGGTGGCGACATCCAGCGACGGGATTAATTTCACGGCGCGGCCGGAGATTCTGGGGCGCACCTATTTCCGTGTCTTTCGATATGGAGAGTTCTTTTACGCACTGGCCATGCCGGGGCAGCTTTACCGGTCGCGTGACCGCTACACTGGGTTCGAACCCGGCCCGTTGTTGTTCAACAAGGATATGCGCCATTCGGCCGTCACGGTTCGCGACGATGTGCTACAGGTCTTTTGGACGCAGGTCGGGCTTGCGCCGGAGAGCATCTTGCTAAGTACCATCGATCTTGCCGGTGATTGGAAAAGTTGGCGGGACTCCGAACCCGTTGAAACATTGCGGCCCGAGTTCGACTGGGAAGGCGCTGATGCGCCATTGGAGCCATCGATCAGGAGTACCGCCTATGGCCACGTCAATCAATTGCGCGATCCGGCTGTCCTTGTGGAGGGCGGTACGCTCTATCTTTTGTATGCGGTTGCGGGGGAATCCGGGATAGCGGTCGCGCGTGTTGATTTGGATGATCAAGGGAGTTCCTGAGGGAAGCTGTTCGATCTTCCAAAAATTCCTCTTCCCTATGGCCGTTTCTCGGGTACCTTTGAAGCCAAGCAAAATGATCAAACGGTATGCACATGCAATGTGGTGCCGAAGGGGGAGACGACATGAGTTATTACGATCTTGGCGACTATAAGCGCGCGATTACCACCAATTCCTCGGAGGCTCAGATATGGTTCGACCGCGGGGTGAATTGGCTTTGGGGTTACAATCACCAGGAATCGATTGATTGCTTCAATAAGGCGATTGAAATCGATCCGACCTGCGCCATGGCGCATTGGGGCGTCTCCTACGCCGCCGGCCCGAATTATAATTTGCCCTGGCATCGCTACGATCCCAAAGGCAAGGCGAACGCATTGGCCATCGCCTATGACGCCATGCAAGAGGCGCTAAAGCATGTCGATGGCGTGACGCCGGTGGAACAGGATCTGATCCGCGCGCTGCCGGCACGGTATCCGCAGCGCGAAACGATTGATGATCAGCGCGGTTGGAACGATTCCTATACGGACGCCATGCGTGAGGTTCATCGAAAGTATCGTGACGATCTCGATGTGCGGGCGGTCTTCGCCGAATCCATTATGAATCAAACGCCCTGGAAAATGTGGGACCTGAAAACGGGAACGATCCCGGAAGGCGCGGGGACGGCGGAAGCGATCGAGGTTTTGGAAGATGCCTTTGACAATATGCCGTCATCTTGGGATCACCCGGGATTACTGCATCTGTATGTCCATTTGATGGAGATGTCGCCCTATCCGCAGCGGGCCTTGCGTGCCGGCGACCGATTGCGCGACCTTGTACCGGAAGCGGGACATCTCATTCACATGCCGACGCACATTGATGTGCTCTGCGGTCAGTACCGCGATGTCGTGGTCTATAATCAGAAAGCGACCGTCGCCGACCGCAAATATCTCGAACGCGAGGGCGCACTAAATGTTTATTCGATGTACCGGACGCACAACCATCATTTCGCCATCTATGGCGCGATGTTCCTTGGCCAATACACCCCCGCGATCGCGGCCGCGCAGGAATTGATCGACACCACGCCGGAAGACCTGCTGCGGATTCCGTCACCACCGATGGCCGATTTCATCGAAGGCTATATTCCGATGAAACAGCATGTATTGATCCGGTTTGGGAAGTGGGACGAAATCATCGCCCAGGAATTACCGGAGGACCAGGAGCTCTACTGCTCAACGACGGCGATGATGTGGTACGCAAAATCGGTTGCCCATTCGGCGTCGGGCAATGTGCCCGAGGCGGAGAAGGCGCGCGCGGAATTCCTCGCTGCCAAGGACCGGGTGCCCGATACAAGACGGGTGCACAACAATATCGTCATCGATCTGTTGGAAATTGCGCAGGAAATGATGAACGGCGAGCTTGAATACCGTCGCGGCAATTTCGAAGTCGCCTTCGCTCATTTACGCAAGTCTGTCGAGTTGGATGACGCGCTACCCTATGATGAACCTTGGGGATGGATGCAGCCGACGCGCCATGCGTTGGGCGCATTGTTGCTAGAGCAGGGGCATGCGGAGGAGGCGGAGGCCGTCTATCGTGCCGACCTTGGACTGGATCAATCACTGAGCCGCGCATGCCAGCACCCGAATAACCTTTGGAGTTTGCATGGTCTGCATGAATGTCTGACCCGGCGCGGCGAAACGGTTGAAGCGCTGCTGATCAAACAGCAACTCGATCAGGCCGTGGCGCGGGCGGAAGTAACCATTCATGCGTCCTGCTATTGCCGGCAACAGGCGGCGGCTTAGCAGGCATAGGGTAGCGTGCTATCAAGCGGCGGTTGGCAGGGAGTCCGACAAGCGGCTTTTGAACTTCGGCAAGACCTTGCTGGAAAAAAGCCGCGCCGCCTTGGCGTGTGGAAATCCCGACAGGCAGAAGCTGGTGCAACCGGCATCGACGAATTCGTCCAAGGTCGCGGCGATTTGATCGGGTGTTCCAACGACCGCGATTCCCGCACCTGATCGTACCAGGGAAATACCCGTCCAGAGATGCGGATGGATTTTCATTTCCTCACCGGATTCTTCCAGCAATTGCCAAACCCGCTGGTTCGCTTCCGAGGTCTTGCGAATACTTTCCACCGCGGCTTGCCCATCCCTGGCATTGTACAGGTTGAATTTGGTTGCGCCCGCGATTAGCCGGTGCGCTTCGGCCCAGGCCTCGTCTTCCGTATCGGCGCAAACAATTTGCAAACGCATGCCGAAACCCAGGGCATCCTCGCGGCCATACTTTGCGGCGCGGGCGCGCATATCCTTTATCTTGTCCGCGATGACGGCGGGTTTGTCGCCCCAAAATAAGTGGACCGTGGAGTGTTTGGCGGAAATCTCCATGGCCTGTTCAGAACCGCCGCCAAGAAAAAACGGTGGGTGAGGTTGTTGCAGTGGTTTCGGCTCGATCACCTGATTGACCTGATAATGTTTTCCCTCGAAGCCGATCGGCTCGTCGGAAGCCCATAACCGTTTCATGATCTGTACTTCCTCGTCCATTTTCTCGTAACGGATTTGCTTGGAGTCGAGGATGCCGTCCGCGCGCGTGTCGTCGTCGCTGATACCGGCGATCAGATTGATGCAAAGCCGGCCACCCGATAGCCGGTCGAGAGTCGCATACATCTTGGCGGAAAGGGAGGGGTTGCAATATCCCGAACGCAGGGCGATTAAGGGCGCCACGTTTTTGGTTCTTGCCGCGTAGTAGGAGGCGGTGACCGTCGCCTCCCAACAGGTCGCGTTTACCGGCATCAGAAGATATTTGAAGCCGCCTTCGTCCACCGCCGCCACGACCTCTTCGAACAATTCGGGGCTTTGCGCGATCCGCTGGTTGGGGTCGGCGAGGCAGGTGCTGTCACCGCTGGTCGGTAAAAACCAACCGAAGGTCAGGTCGGGCATCTCAATTTCCTTTTCGGTTTCGCGATTAAAGCAAGATTTCTATACAGCGTAACGCATTCTTCGTGGCGATCCCAATTCGAACCGGTGGTAAACTCGACGTCTATGGTTTCCTGTCCGCCAAAATCATGGCCGCGCCTTTTTCACCGATCATGATAGCTGGTGCATTGGTGTTGCCGGTCGTCAAAGTCGGCATGATGGATGCGTCCATGACACGCAGGCCCGGCACGCCATGCACACGGAGTTGCGGATCGACGACAGCGGCGGGGTCTTCGCCCATTTTGCAGGTGCCGACGGGATGGTGAATGGTCCCGCCGGTTTCACGCGTGAACTGTCGGATCTCATCGCGGCTCTGAACGTGGTGCCCGGGATCGTATTCGCCCAGGCTGACTTCCTTCAACGCCGGCGCGTCGAAGATGCGGCGCACGGCTTGAACGCCCGCGACCAAAACATTGACGTCGTTCTCGTCGGTTAGATAGGCCGGTCGAATAACTGGATCGGCGTAGGCGTCGGCGCTGCCCGCCATCACCGTGCCGCGGCTTTCGGCACGGACGGGTAGGGCGGTGATTTGTATGCCCGGTTCCTTTTCCAATTCGCCCTGACCCATATCCTTCGGCGTCGCGGGCGTGAAGGAGAGCTGCAGGTCGGGGCTGGAAAGGCCGTCGCGGCTGCGGCAGAAGACGATGGCACTGGTGACGCCAAAGGTCAGCGCGCCGTTTCCGAACAGCACGTATTTTGCAACTTCGGGCAGGACATAGGGAAAGCGTGACAGCTGGTTCATGGTCATGCCGGTGTGCACGTGATGCTTGATACGGGCGGCGAAATGGTCGGCCAGGTTAGAGCCGACACCGGGTAGGTCGTGCTGGACCTCGACGCCGATTTCCTTGAGATGCGCCGCCGGGCCGATGCCGGAAATTTGCAACAGATGAGGCGAATTGTAAGTGCCGCCACTAAGGATAACTTCATTGTTGGCGCGGATTTCCTTGTCCTGCCCATCTTGACGATAGGTAACGCCGACGCACTTCCTGCCGTCGAAGAGCAGCGGTCCGGCTCTAGCGCCGGTAATGATTTCGAGGTTCGGGTTGCCGCGAACCGCTCGCAGGTAGGTTTGCGCCGTGGAGCCGCGGAATCGGCCACGTCGTGTCATTTGCGAATAACCGACGCCTTCTTGCTGGCCACCATTGTAGTCCGGCGTCAGGGGAAATCCCGCCTGCTGCGCCGCTTCGACGAACCGATGGGTGAGGGGCAGGACCGTCGTGTAGTCCTCCACCTTCAACGGGCCGTTGCCACCGCGATAGTCTGGATCGCCGCCCTGCTTATACGCCTCGGACTGCTTGAAGAAGGGCAGGACCTCGTCATAGGACCAGCCCCGGCAACCGCGCTGCGCCCAGCCATCGTAGTCGGCCGGATTGCCGCGCACATAAAGCATGCCGTTGATCGAACTGGAGCCGCCCAGTACCTTCCCGCGCGGCAAACTGATGCGGCGTCCGGCGGACCCTTCCACGGGTTCGGAGCTATAGTTCCAATTGACGGTCGGGTCGCGGAGTAGGGGGCGCAAGGCGGCGGGTACGTGAATGCGAATGTTTCGGTCCCTTGGCCCTGCTTCGAGCAGTGCCACCCGGGCACCGCCCTCGACCAATCGGCAGGCGACGGCGCACCCCGCCGAACCCGCTCCGACGACGACATAATCCGCTTGCATGATATTGGCTCCCTCCCAATTACGAGGTCATGATTTCCTCGGGCACGCAATTATGCAAGGGTGCGCGCGGTTTGGACTTTTGAGGTTAAGGTGTGGAATGAGCAGTAGCCCGGATATTCAACAACGGCTTGATGACCTGGAACAACATATTATGCACCAGGACAGCACCATTCAGGATCTCAATGACGTAACGCTGCAGCAGTGGGACGCGATTAAGGCACTGCACGAAAAACTCGCGCGGCTGGAAGCCAAAATTCAAGCGGCGGAAACGGCGGCGGAAGCGGATATGACGCCCGAACCGCCACCACCGCACTATTAAAGCGTATCAGAAGGCGCTACCGCGCTGATCTTCGCGCGCATCAGCAGGCGGTATTCATCCATCGAATAGTTTGCTTCCGCCTTGTGCCACAGGCAGCGCTGATCCCAGATCACCAGGTCGCCGACCATATAATCATGTTGGTACTGGAATTCCGGGTTTAGGGCATGCGCGAAGAGCGCGTGGAGCAGGGGCTCGGCCTCGGCTTGCGGTACACCCACAATACCGTAGACATGCAACGGGTTTATATTGAGTGCCTTGCGCCCTGTCGCGGGATGTATTTGCGTCATCGGGTGGACCACCGGCGGATGCATTTCTTCCTGCTCGTCGGTCATTGGAATGATGCCGCCATCGGCGGGGCCGGCGCCGAACTTGTGCTTGGCGTCGCGCCCCTCTATCGCGGCCTTTAGAGTATTCGGCAGGGTTTCGTAGGCGCGATGCATATCGGCGAATAAGGTGCCCGCGCCCTGGCGTGGCATTTTCATGGCGTAGAGGACGGTATGTGCGCACGGATTTGCCTTGAACGTGCTGTCCGCATGCCATGCCGCCCCGCGTTCCGCCGATCCTGGATCCGGGTTTCCCTTGGCGTCGCGGTTTGTCAGGTAGACGATTTCCCGGTGCTTCTTGTCCTGATACTGGGCGACATGATGATCGATTTCGAAGGTCCCGAAGAGGTCCCCGAATGACATGAAGGAATCCGGGTCGAGGGATTGGTCGCGGATCACCAAGACAGGAAAATCACGATGGGCCTGAGTCAGTAGCGACTTGGTTGCCGCATCGAGGCCGCCGCCGAGCGAAAGCCCGGACAGGACGCCGACAAATTTATCGCGAATGGAGGCGATTGAGACGTTTTCGGTGTTGCTCATTGTGCACTCTAAGCCCTTCCGGCGGACACCCCGCCATCGACCATATAGACGCCGCCGGTGCAGAATGACCCGTCCTCACTGCCAAGGAACAGCATTAACTTAGCGACTTCTTCGGGTTCGCCGTATCGGCGCAGCGGCGTGAACTTGGCCATCGGACGGTTGGAGCGGTCGTCGGTTGGCAGGCCTCGTTGTTCCTCGATCGAGGTCATCATGCGGGTGTCGATGGGCGAGGGATTGACCGTATTGACGCGGATGTCGTTCTCCGCACCCTCTACGGCCGCGGTTCTCATCAGGCCGATAACAGCGTGTTTCGACGTCACGTAAGCCGACATGCCGCCCACGGCGCGAATGCCGGCTGTCGAGGAGGTTATGACAATACTGCCGCCGCCGCGCTGGCTCATCGCCGGCATGACATATTTCAGGCCAAGAAAGACGCCGCGTACATTCACCGCCAGAACCTTGTCGAACATCGTCTCCGGCATCTCTGCGATCTTGTCTAACTTCCCCTCGATCCCGGCGTTCAGCAGGGCGACATCGATACCGCCAAATCGTTGTACCGTCGCGTCGACATAGGCTTGCGTATCCGCGGTATCCGAGACATCGGCGGTGGCATAGGCCGCTTGGTCCTCGCCGATATCCGCAACGGTTTTTCGCAGTGCTTCCTCATCGATATCGACCAGCATGACCTTGGCGCCTTCCGAAGCGAAAAGCCGTCCTGCCGCGCTTCCGATGCCGCCGGCACCCCCGGTTATGATCGCGACCTTACCGTCTAACTTGCCCATGACAGCCCTCTATGCATTTGTGATTGGCCTCAGCGTAGCGGATGAAGGCGGTCCCGCGCGAATATTTTTCGGACCATTCGTTTTGCGTAACCGACAGCCGGCCTGGCTATTTACGGAGACGGCCAAGCAGGAAGGCGGGAATCATGGCACAGAGGAAAAAGAACACCAGAAGCAGGAAACCGTCTTGAAACCCTAATGTGCTGGCTTGCGCCTGGATGACCTTACCTAATAGGTGTAACGCGCTGGGCGCGTGCATGTCGGCGGGAAGGCCGGCTTCGCCAAATATCCGCGCGATACCGGCCATCCATTCCTGCGTCGCGGAATTCGATGAACTTTGCGTCGCCGTCAACGCATCGCTGTGAAATTGCGTTCTGTTTTGAACGAACGCGACCCACGCGGTCAGTCCCAGCGAGCCGCCGAACTGACGGCAGAAATTGATGGTGCCACCACCCGCGCTCAATTTATCGGCGGGCAGTGACCGCAGCGCGGTGTTCATGATAAACGGATTGGTGAAGCTCATGCCTAACCGACTAATGATGAAATAAGTCATGATCAGCACGAAGGGTGTGTTGACGTCGGCGCCGTTCATCGGTGCCGTGCCAATGGCGAAGAGCATCAGGCCGATCATGATGCCGATATGCGGTGGGATGGTATCGGCCAGCCTACCGGTCAAGGGCAAGGCGATCACGACCAATATGGCGGAAGGAAACATGACCAGGGCGGCATCGAGCGGTGTCATGCCTTGGACAAGTTGTCCAAAGACCGGAACCCCGTAACCGGTACCGAAATTTCCAACGCCGAACACGAAAGCAATCAACGCCGTCATAGCGAACTGTTTATGCTCGAAGAGAGAGAGGTCGATAAGTGTTGGGCGGTCCCGCATTTGTGACATGATCAGGACGATGCCGGATACGATGCCTATGCCGAAAAGACTCAAAATATAGGTTGAAGTCCAACCTTCGCGATTGCCTTCGGTCAACCCGGTAATCAGGCAATAGACCATGACGAGAAGCAAGATATAGCCCACCCAGTCGAAGGTGCCGGCGTCCCTTTTCCGAACCGATGGCACGAACACCATGGCCATCAGCGAGGCGGCTAGAATTACCGGTAGCGGCGCCCAGAAAATGTAGCGCCAATGAAACAGATCGATCGCGACACCGCCAATAATCGGGCCGACGGCCACGGCCAGGAAAACGCCCATGGAGTAAATTGCCATTGCGTAGCCGCGCCGTTCCGCGGGAAACACCTGAAAGGCAATCACCATCACAAGGGGCTGAATGACGCCTGCCGCCACGCCCTGCAAGACGCGGCCAAAGACGATCATGTTAAAATCCTGACTGAGGGCGCCAATCAAGCTGCCGATTATGAAAACCAGCGACATCAACTGGAAACCGCCGCGCTGTCCGAAGGCGGATACCAGCCATGCGCTTAGAAGTTGGCTCGTGACCATCGCGATATTGAAGGCCGAGGTCATCAACTGTGCCTGGTCGAGCCCGACGCCGAAGGCGCCCATGACGTCGGGTACCGCGACGTTCACGATGGTGCCCGAAACGACCATTGTGAAGGAGGCGGACATGCCTGCGATCATCACGAGAATCCGGTAGGACTGGCCGTAACGCGCGAACAGATCTTCGATTGTTTCAGAGGACGTGGCTATGGGGAAAACTCGTTCGAAAGATAGGGTTGAGGCCTCGAGCGCGGCGTATACCGGCGCGGCAATCGTCCGTCGAAATTCATTAGCACATCCAAAACGCCACAGCCTTGCCAGTCCGCCAGTTCCGCGAGCGTAATCCGGTCATCGCCGTCATTGCCGAGGATGACGACCTCGTCGCCGATGGCGACGTCTTCGAGGTCGCACAAATCGAAGGTTAAATGTTCCAGCGAGACCCCAAGAACCGGTAGCCGGCGGCCCTTCAGGAGGACCGCCGCGGGCGCCCCCGCTCGCGGTTTGCGATAGCCATCAAAGAGGCCAAGAGGAACGACGCCGGTTCGGGTGCCCTGACGTTTCACATGATAGCCACCGGTTTTCAATGCCGGGTCGTTCGGAAAGGTGCCGATATGGATCAGCCGTGCCTTAATGGCGTGGAGCACGGGTTCGAACGGGGCGATATCGGCGAGACCGGGCGCCACGGAGGCCAAACCGTACAGAAGATGGCCGGGACAAATAGCATTGCAATCATCCATCTGGCCAACCATCAGGTTCGAACTGGCAACCGCCTGTGTTACTGGAATATCCAAGCCGTTTTGGCGCAGACTTGCGATCAACGCGTTAAACCGGCCAATGCCTTGCCTGGACCATTCTTGTCCGGCGGCGTCCTTGAACGATAAATGGGTGTAAACGCCCTCGACGATGATATGGGGCAGTTCGACAACGGCGCGAATGAAGGCTTCGGCCTGTTGAGGTGCGATACCAAGACGTCCCATGCCGGCATCTACCTTGATGTATACCGGCGTAGGTCCGCTCGTCGCTTCGGAGACCGCTCTCGCCGTTTCCATGTTGTAGACCGTTGGTATGAGGTCATAACGCAGGTATTCCGCGATGCCGGCGGGCAAATTGCCGCCGAACATCAAGATGGGCATTGTAATGCCAGCATCGCGGACCGCGACGGCGTCGCGGAACGATCCAGTGGAAATCGCAAAAGCGTCCAAGTCCGAAAGAACCTTCGCCACCGCGACAATGCCATGACCGTAGGCATTTGCCTTTAGCGAGGCGATGATCCGCACATTCGGCCCGGCGCGCTGCTGCAATTCGGCGTAGTTCGCCGCGAGCGCGTCGAGATCAAATTCCATCCATGCTGGATGCATCGAGAGTTCGTTATCCTGGAATACAGGAGCCATCATAGGTTCCGCGCGATCGGCGGCACTCTTGCGTGCCAATCCGTTGCCTGCTGGAAGGCGTGTCCCAAGGTGCAAAGTTGCGCTTCGGCAAAGGGCCGCCCGATGAGTTGAAATGCCGCCGGTAGGTTCGCCGCGGTGAACCCGCAGGGGACACTAAGCGCTGGCAGGCCGAGATAACTGATCGGTCGTGTGTTTCGGGACACCGCGATTACCAACTCCGTCATGCCCTTGCCGTCCGATACATCGACATCGGCCAAGCGCGGCGCCGGTACGGGCATGGTTGGCGTCAGTAGAACGTCGCAATCTGCGAATGCCGTGGCGACGTATTCCCGCAGATATTTCTCCCGCAATGTCATCGCCTCGAGGTATCGGGTGGCTGGCTGATAGAGTCCAAATTCGATGCGCCGGCGCACCATGGGGCCATAGTCACCGGGACGTTCGCGCAGCCACTTCCGGTGGATTGTCGCCGCTTCGGCAGACAAGGCCGCGGCCCAGATCAGGTTAATGTGATCGTGGTCTGGCACGTCAACGGGGACAAGGGCTACGCCTCTATCTCTGAAGACTTCTTGCGCGACTTCCAGTGCCACCGCCACGTCAGGGTCCAAATCGTCGAAGAAATAACGGGTCGGTATTCCGATACGAAGGTCCGTGACGGAGGCGCCGCAAGCATCTTCGTACGCATCAATCGGGCGTCGGCTCGTTGTTGGGTCTTTTGGATCATGTCCGGCAATGACATCCATAATCCGGGCGGCGTCGCGCACCGTGCGGGTCAAGGGGCCGCCGCAATCGAAGGAGAATGACAGGGGCATCAGCCCATAACGGCTGACCCGGTTCTGCGTCGGCTTGAAACCGACGACGCCGGACATCGCGGCGGGAATGCGGATTGATCCGCCGGTATCCGACCCCAGTGCTCCATAGACGATGCGGGCGGCCACGGACGCGCCAGAGCCGCTTGACGAACCCCCAGGCGCATGTTCTGGGTTCCAGGGGTTATGGCAATCGCCGTAATGCACGTTATTGCCGATCGGACCAACCGCGAATTCGGACATGTTGAGGCCGCCAAGATAAATCGCGCCGGCTTCTTCCAGTCGGGCCAAGGCCGTCGACGTGCGGTCGGCGACGAAGTCAGCGCGGATCTTCGACCCGCAGGTCGTGACCTTGCCTTCGCGGTAGTACATGTCCTTGTGGGCGAGCGGGACGCCAGCGAGAGGACCAACCGGTTCGCCGGTCGCGATACGCGCGTCGATTGAGCGTGCCGCTTCCAAGGCGTCTTCGGCTTCGAGTTGGATGAAGGCATTCAAGGTCGGTTGCAGTTGCTCGGCGCGATGAATTGCGGTCCGTACGACGTCCTCTGACGTGATTTCGCGCGTGCGAATTCGATCCGCGATGCCGCAAAGATCGAACTCCGCAATTGAACCGCTCATGATTTGCCTCGTGGCGGTGCCAGCTCTTCAAGCGCCAAATCAAAATCGGAGGGCTCCTCATCGAACGAAATGGCATCCGCGACGGCTTCGCCCGCCTCATCCATGGGGCTCAGCAGGTCCGCCAAGCTCTCGGCGTTGCCGGCCGGTAACGTGAAGCGATGCCAAGTTCGAGCCAGCATCGCGACGAATTCGCCTGTTATGTCGCTCATCTACCTATTCCCTTACGCTTCGATCAAACGAGTTTGTGTATGTCTTCAAGGCGCGTCGAGCCGGTTTCCTTGATAATTTTCCCCCGCAACCGCTGCATCCCGGATAGCCAGCGCTCGTAGTCGGCACCCTTATGTTGGCGGTACTTCTCGACCTCGGGATGGGGCAGGATAAGAAAATGCTCTTTCTCGATACCTTCGATGACGCAGGCCGCGACTTGCTCGGGGCCGATGACGCCGGTGTGGGTGCTGAAATCGTCATCCTCACCATAGCCGAGCATCGGGGTCGCGACATATTGTGGGCAGATAACCGATACCTTGATGCCGTCGCTGGCGTGCGTGATGGCCAGGGATTCGGCAAACCCGACCGCCGCGTGTTTGGTGGTCGAATAAGCTGCGTCGCCAATCTGGCTCAGCAATCCGGCGGCGGACGCCATCTGCAGGAAATAACCGCCGCCACGCGCGATCATTCCGGGCAACGCCGCCCGTGCCGCGTAGACATGGGCCATCACATGGATATCCCAACAGGTTTGCCATTGCGCGTTGGTCGCGGAGGTGGCGAGATCGGATTCGCCGAAAAAGACGCCCGCATTCGAGCAGAACAGGTCTATGGGGCCGAAACGATCTTCGGCCTTGGTGACCAGGGATTGGATGTCGGTTTCCTTCGACACGTCGCACGAGACGGCCATACCGTCGAATTCGTCAGCGGTTTGCCGTGCATCGTCGAGCCGCAGGTCGGCGACGACGACACGGGCACCTTCCGCGGCGAATCGAACGGACAGGGCTTTGCCGATACCCCGGGCGCCACCTGTCACGACGACGGTCTTATCGTTCAGGTTCAATTACTTATCCCTTTCCGTTCGTTCAAAATGGTACGTCGCCGGCAATCGTGGTGCGGTGCATATGACGGATATAATCGGGATCGTCTAGCCGGGTATGGTCGGCGATATGCTGGACGCAGCGGTTGTCCCAGAACACCAGGTCGCCAGGCTTCCATTGGTGCCAATAGATGAACGTCCGCCGGGTGTTATGGAAGTAAATCATGTTGAGTAGCGCGTCGCCCTCAGCCGCGTCCATACCTTCGATACCGGTTGTTAGCTGCGGATTGACGAAAATCGATTTTTGTCCCGTTTCCGGATGGGTGCGAATGATGGGGTGCCGCGCATCGATGCTGGAACGCGTTGAATGAAACAGCGCGCGCTTGCCGTCGACGGCCCGTTTCAGGTCGGCGGGCAGGGCGTCGTAGGCCTTGTACATGTTGGCGAATCCCGTGTCGCCACCTCTATCGGGAAGCTCCAAGGCATATAGCATGGACCCCAAGGCGGGCCGCTCCCGATAGGCCAAATCGGAATGCCATTTCGGTCCGGCATTACGGATGCCGACGTCGCGGCCGTTTTCCCGTTTGGTCGATATGACCAGGATATCCGGGTACCCTTCGAGGTGTGCCTTCCCCTGCGACGGATGGACATCAAGCGGGCCGAAGCGTTGGGAAAAGTCGATTTGTTGCTGCGGCGTGAGCTGCTGATCTCGAAAGACAAGAACCAGATGCGCCAAATGCGCTTCATGGATCGCGGCGAATGTGCTTTCGTCGAGTGGACGAGAGACATCAATGCCGGTTATTTCCGCGCCAAGCGCGTCGGAAAGCGGCCGTATTTGAAAACTCATGGCGTTCCTTGAAAGACCTCGTCGTCTATCCGTTAGGCTAACGGGAAATAGGAGAGAGGCAAAGCCAGTGCCGAATATCGTGCCTCATGCATATTTTGCCATTCGGGGGTGTATGCCGTCGATTTGGCGCCGCCAAAGCGATAATGTCTGAATTTAACCGGTGGAGATGACGATGCCGCGCGTGGCCTGTATTGGCGAATGCATGTTGGAGTTGAGCGGTGCCGACAGGCAGGCGATGACATTATCCTATGGCGGCGATACCTTGAATACGGCGATTTATTTGTCGCGTTTGGGTGTTCCGACGGATTATGTGACGGCGCTCGGCGACGACCCCTACAGCGATTGGATGATCGAGCAGTGGCGCGCGGAAGGCGTTGGCACCGACCTCGTGGCGCGTGCGAAGGATCGCATTCCTGGTCTCTATGCGATTCAGACTGATGCCGAAGGCGAACGGCGGTTCTTTTATTGGCGTGACCAGGCCCCGGTGCGTGACTTGTTCGATTTACCGGAGAGCACGCATATCACGGCGCGGCTTTTAGAGTATGATTGGATTTATCTGACGGGTATTACCTTATCGCTGTATGGCGGCGATCATCTAGCGCGGCTCAGGGACCTTCTCGATGCGGTCCGCGCCAAGGGCGGCAAGGTTATGTTCGACACGAACTATCGGCCCCGTGGTTGGCCGAATACAACGGCTGCCCGGACCGCAATGACCGAAATCTTGAACCGAACCGATTTGGCCGTGCCGACCTTTGATGATGACCGGGAGGTTTTCGGAGACCGTGATGCGGAGGCTAGCGCCGCGCGGCTGCATGAAGTTGGTGTCGGCGAGGTCGTCGTCAAGATGGATGCTTCCGGCTGCCTGGTTTCGGCGAGCGCTGGCCAGGAACGGGTCAAGACGACCGCGCGGTTAAATCCGCGAGATACGACGGGGGCCGGGGATGCGTTCAACGCGGGGTATCTCGCGGCCCGGTTAAAGGGGCTGCCGCCGGTCGCGGCCGCGCGGGATGCTCATCAATTGGCGGGGAGCGTAATCATGTACGCTGGGGCGATCATGCCGCGTGATGCCATGCCGGGAGCCGGCCAATGAAGGGTTTGTTTGGACGCGCGAAAGTTATCCCGGTCTTGATATTCGACCGGGTTGACGATGCCGTTCCCACGGCGACGGCCTTGATCGAGGGCGGATTGTCCGTCCTTGAAGTGACCTTGCGAACGGATACGGCTTGGGAGGCGTTGGAAGCGATCGTCACCCGGCATCCTCGGGCGACAATTGGCGTCGGTACCGTTCTTGAATCCGAACAGATCGCGCGCGCGAAGGCGTGCGGTGCGGCATTCGCCGTTAGTCCGGGATTCGATCCCGCGTTGGCCGCGGCGGCGGCGGCAAGGGATTTGTTCTATTTGCCGGGCATCGCGACGGCATCCGAGGTCATGGCGGCACGCCGCGCGGGTTTTCGGTTCCTGAAGTTCTTTCCCGCCGAGGCCGCGGGTGGGGTCGCGATGTTGAAGAGTTTCGCATCTCCCTTCCGCGATATGTCGTTCTGCCCGACCGGCGGCGTCGGGCCGGGAAATCTCGATGACTACCTGTCGCTGTCCAATGTCGTCTGTGTCGGCGGCAGTTGGGTCGCGACGGCCGGTGATATGGCGGGAGATGATTGGGACGGCATTAGAACAAAGGCCGTGGCGACACGGAATGCCGGAAGTTGACGGGTA
Organism: Alphaproteobacteria bacterium; assembly: GCA_021774385.1. GTDB lineage: Bacteria > Pseudomonadota > Alphaproteobacteria > UBA8366. Next base: position 21,064 of record JAJFJC010000454.1, read on the forward strand.
GGAGATTAGGATTTCCAATAGCGGAGGCAGATAAAAAATATGTGTAAGACGAAAACGATTGAACGCTTGCCCCCCGCATTCGGGCTGCCGTTTGGCGAGGTGGCTTAGGATGCGGCCACGATTTGGTATCCTCGAAATTCCGAGGACAATCGAAGGCGCGGTTGGATATGCGCGTCAGGCGGAAGAGGCCGGCTTCGATCTTGTCGGCGTCGCCGATTCCCAATCGCTGTTCCGCGAACCCTTTGTCACGCTGGGTATGATCGGACAGGCAACCGAGAAGGTGATGATCGGTACGTCCGTTACGAATCCGATCACGCGTCACCCGGCCGTGATGGCGAGCGCCATCGCAACGGTGCAGGAAATTTCCGGCGGCCGCGCGCTGCTCGGCATCGGTACCGGCGATAGCGCGATCTATAACATCAATGAGCGGCCTAGAGGCCTCGCGGGTTTGCGTGACTATGTATTGGCCCTGCGTGGCTTACTGGCGGGTGAAAATGTCGAGTATGGCAGGCGCGATGTTCATACGCGTTGGGTTGGCGGGCTCGACCAACCCACCGTACCGATCTATTTGTCGGCGGAAGGCCCGAGGACATTGGAGTTGGCGGGCGAGATCGCCGACGGTGTGTTTTGTGGCATGGGCCTTTCGCCAGATGTAGCCGCGCTATCGTTGGAACATGTGCGGATCGGCGCGGCGCGGGCCGGGCGCACCATGGATGATATCGATATCTGGACGCTGGCGCGCGTTAATGTCGGTACTGACTTGGTGGCGTTGACGGACGAAATACGCATGGAATTGGCATCGACCGCGCATCATGCCTTTCGGTTTACGCTGGACGGCAAGCTGGTACCGCCGGAAATGACCGAGGCTATCCGGCGCGTGCAATCGGGATACAAGCCCGCGCATCACGAAGATCTCGGCGTCTCACCAAACGCGATGCTGATGAACGACCCCGCGCTGCTGTCCTATATGGCGGCGCGCTTTGCCGTACTGGGAACGCCGGACGATTGTGCCGAACAGATCATGCGTATTCGCGAAGCCGGCTTCTCTCAAATCCTATTCACGGGATTCGTCGAAGGCCGTGCGTCACTTATCGAGACACTGGGCCGTGATGTGTTTCCACGTTGCCGTAACTGAGGGCTAGGGAAAGATTTGATCAATTTAGTGCGTTCCGTTGCCCTGATTTTCTCTTTGCTATTTTTGCCGAGTTGCACGTCAGCGTCGGCGGAAACGCGCGCACATCTGCCGCTTGTCTCGCTAATTGCATCGTTGGACCATGCGGCGAAGGAATCGATTAAAGCGCTGCCAAATGACAGGCAAGCGCGTTTGGCCTTTGCCGAAATGGTAAGGCAGGCCGCCGCGGGTAAGGAGAATGCCGCGGAAATGGCGGCGGAGCGTGCCGGTTATGACGTTAAAAACGTTACTGAAGCGGGCCGGCGCTACCTCGTGCTTCTGGATGCCGCCGCCGCGGTCGGCCCGACCGTCGTTCTGGCCCAGTCACCCAGTCGGGATATCGTTATTCAAGCGCCGCACGGTGTGGCGGACCGCGGAACCGATATTCAATCGGCGATCGCGTTGACGCGGTTGGGCGCGCGCGCCTTGATCCTTGCCGGGGCGCATCGCTGCGCGGCGCTCGCCGAGTCGGTCTGTAGCGGACAAACGCGGATCTGCGGCGGCGGCCGGGCGCCGTATCGCGTAACCGATGGCGCCCACAATCCAGACACCCGATTCCACGCAGCCCATGTCGTGTTTGCCGAAGCATGGCCGCTAGCGACCACGGTTCAATTGCATGGCTTCGGTGTAAAGGGAACCGATGCTTGGGTGGTTGTTTCGGACGGCTCCTTTGAGGAACGTTCCCACGATAGCGCCTTGTCAGCTTCGGTGCGCGACGCGGTGCGCACCTATTTCGGGCGCAAGGATCGCGCTGTCAGCTGTCAGGATCCTGAAGACAAGCAATATGACTATCGACCGTTATGCGCAAGGACCAACGTTCAGGGGCGGTATCTAAATGGCAGCGCTGATATTTGTGATGCGTCCGCTAAAGTTGCTTCTGGGCGCTTTCTACATGTTGAGCAAGCATGGGAAATTCGCCGCGAAGTTCGCCGATATTGGGATGATATCAACCAGTCACCACTTGCAACCGTGGTAATAGTTGCGTTGGAAGAGACGATTCCCTGCACGCTTGCAGCTTGCCCTTGATCGTGCAAGGTCTTGCCTTAGGTTGATACGAGCGCGGCTCTAAAAGACAACCTAATCGAGTTATAATTTAAAACGCACTAAATAGATGTGACGTTAAATAAAAATTTAATCCAAATTATGCTAACGATAATATTTTGCAGTCAGAGAACTACATGTTTCGGTCAAAAACAGCATGAAAAATTGCCTTGGGTATTATCGTGTCGTACGTGTGTGGGCTGTACGGGGTTTATTGATTTTACCGGCCCTTCTGTTTGGCGGCGGCATACATGCGGAACAAGTCACTGAAAAATTAAGTGATATTTCCGTTGTTCGGCAATTCTTCTCACCCCTGGAAAAAGCCAAAGGCATCGCGTCGGAAAAAATTAGGCTTGGACGGCGGCTGTTCAATGATCCGCGTCTGTCCGGTAATGGCAAGATATCCTGTGCCTCATGCCATGATGTGCATAAAGGCGGCGCTGACGGACTGGAGCGCGCGGTCGGCGTTTCGGGGAAACCCGGGGCCTATAATACGCCAACGGTCTTCAATAGCGTACCCAATTTCGCCTATTTCTGGGATGGACGTGTCGCGACCGCCGAGGAACAAATAGACGGGCCGATCAATAGTCCCAATGAAATGGGATCGAACTGGCCGGCGATAATCAAGAGCCTTTCCAAGGTTGTGGCGTACCGTAATGAGTTCAACAAAATATATGCGGGAGAAATTTCAGAGGCCACGATCAAGAACGCGATCGTTAGTTTTGAACGAACACTGATAACGCTCAATTCACCTTTTGATAAATATTTAAGGGGCGAAGAACAAGCAATCACACAAATGGAAAAAGAAGGGCTTAGCCTGTTTATTTCTTATGGCTGTGTTGCTTGTCATCAAGGGCGTTTGGTCGGCGGAAACATGTATCAAAAGCTCGGCATATTTCATGACTACTTTGGTGACAGGGAAAACTCTAACCCCGCCAACAGAGGGCGCTTTAATGTAAGCCAAAAAAAGTCAGATATGTATTTCTTCAAAGTACCTTCCTTAAGAAACATCGGTCGAACGGCGCCCTATATGCATGATGGCTCCACGGAAAGCTTGCATGAAGTTGTGCGAATCATGGCTTATTATCAGCTCGGAGTGGATATCAAAGAAGTTCATATCGATAAGATTGTTCAGTTTCTTTATACCTTAACAGGTGATACGCCGGAGAGTTCCGGGAGTTAGCATGTTACGCAGCCGTACAAAATTTTTCTCGGCAATCTTGCTGCTGCTACTTTCTATTGGGGCGCTCCTGTTTGCCTTCATGGAAATAAGGAATGCATCAAGTTTAAACGAAATTAATCAAGAACTTCTTTACGATATTTTAAAGCTTAACGCCGCCGATGCTCAGTTTTCTCAGGCGGTTCTAGAATCCAGTGTTGGACAAAGTAAGACCTACGATAAGCTCAATACGGTTTATCAAGAAATAGAAGAAATTTTTAGATCTACGAGTAAAGAGTTTTTAAAACTGAGGAAGCAGAAGTCGAGTGCGGGAAAGCTTATAGAGGAATTGGGAGAGGAGATAAAAAACCGCAGACGTGTGCTCGAGACTTTTAAAAGCCGCAATGCATTGTTTCAAAACAGCTACTCTTTTCTGGTTTCCGAACTTCCGAAGCTTGCCCATACGGCGCAAACCACGGCAGAGGAAAAGGAACAAATTTATGAGATGGTCCGACTGATTGTCGCTCTAAGCAGAACGGCATCCAAGAGTGAACTCGCGACCTCATTTTCTATCGTGAGAAATTATTTCAATAATATTTCGACGTTCAATAATGAAAATTTAAATTTACGCATGCTGAAAATAGGTCGTCATTTGGATATAATTTCCGATAACGCGGAAGACCTAATTCGAAACTTCGACCGTGTGTATAATTCAAATACCCAGAAAATTCTTAAGGAACTGCAGTTGGAGAACTTGCGGTACCGTTCCGTGTTGGACAAACGCAGCGATCAATACTTGCAGTTTGTTTTGTTCGTTTCCGGCTTACTCACCGTTGGATTGATTATATCGTTTTTTCGAGCCGCTACTTACGCTCAATCAGTTAATGCGTTGAATGCCACCCTGGAAAAACGAGTGGAACGAAGGACCGGTGAGCTCGAAATCGCGATGCAACAAGCCGAGGCGGCGAATTTGGCGAAGTCGAATTTTCTTGCGTCCATGAGCCATGAAATTCGCACACCCATGAATGGGGTGCTTGGCATGGCGGGTTTGTTGCTTGAAACGGAACTTTCCGTGGATCAGAAAACAAAAGCGCAGCGGATCAAGGATTCGGGCCAAGACCTGTTGTCATTGCTTAACGATATTCTTGATTTGTCGAAAATCGAAGCCGGCCGCGTGGATTTGGAAGTGCTGGATTTCGATATTCATAACTTGATGGACGGTGTCGCCTCTCTTTGGGAGTCTCGCTTCGAGGGATTAGGCTTGAAGTTCGAGATTAATATTGGTGACGAGGTCACGCCGGTTCTTTTGGGCGACCCGACACGGATTCGTCAGATTCTGTTCAATTTGGTGGGAAACGCGAGCAAATTTACCGAAGAGGGACAGGTCTCCATCGATATCAAGCAAAGTGCGCTTGGCGGTCGTAAGCTGGAACTTCGTTTCTCGGTGAAGGATACCGGGATTGGTATCGCGCCAGACGCCTTGTCCACGATTTTCGAGAGTTTCTCCCAGGCGGATTCCTCGGTGACGCGGAAATATGGTGGTACCGGGCTTGGCCTTGCGATTTGTCAGCAATTGGCGGACCTGATGGGCGGAAAAATTGGTGTCGAGAGCACACTGGATGGCGGGTCGACATTTTGGTTCACGATCCGATGCGTTGCTGGCGATGCCAACAATGTGACGATCGAACGATCTTTGACCGAGGAGCAGGTGGATGCCATCAATCGGCCGTTGAAGATTCTTGCGGCGGAGGATTTTCTTGCCAATCAGATGGTTTTGGAAGGCATGTTGGAAATTTTCGGGTGCACGTTCGATATTGTTGAAAATGGCCTTGAGGCGCTCGAAGCCGTGCAGAAGGAAGCCTATGACCTGATACTCATGGACATGCAGATGCCGATCATGGACGGTATCACGGCGGCACGGAAAATTCGCGAGCTTCCGGGGGTCGTGAGCCAAATTCCGATTGTTGCGCTCACGGCCAATGCCATGAAGGGAGATCGCGAGAAATGCATCGCTGCCGGCATGAACGACTACGTCGCCAAGCCGATTGAAGCGGAGGCTCTTATGGCTGCCTTGGCGCGCTGTGAAAAACTTTTGGCCGACCGTGCAAACGGTGCCGAAAACGGCGAAGCCAAAACCAACGGTCAGTCAATAGACGACGTTTTAATTCAGGCTGCGTGTTAGAGCCTTTCCTGCTCATGGCGAAACGCTGAGATCACTTTCCATGCCTGGCCGACGTATTTCAACAAAGCATCTTCCGATACTCAGGACCGTGGTCTGGCACGCTCGGCGCTCGGCTTGTATATCTTTAGAGATGTAGATTCATTGAGGGAGCCCTGAATGTCCAAAACGGTTGCAATGTATGATAAGTCACTGGCACATATCGGCGCCCGGTTGGATGCGCTTGGGCTCGATATCAAGGTGCTTCCCTTTGGCAAGGATGGGTTGCTGCGGGTTGACGGTGCGGCCGTGCCGCCGGGCGATGTCGATGTCGATTTTTTGTGGCTGACAACGCACTTGAATCCCGATGGCATGCAGAAGATGGCGTTTGATTTGGCGTTGGCCTGTAAATCCATCGACGTCTTGCAGACCTATAATGCGGGTCTCGACAACCCGGTTTACAAGAAAATTTCCGACAAGGGCGTGCGTATTTGCAACAGCAGCGCACAAGCCGTGGCGATCGCCGAATACGTCATGGCGCATGTGTTGAGCTTGTTCCACCCCATCAATGAGCAAAGCGATCAGCAGGAAAACAAGGAATGGAAGCTAGCGCCGTTTCGCGAAATATGGCGTAGCAATTGGTTGATCTTCGGCTATGGCCCGATTGGGCAAGAGGTTGCCAAGCGAGTGAAATCCTTTGATGCGTCGACCGCGGTAATCCGTCGGTCGCCGTCGGTCTCCGATGTCGTCGATAAGGCGGGAACGATGGCCGATCTTGGAGATTTCCTGCCCGAGGCCGATGTCATCGTCCTGGCTTGTCCGCTCAATGACGAAACGCGTGGCTTCGCGGGCGAGGAATTTTTCGCGGCGGTGAAACCGGGCGCGACCTTGGTCAATATCGCGCGGGGCAAATTAATTGATGATCAAGCAATGATCGCAGCGCTCGACGATGGGCGTCTCGCCGCCGCCGTGCTCGACGTGTTTCATACCGAACCCTTGCCCGCGGAAGATCCGCTTTGGTCGCATCCCAAGGTACGGCTCACGCCGCACACGTCGTTTGCCGGGAGTGGCGGGCGGACGCGTTGGGATGAGCTTTTTTTCGACAACATCGTTCGATTCGTCAACGGCGAACCGCTTGTCGCCGAAGTCAATCCGCAAGATATCGTCTAACCGGTGTAAGGGATAAAATAAGTATGCTGCTTGGGCTCTTCATGATGCCATTGCATCCGTCATACCGGGCGGTTGCCGATTGCTATGACCGTGATATCGATCAGTTGGTGCTGGCGGATAAGGTTGGATTTTCCGAAGCCTGGCTGGGCGAGCATTTTACCGAGAAATGGGAAAACGCACCTGCGCCGGATTTGCTGATCGCGAAGGCCCTGGCCCTGACGGAGAATATCAAGCTGGGCACGGGCGTGACGCTGCTCGGCATGCATGAGCCGGTTTATCTGGCGCACCGTTTGGCGACGCTGGATCATTTGGCGCGCGGGCGCTTTCAATGGGGGATCGGACTCGGTGGCATTCCAACGGATATGATGCTGATGGGACTGGACCCCAGCACGGCGCGGGGGCGTGCCGAAGAAGCGCTCGATGTTATTCTGGGGCTTTGGCAGCACGAGGATGGCAAGTTCAGTCACCATGGTGAATATTTCAATATCGAAGCGCCCGAACTCGATCCGGTGACCGAGCGTGGCTTGCACATGAAGCCGTTTCAGGAACCGCACCCGCCGATCGCACTGGCGGCCAGTACACCGAAATCGAACTCGCTAAGGATCGCTGGGGCGAGAGGCTGGAGTCCCATGTCGAGTGCCATTCTGTCCGCGACATATCTACCGGGTCACTGGGATACCGTGGTCGAAGGCGCGGAGAGCGCGGGGCGTACGCCTGACCGCGGCCAATGGCGCATCGCGCGGGATATATTCGTTGGTCCGACACCGGCGATTGCGCGGGAACGGGCCCGTGCGACTCTCGGCCGAAATTACGAGGTTCATCAAAAACCCAGCCGTCTTGGCACGGTACAAATTCAGTCCTGCAAGCTCGATCCAGAAATGCCCGACGACGCGGTCGATGTCGATTATTTGATGGAGAATGTCTGGATCGTCGGCGACCCACAGGAGTGCGCGGACAAGATACGCGCGCTACACGAGGCCGTTGGCGGTTTTGGCGGTTTGCTGAGTATCACGGCGGATTCCGATGATGCGTCCTGGGACCATGAGAGCGTACGGCTTCTGGCGGAGGAGGTCGGGCCGCGTATCGAGGATTTGGGTTAGAGTTGTTGGGGGCCGAAAGGGCGTTTTAGCGCGACGAGAGGACAGGTTGTTGTGGAGACATTTGACTATGTGATCGTCGGCGCCGGGTCCGCCGGCTGTATTTTGGCCAACCGCTTGACCGCGGATGGCAAATACAGCGTCTGCCTGCTAGAGGCGGGGCCACGTGATTTGAACCCCTACATTCATATCCCGGCCGGGTTCATCAAGACATTGACGAACCCGAACGTGAATTGGCTCTATGAGTCGGAGCCGAGTCACTGGACCGGTGGCCGGAATATCGACGTGCCACGCGGCAAGACC
>JAJFJC010000455.1 GCA_021774385.1 Alphaproteobacteria bacterium
AGATAAATTGTTTGCGAGCCGGGCGTCACGATCAGCCGGACCCCTTTCGCCACTTGGTGACCGGCGAGGACTCTTGCTGCGCTTTCGAGATCGTCGATCGTACCGTTCGCGCAAGATCCGATGAAGGCTTGATCGATTTCCGTTCCCGCCACATCACCGACGGGTAGGGAATTGTTCAGAACGCTGTCGGGGAGGGCGACCAGCGGTTCTATTTGGTCGAGATTGATCGTATGGCGGGCGACGTAACGCGCATCATCATCGGGGTATTGGGGCTCGTAGGCCGGATGCCCGGGATTGTTCGCGGCAATATGGTCAAACAGGGTTTGGTCCGGTTCGAATGTGGCGAATTCGGCGCTGAGCTCTGCTCCCATGGTCGTCAACGTTCGACGTGCATTCATATTGAGCCGCGACAGTGCCGGCCCACCGAACTCCACGTTCATCGTTTCATGCCCACCGAAGGTCCCCGCGATATGCAGGAATACGTCCTTCATGGAGGTCGATGGCTTGAACGCGCCAACGAGATCGTAGCGAACGGTTTCACCGACACGGAACCATGTTTCGCCCTTGGTCAAGGCATAGGCGATGTCCGGCGCGCCGACGCCACGGGCCACGCAATTGAAAGCGCCCGCGCTGCAGGTATGCGAGTCGCTGCATAGTAACACGGTACCCGGCATGGCGTAGGCATGGTCGGCGACAAGAACGTGTGCGATACCTTGCCGCGCACCGACATCGTGAAACCGTTCGATACCGAACTTTTCGACAAAGCGGCGGCCGGTTTTATGCGCCGTCGCGCTCTCCACATGAGCGGCGGGCGCGCGATGATCGAAGGCGACGACCACGTTTTCCGGATTGGCGACATACAAAATCTCTCGCCATACGCTGTCCATGAAGTTGTTGTCGAACATGACCACGGTATCGACTTTTACGGTCGCCAGATCGCCCGGCTTCACAACGTCCCGCCCGCTCTGACGCGCGAGAATTTTCTCGATGATGGTCATGCCCATGGCTTGCTGCTTCAGTCGCCTTCGACGGCGTACCGCCCTTCCATTTCGCTTAGCGTGTCGTACCCGACAAGTTTATTGATCTCTTCGAACGAGACCAGCAGGTCTGGACGATCTACTTCTTCGTTGCTGTCAAGCATGTCCTCGAACACGTCCATGGCGTTCATCATGCCGCGCACGGCAGCGGTCGACAGCAGGCGTGGATAGCTGACGGCGGCGACTCCCATTTCCTGCAACCGCTTCGGTGAGATCAGCGGGGTCGTATTTCTCGAACGGATGCCGAGGCCCATATTTACGGTCAAGGGCTTGGGCACACTACGCGCGACTTTCTCGATATCCTCCGCCGACAACAGCGCATCGGCAAACAACAGATCCGCGCCCGCTTCCGCATACAGGTTCAGCCGGTCAATTGCGGCATCGAGGCCCAGCACGCCCGCCGCATCCGTACGCGCCTTGATGACGAAATCACCGTCGCGCCGTGCGTCGCAGGCAGCTTTCACTTTCTGGACCATCTCCTCGGCCGAGATGACATCCTTGCCGGCCATGTGACCGCAACGTTTTGGCCAAACTTGATCCTCGATCATGACGGCTGCCACGCCGGCCTTTTCGAACGCGCGGATGACGAAGTGTACATTTACCGCGTTGCCATAGCCTGTATCCGCATCGGCGTGCAGTAAAAGGTCCTCGGCGCATTCGGAGATCGCCCGGCAGAACCGCAGATTGTCTTCCAGTCCCATGATGCCCATATCGGACCAGCCTAGATGGCATTCCGACAGTCCGGCTCCGGAAATGGCGCCGCTCTTGAAACCGCGAGCCTGGATAAGCCGTGCGCTATAGCCATCATATATGCCAGGCGATACCAAGATTTCCGGTGCCTCCAACAGCGCTTTCAAGCGACGTCCCTTACTTTGCATAAAATTTCTCCTCATAAACACGGTCCACCTGAAGGCGAACGCATTGTGCGGCTCATACGATTGGGGGGCAGTTTAACGTCGTTCGCCGTCGTCGATGAAGCGAAATACGCGGCTTAAATTTGCCGGTACGCTTTTTAAAGAAAGCGCGGCATTAGAAGAAATCCGAGTATCAACAAAGCGAGTAGCACCGTCTCGGCACAAACAAGGATTACGGCCTGACCACCGACCTCTTTGAGTGACTTTAGGGCGGTTTTCATGCCAATCGCCGAGATCGCGACGACAAGGCACCATCGCGATAGCTCGAGCAGCGATATTTTGAGTTGCGAGGGAAACCAATCAGCGCTGCCGGCGAAGACGAGCACGACGAAGCCGATAACGAACAGGGGGACTGGGATCTTTGGACCTTCACTGGCACCGCGCGCGCCGCGAAAAACAACCGACAGAGTAACGACTATGGGAACCAACATGGCGACACGCAGCAGCTTAACAACGGTTGCGGTATCGCCGGCCGTTTCGGAAATGCTGTAGCCGGCGCCAACGACTTGCGCGACATCGTGGATCGTCGCGCCAATAAAGATGCCAGCCGAGAGGTCGTCCATCGCGAGCAGATTTACAATCATGGGATAGAGAACCATCGCAACTGTACTGAGCGTGGTCACTGAAATGACAGTGAATATCGTGTTCCGTTCAGAGAATTGGTTCTTGGGCAATACAGTTGCTATGGCGAGCGTCGCCGACGCACCGCAAATTGCGACGGCACCACCGGTAAGCAGTCCCAGCCGCCATCCTCTGTTCATCGTGCGCGCAAGGATCGGGCCGGAAAGCATGGTTATGAAAATGCCGGCTACGATAATCGCGACCACGCCCCAGCCAACGGCAAGGATTTGATCAACTGTAATCCCCAACCCCAATAACGCGACGCCGAACTTCAGGACTGTCGTGGACGCGAATTCGATTCCCGTGGCGCAAGTATTGTCTTCCGACAAAAAGTGAAAACCCATCCCCAAAAGCAGGGCAAACAGCATGGTGGGACCACCATAATGTTCGGACAGAAACCGCGCGGCGATTGCAACGGTAACGACTGCCAGCATTCCCGGAAACAGGATTCTACCGCGTGTCATTTGTCGCCGTACCCAAGTTTCCTGTTCCGTTACGACACCGTCTTCGGGTGAGTTTTCAGCCAATTGCCTTTTCTCCTAATTGCGTGCGTGGAATAGGATCCGGGGGAACACCCGTTCGGACTATTTTTTTGGCGCGGACAGCCGATGCGTGAGTTTTACCGCGGTGTCGATGGTGATCGATTGCAGTGTGGCACGGACCGTATCGTCGATTTCCTTGAGGATGAGCGATAGGGCCGCTTCCGTTGCCGAGGCTTTGACTCCGTTTGTGCCTTCCTTCGCATGGCCATCGACGTTCTCGAACAGCAGAATGACGTCGAGTAACGTCGTTCGTTTGCTATTCCCACTAAATCGATAGCCGCCGCCAACACCGCGTACCGCCTCGACCAATCCAGCGCGGCTCAGATCGCGCAAGACTTTGGCCAGATGGTTGAGCGATACGCCGTAGGCGTCGGCAATCTCTCCCGCGGATCGCTGCCGCTCCTGATCGCCAGCCAGCTCGAGTATCGCGAACAACGCCAGGCGCGACGCCATCTGCAGCTTCACAGTGCCGCCTCAAGTTCGATATAGGGCCCCGCCATCATGCCCTGACTACGAAAGAAGGACATGATCAGCGTATCGTCGCGTGCCAGCATGGTGCGGACCGTCGTGACACCGCCATCGCGGAATCGCTTGCACAGCGCGTCGAACAGTGCCGTGCCGACACCGCCAAGCCGTTGGTCTGGTTCGACATTGACGGCGAAAATCCAACCGCAGGGTGGTGACCCAAACTCCCAGGCACGCACCTCTCCCATGATGAAGCCGAGCAAATCAGTGCCGGTTTCAGCGATTAGGAAATAGCGATCTTGCTTACGGCCGCCAAAGCGCCGGATCAAGTCGCGCCAATAGTCTGGTTTGTCCAATCCCGTGATCTTACCGTCTAGCATCGTGACGGCACCCAGGTCGTTCGCTGTCGCCGTTCGGATTTGGATCGTGGATTGATTGACGTTCATTTTCGCTGCCGCAGGCAATAAAGGTATTCACGCACCTATTTACCCTATTTCTCTATCTGTCAACAGGTTAGGTCGCGTCTCTGGGAACTAGCGGTCATATTGTCGCAGCGAGCCGCAACTGGTTGACGCTTAAATACGCATTACAGTACCATTTTACGAAATAAGAAAATTGGAAATTGTCAGTATCGGCATTTCTTGTGGTCCGAGACCCCGGAATCAGGAAAGAGATACACATGAGCACCACTAGAATAATCGACCGCTGTCAGATGCTCTTCGACGACCTCGACTTTACCGCGGTCCGCGATTGGAAGTCGGCCGACCCGAAGCGGAAGGTCATCGGCTTCATGCCGGTCTATGTGCCCCGAGAGATCATTCATGCCGGCGGCATGCTGCCCATGGGTATTCTCGGCGGGGGTGATCAGCTCGAAGTCATCCACGGCGACGCCTACTATCAAAGTTATATTTGCCGCATTCCGCGCTCCACCATCGAACTCGGCGTT
>JAJFJC010000456.1 GCA_021774385.1 Alphaproteobacteria bacterium
ATTGCCGATGCCTTGATCCGTGCCGGCGCTGAACCCGTGGATATGCCGGCGACGCCGGAAAAGATTTGGCGAGCCCTACGCGCCGCTGGTGCCTGTTAATTCGCAGGTGGCAATGCATCACTTGCGGGGTGTTTGTTTTCCTGCGGGGCCCGCATTGAGGGGCGGATGCCCGAGCGTCATCCCTTGCTGATAAGGCCCAAGGATCATTGTCGCGCCATCAGGCGGTGTGACCTGACCGTCGCCACTCAAGAAGATGTAGCCTTTGCGGCGGTCGACGCGAAAAATTAATTTCTTTCCTGCATCGGGCTCGAACCGGTATCCGGCAAGACGAATCACCCCATCGAGTTCATGTGTCGCCCCATCGGTCCATACGGTCGATTCCACATGCGCGCGGCCATCCTTGGTCAGGCCGAGAAACTGAAGCTTGTGCATGTAGCCGCCACTGCGTGGAATAACGACGACCATCGCGCTCTTACGCTTTTCGGCGGGTCTGAGAATAATCTTCGTGCCGAAGTTTTCGAGGGATGTGTTGGCGGGTAGGAGTGCGGTGGGGACGCTGTGCAGCATCTTGGCTTCGCCGCTGGCAATCAGCTCCTTCATCGTGGCGTCGTCCACCGTCCCCGTTTCGGGCACGCCGGCCTTGCGCTGAAAGGCGCGCAGAGCGGTTGCCGTTCGATCGCCAAAGGCGCCATCGATGGGACCAGGATCGAAGCCTAAATCCTTCAGGCGTTGCTGAATTTCCTTTGGACTTAGTGCCTTGCTTTTCTGTGCGAGTTGCGTGTTCGAGGCGCTTGCTTGAAACGCAAAACTGGCTGGGGCGGCGAATAGCAGGCACGCTGCGCACAGGAGGCGAAAGATAGTGCGCAATGCGGCAAGATGGGACATCGTGTGGCACTCCTGACATTTTTGACGCCGGACTATAGCGATAGCGTGAGAAACCGGATACGCATGATTGCGTAGATTCTACGCTTAATCGAATTCAGGTATGGGAGTGGTGAAAAATGGGGCGTTTGGCGGGAAAGTCCTGCGTGGTTACGGGGGCGGCAAGCGGGATTGGCCGTGCATCCGCGGTGCTGTTCGCCAAGGAGGGGGCAAGCGTCAACGCAGTCGACGTCGATGAAGAACGCCTCACAAGCCTGCAAACCGAACCGGGTACGATTGAAACCCATGTGCTCGACGTTCTCGATCGGGACAAAGTCGTCGCCTTTTCGCAGCGCATCGAACCAATCGACGTTTTGTTTAATTGTGCGGGCAAGGTCAGTACAGGGACCGTGCTCGACTGTTCGATTGACGAGTGGCAATCGTCATTGGACCTTAATGTCAGTTCTATTTTCCACCTCACGCAAGCGTTTGTACCCGGGATGATTGCCAAGGGCGGCGGCAGTATTATCAATATGGCGTCGGTGATTTCATCCTTGGGTGCCGCGCCGGAACGGTTTGCCTATGGCGCGACGAAAGCGGCGGTGATCGGCATGACCAAGTCCGTGGCGCGGGACTTTGCGGGTAAGGGGATCCGGTGCAACGCGATTTGCCCCTCGGCGGTCGATACACCGTCGATGCGTGCCAGAATCGATGTGATGGAAGATCCCGCGGCGGCCTATGAGCTGTTCAGCAAACGTCAACCTGTCGGGCGCATGGCCCAACCCGATGAGATCGCGGAGATGGCGTTGTATCTCGCCAGCGACGCATCGGCGTTCGTGACGGGATCGGCTATGGTCATCGATGGCGGAACCTGGGCCTGATAGGTGCCTTGTGCCAAGCGGTGTTGCCATTGATGATGAGGCGCTGAGATTTTCACTGATATAGGTGCGGGGCATAGCGAATGAGCTGGCGAGTCGGAGTCGATATCGGAGGGACCTTTACCGATGTCGCCCTAGTGAATGAAGCGGATGGTCAAATCGGTATCGCCAAGGTGCCGACGACGCCGCGTGATTTTGGTCAGGGTGTTGTTCAAGCGTTGGAAATTGCACTGAAGGAACACGGTGTCGCGGCAAATGATGTGACGCTGCTTTCCCATGCAACGACGGTCGTGACCAATGCGATACTGGAAGGCAAGGGGTCGCGCTCGGCGCTGGTGTCGACGCGTGGCTTCCGCGACGTACTGGAATTGCGGCGCTCGGCCCGAGCCGACCTGTACGATCTGTTCCAGGACCCGCCGGGCGTGCTCGTGCCGCGCCATTGCCGGCTGGAAGTGACGGAACGGCTCGACGCTGCCGGTGCGGTCGTAACACCCTTAGACGAATCGGAAATCGACGCGATTGTCGATTTCGTGCGCGAGAACGATATCGAGGCGGTGGCTGTCTCGCTGCTTTACTCCTTCCTTAACGACAAGCATGAACGCATTGTTGGCGAAAAGCTGCGCGCTGCGCTGCCGGACATCCCAGTATTCCTGTCCAGCGAAGTGTTGCCGGAAATCCGCGAATTCGAGCGGACCAGTACGACGGCTGTCTGTGCCTATGTTGGCCCGATCCTGGAATCCTATCTGCGGCGGCTCGAAGAGGCGACATCCGGCATGGGCCTGCCGAGCCTCTATGTCATGGGCTCGAGCGGCGGCGTCTTCGATGTCGCCGAAGGCTTGAAGATGCCGGCGATGGCGATCGAATCTGGTCCCGCCGCCGGTGTCATCGCTGCCGCCTTGATCGGCCGGCAATTGGACAAACCGAACCTGATCTCCTTCGACATGGGGGGGACCACGGCGAAGGCCAGCTTGATTAAGGATGGCGCGGTCGAAACCACCTCGGAATACGAGGTCGGCGGCGACGGTAACGTAAACCGCTGGATGCACGGCACCGGCCAT
>JAJFJC010000457.1 GCA_021774385.1 Alphaproteobacteria bacterium
CGAAGCCTTCCGCCGTCGGCGTCGCCTTGAGATACTCCGCGAATTCGGTCACCTCTTGCTTGAACTGCTCCAACGGGCGGAAGGCGGCGACGTTGAAGACCGCCATGAAGACGCCGTCATTATGCTTGCCGGTCGGTTCCACGCCGAAGCCGAGCCCGGTCAGCAGGCCGGAGAAAATTTCGACCATTGCCGCGAGCCCGTAGCCCTTGAAACCCTGCGCGCCGCCGAGCGGTTGGATCGCGCCGCCTTCGCCGAGCGCGGCGGGATCGCTCGTCGCGCGGCCATCCTTATCGACCACCCAATCGTCGGGGATCGACTGACCACGCGCCTGCGCAAGCTTGACCTTGCCGGCCGCCGCGGCCGACGTCGCCATATCGATGAAGAACGGTCCTTCCAGATTCGACGGCATGGCGATCGCGATCGGGTTCGTACCGAGGCGAGGCACACGACCGCCAAACGGCGCTACCGCCTTCGGCGAGCGGCCCGAATCCGCCGTCATCATGGCAATCATGCCTTCCTTTGCCGCCATCAACGGATAAGACGCGGCGCGGCCGACATGGCTTTGGTGATACACCGTCGCGGCGGCGACATTAGACGTTTTCGCCTTTTCGATGGTCAGCTTCATGGCGCGTTCGTTGACCACGTAGCCGAAACCCCAATTACCGTTGATGACCGTCGTCGTCGGACTTTCCTGGTCGATTTCGAATGGTGCGCCGGGCACAATATGACCGCGGTCGACACGGTCGATATAGGTCGGCACCTGGATGATGCCGTGCGAATCATGACCGGTCAGATTGGCGCTGACGCAATGCCGCGTCACGGTCGCCGCCTCTTCCGCCGAGGCCCCGGCCTTCTCGAAGAGAACTTCCGCGATTTTCGTTAAACGGTCGGCTTGTACGATCGGCATCCCCATCTCCCTCTAGAAATTCTAAGCGCCTCGTTATGGCGCACGAACCCATGATAACTTTTCAGACCGCGAGGGAAAGGGGTGGTGAAATTTTGCGCTTTGGAATGCGCCGCGATAGACCGTGCCCGCTCTATTCTGCGGCGCTGGGCACCGTTATGTTGGATTGCCATTCGAGCAGATAAATCGGGACCGGTTCGGCGAAGCCCTTGAGTTCGAAGTCGCCCTTCTTGGAAAAGGCATAGTCCTTTCCCACGCACATCTCGCGGATGATGTTGGAGACGGCGATTTCGTCGCCTTCCGCCTTGCTGAGCACGCGGGCGGCCATCTGCACCGGGGTGCCGAAGATGTCGCCGCCTTCGTGAATGGGCTCGCCGGCATTGACGCCGATGCAAAGCCCAAGGCCGAGCCCGGGGTTCGCGGCATTGGCGCGCGCGCAGGCCTGTTGCATCGCGACCGCGCCATCCACCGCGTTGGTGATCTGCGGAAAGGTCGCCATGATGCCGTCGCCGGTATGCTTGATCTCCCGCCCGCCATGCAGTGCCAGGGCATCACGGACGATTTCGTTATGCGCGTGAACGACGAGTTGCGCTGCTTCATCGCCGCGTTCCTGGGTGATCGCGGTCGAGCCGACGATATCGGTGAACAGCACGGCCACGAACTCCTTGTCGTGCGACACGCCGGCGGTGGCGGGCTCATTCCAAAAACCCATCGCCTCTTCGACACCAACATCGCCGTCGGGCTCCTGCAGGTGGGGGACGATCGCGCCGCGGCCGGATTCGTACATCTGAAAATATTTCGGATTGACGAGGTACTCGTCGATATTGGCGCAGAAACCGCGCGCCATTTCCGGCGTGTGCCCCAACATCCGAACGTGGGTTGCCAGGGACTCCTGCATCGTTTCGCGCGCGATACCATCGCGGGCACCGAGATATTCCGCCGCCCCCGCGAAATACAAGGTCAGGCCGAACCGGTTGAACGCATCCAAGGTTCCCCCGGCCGCCGCGAACGGCTCCAACGTGTCACGGATGAACTTCAGCATGTCGGTGCCGGCGGCGGATGCCGTGAGGGGATCGTCCTCGATTTCATCTGGGTCGGCGTCTTCGCCGTCATCCTCACCCGGCGCCGCGTCCAAGTCTTCGTCCGCGTCGTCTTCCGCGTCTTCGTCGAACGCTTCATCCGATAAATCGGTCGCATGCTCTTCCCCCTCGGCCGAGGGAGCGTTCTCCGCCGAAAGCGGCGGCGGTTGGGGCAAATCCCGTGGCATGGCGGGTGGGTTTTCGCGCTCCGCCGCCGGCGCCTGGCGTAAGGAAGGACCGAAGCGGCGCATTAGCGCGATGAACAACCCCGCCGCGGTGAGCAGGAATATCGTAATCAGCACGGCTTGCGCCGTCTTACCGTTCAGGGCGACGTCGATGGCCTGGAGCTGTTGCAGCACCAGGATCACGACGTATGAAAGCAGCGCCGCGACACTTACGCTGGCGGTACCGACAGCCGCGATTCTGGGCAGTCCCCGCGCGATCTCCGATTTTTGCCGCTTCGCGGGCGGCTTCCGGCTCACCGCTTCCTTCTCTTTCGTACGGCGAACCTTTAGGGCATTTGCCTGCTTCTTGGCCGGCTTGGGCGGCGCCCGGCGCGGGCTGCAATAAAGAATGTTCTCTTCATGGGTCTTGTTGGCGGGATCATAGGTATCCTCGACAACGCGTACACCCTCAAAACGTTTCGAGACGTAAAGGCGCTTCGCCTCGTCCACGCATGTCTCACCCTCGTCAGGCGGGTAGTTGGCGTGCAGCTCCCACCGGCCCGACCGCATGGTGTAAATTTCGAATGTGACCGCGTGATTTTCGCTCACAACACAGACCCGACCGTTACGAATTTCGATGCCAAACCTCGCCAAACCGGCCCGATGCGCGAGCGTTACAACAACGACGCCACCGCATATTTTACCGGAAGGCCGACCGGCACAAAATTCCCCTAGGTTTGATCTAACGGAAATTTAATAACGAAACGTTTACCAAACCTACGGCTCAAAACGCCGGTAAAACCTCTTGTTCCATGATTTTCTGGGCTTCCTTCGCCGCAACTTGATCGGCACCGCGTCGTCCACCGCTGATAATGACCTTATCAAGACCAAGGCCGGCAAGCGATTGCAACCGCTCGATACAGTGCGCCGAAGACCCAACAATCGCGAAACGGTCAATGAAACCCGGCGTCAGGACCCCGGCCTGCCGAGAATCGCCCTGGGTGTGTTTGCGCATGTCATAGGCATCCCGCAAATCCCGCAGGACAGTCCGGTTACTCTCGTTCAAAGGGCCGCTCGCCGTGCCATGCATGACCGAAAAACGCGCGAATGTCGTCAGCCCGCCCCGTACCAGGTCGCGCGCGACATCCAAGTCGGGATGACAGGCGGCGTTGATATAGGCGCCGAACGCGATACCCTCCGGATCCAGCCCCGCCTCCCGCCGGGCCTGCCGGGCTTGCGCAATACCCCAGGCGATTCGTTCGTTATCCGCCCCCAATGTGAACATCAGGCGGTCGGCATGCCGCGCACCGACCGCGATGACACGTGGACCACTGGCCGCGACTTCGACCGGCACCTTATCCGTGCCGGCAATCCATTCAATCCTGCTATCCGCCGGCGCATCCGCCAATTGAAGCGCCGACATCGGCGGCGCGATGTCCGCTGAAATATCGACGATATCGTCAAATGGCACGGACTCGCCCTTGAGATAGGCCTGAAGATGGCGGAGATAGCGTTCAAACGGCGCAACCCGCCCCGGCGCCCGGCCAAGATGGGCAAGGGCCGAATCACCCCTGCCTATACCCAGTACCGCACGCCCTTCGGCGATGCGCTGTACACTGGCGATCGATGTCGCGGTAACGGCCGCCGACCGCGTAACGGAATTCGTCACGCCGGGGCCAAGCCCTATCCGTTCCGTCGCGGTCGCGGCCATGGCCAGCGCAACGTAGGGATCTCCGGACAGGTTTTGTGAATCGACCACAACCAGGCCATCCCATCCCGCCGCCTCCACATCACGCGCGACATGAACGATACCGCGCGGCGACGCGACGCCACTGGTCCAGATTTGCATCCCAGCTTGCTCCTTCTCTCGAAAGTCAGGCGTCCTGACAGCGTGCGATCAGCCGTCGCGCGAAGTCTTCACCGGCCGCGACCTGTTCGAGACTGATCCATTCATTCGGCTTGTGAGCCTGTTCAATGCTGCCGGGCCCGCATACGACGGCCGGCATGCCTGCCTGTTGATACTGTCCGCCTTCGGTCGCGTAGGAAACAGCATGTGTCGCATTTGTCCCGGTAAGGGCGAAGACCAGCTGTTCCGCCGGCGAACCGGGGTCGGGATCCAACGCCGGCACGGTAACGCGCGGTGTCGTCTCGACACCGGTTTCCGGCGCGACACGACGCATCGCCGGCAGTATCTCCCGGGCGCAATATTCCTCCAGCCGGGCCACGATTTCCGCCGGATCGTCTCCTGGCAAGGATCGGATTTCCCATTTGAAGTCACAATGTCGAGCGACGATATTCAGCGCGGTCCCCCCTTCGACCGTACCGACATGGATGGTCGAATAGGGCGGATCGAAACGGCTGTCGGGTTCCGGATTAGCCGCCTTTTCCGCCGCCAGGTCGCCAAGAAAGGCGATCAACCGGCCAGCCGTCATCACGGCATTGACGCCATGATGAGTAAGACTCGAATGGGCTTCGTGGCCGCTCACCGAAGTGGTAAAGGAATTGATGCCCTTGTGCGCGTCGACAACCTGCATTTCGGTCGGTTCACCGATGATCACGGCGCCCGGACGCGGCAGATTTTCAACGATATCGCGGATCAAGCGCGGCGCCCCAATGCAACCGACTTCCTCGTCATGCGTCAGCGCGAAGTGAAGCGGCCGAACCAACGGACGCGCCAGCATTTCCGGTACAAGCGCCAAGGCAATGGCGATATAGCTTTTCATGTCGGCGACGCCGCGGCCGTACAGCCGGTCGTCCTTTTCCACGACCTCGAACGGGTCGCTGTCCCAGGGCTGCCCCGTCACCGGCACCACGTCCGTATGACCGCTCAGCACCACGCCACCGGGCGCATCGGGGCCAACCGTTGCCCATAAATTGGCTTTTGTCCCGTCTTCGCTGCGCACGTAGCGGGACTTGATGCCGTATTGCGCAAGATAATCGCGAACGAAATCGATCAACGCCAAGTTCGACTTCGCCGAGGTCGTGTCGAACCCGACAAGCGCACGGATCATTTCCACGGGAGTGAGAGATTGTGCCGTCATATTATCAATTCCGCCAGAATGAAGGGAGAAGAAGCACCAAGACGGTAAACAATTCGAGCCGCCCGAGCAGCATGCCGAAGGCCAAAATCCATTTTGCCGGATCGGGAAGGCTGGAGAAGGAGCCCGAAGGCCCTATCACGGGGCCCAATCCGGGGCCGACATTGGATATCGCGGTCGCGGAACCCGACACGGCAGTGAGAAAGTCGACGCCAAATATGCCGAGAGCGATGGCGATCAAGGCGAATGAAACCACGTAGAGAAAGAAGAACCCCATGACCGACGCCGTCACCTCCTCCGGTATCGGCCGCCGATTGTAATAGGGGATAAAAACGCCGTGCGGCTGCAGCAACCGCCGCATTTGACATCGCGCGGTCGCGTACAAAACCTGAATACGAAACACCTTGACGCCACAGGTCGTTGAACCGGCGCAGCCACCCACGAACATCAAAAAGAAAATAATCGCTACGGGAAACGTTCCCCATTCGCTGTAATCCCGTGTCGCATAGCCAGTGCCGGTGATGACCGACACGACGTTGAACGCCGCGAAGCGCAACGTCGTTGGAAAATCGTCGGGGCCGCCATCCAACAACCACAAGGTGACGCTGCCGACGCCAAGGGCGGCAATGGCCAGAAACCAGCGCACCTGATTATCGGCAAACAGGCCACCGGGACGACCCCGGAGAACCTGCAAGTACAGGACGAAAGGTAAGCTTCCCAAAAGCATGAAAACAGTCGCCGTCATATCGATCCGAGCATCTTGGTAGAAGCCCAGCGACGCGTCATGGGTGGAAAAACCGCCCGTGGCGATGGTCGTCATCGCATGCGCCATGGCATCGAACCCAGTCATACCGAACAGCCAGTAGATCAAGGCGCACAGCAAGGTCAAAGCAACATAAATTACCGCGATCGCGGTCACGATCTGCGCCGCACGCGGCATGACCTTGTCGGAGGTATCGGAGGATTCCATGCGAAACAATTGCATGCCACCGACCTGCAACAGCGGCAAGATCGAAATTGCCATCGCGATGATGCCGATCCCACCAAGCCATTGCAGCAAGGCGCGCCACAAAACAATGCCGGGCAAGGCATAATCAAGCCCAATAATAACCGTCGAGCCGGTCGTGGTCAGTCCGCTCATGGCCTCGAAGAAGGCATCGGTGTAGGACAGATCAAGATCGGCGAAAATGAACGGCAGCGCGGCCACGGCAGGCATCAATACCCAGCTCAGCGTGGTCAGGATAAAAGCCTGACGCAGCGACAGGTTGCGTATTTTGCTGCGTGTCGTCAGCACCAGCATAACACCGATGAATAATGTGAGCGCCGCCCCCGTGGCGAAGACCTGCCACTCCTTGTTGCCAACGGCAAGATCCGCCGCCGCCGGCACGAACATCGCAACGGCCAATGTCGACATTAAGATGCCGATGATGAAAAGAACGGGTCGAAAATCGATCACGGGCCCAACCGGTCAGAAACCTGTTAACCGTTATACGTGGTCGGGGAACCGATAATCGAGAGAAATTCGCGGCGCGTCGACGGGTCGTCACGAAGCGAACCGAGCATACGGCTGGTCACCATACCGACACCGGATTTGTGCACACCACGCGTCGTCATGCACTGATGGCTGGCTTCGACCACAACTGCAACGCCCTTCGGCTTCAACACCTCGTTGATTGCATTGGCGATTTGCGCCGTCAATTTTTCTTGTATTTGCAAGCGTTTGGCAAAGGCATCGACAACACGAGCCAGTTTGCTAATGCCAATCACGCGGCGATCCGGCATGTATCCAATATGCGCACAGCCGATAATCGGAACCATGTGATGTTCGCAATGTGACTCGAACCGGATCTCCCGCAAGACCACCAACTCGTCATAACCATCGGTTTCCTCGAAAGTCCGCGCGAGCAGTTCGGTCGGATCGGACTCATATCCGGCGAAAAACTCCTCGTAGGAACGGACCACCCGGCCCGGCGTATCAAGCAACCCTTCGCGGTCCGGGTCATCGCCTGCCCAGCCGATCAGCGTTCGAACGGCCGCTTCGGCCTCGGCTCTACTCGGACGAACCGCCACAGTGCCATCCTCGGCCCTGTCCTCGAGACCAATACCGTCAGGTGCGTTCAAATCGCCCTCCATAACACTGCTCAAGGCTTTCCCGCCGAACTCAGTTCAACCGAACCGGCTGATGTGGGCTATCGAGCGAGAATGCGGGAATGGCGACATCGAACATTCGACCCCCAGGGCCTTCCATCTCATAGCTGCCAACCATGATTCCCGATGCCGTATGAAGGGGCGCGCCACTGGTATATTGGAAGGAATCGCCAGGCTTTAGAACCGGTTGTTCTCCGATAACACCGGGGCCCTCGACCTTCTCGACATGCCCTTTCGCATCAGTGATCTGCCAAAAGCGGTTCCGTAACTGAACCGTCTCACCACCCTGATTTTCGATAGAGACCTGATACGCCCAAACATAGTGATCTTCTTCGGGGGATGACTGATCCTCTAAGAAAAACGGCGTGACCGATACCTTGATGTCATCGGTAACCGCTTCGTACATATGTCGCTCCTTTAGACCTACCACTCGCGCAGTAACATATTAGGGCGCGGTGATCTAATGTCCAGGGCTGGCCCTCACCACCCGACAACTGGCTGAAACAACAATTCCACGCGGCGGTTTATCGGTTCCTTTACGCCGTCATCGGTCGCGACACGGACACGGCTTTCACCAGCGGCGGCGACACCAATACGTTCCGGCGCGACGCCGGCACCGACTAGGGCCCGTTCAACCACATCCGCGCGGCGCAACGAAAGGGCTATATTATATTGTTCGCCGCCAGCCCTATCCGCGTGCCCCAAGACCGTTATACGGGGCACATCCAGGCGGATTGCTTTTTTCGCGAGCCGTTCAATTCTTTCTTTTGCTCCGATCTTCAACTGAACCTTGCCAAGGTCGAAGAAAATACTATGCGGATATTCCTCGTGGCGTTCCAGTTCGGTAACGGATGCGAGAAACCGGCCCCTGCAATTCGCTATATCACGTGGCTGAAAATCCTCTTCCTGCTGTTCGATCCAACAATCGTAACCGACCTGTGCCGCGGCGGCTGCCTTCGGTGCGACATCGTCATGGCGGTTCGCAAGCGCCGCCGTCAAACGATTTCGTGCGGCTTGCAGCCGGGCGGCTTCGGCCTCGGTCAGGTGCCAGCGCGCAACGTTTTCGGGTACCGGCTCATCACCGCGGGCGGCCTGCAACCCTTTTCGCGCGAAATAGTCGCCATCCTTCAAGTCGACCATCTCAATTACTTCGACGGTGGCAAATCGCGAATATTCGCCGGCAAGCGCTTGCGAAACCGCCGACCCCGTTCGTGAGGACTCACTCAACTCACTCAAAGGCGCGGAAACGCACCCGGTCATTGCCAAGGTTAAAACCGCCGCGCCCATCATCGGAATTCGCATAATACCCTCCATTGTCTAAACGATAGAGGGATGGAATAGGCTCGGATTACGGAAACATTGCGACGGACTAAAGGCGTTTATGCGGAAATTTCGCGGCCTATGCCGACTTTTCACTTAAGCGTAATAGGTATTTTTGGATACCGTCCATGACCAATTCACTCTTCTGATTATGGATGGTCGACTGCACGGTCAGTACCCCGGTCGTACGCTGCGGCGTTAGCTCGGTGATTGTCAGCAGGGGATAAAGCGTATCACCGACATAGACAGGTTTCAGAAACCGTGACGACTGTTCCAGGAATCCAATCAATGAATCGCCGATCACGTGAGGGAATAGGCCCGCACCGGCCGCGGACTGAATGGCCACCTGAAATCCATGTGCCAGCATGTTTTCATGGCCGTGCCGCCGGCAATATTCGACGTCGTAATGGATGGGATGATTGTCACCGGATGCTAACTGAAACGCCGAAAACAGCGCATCGGTCATGGTTCGCGATGGAATGTAGAATTCCTGACCTACCGTAAGCTCCTCAAAAGACAGAGCGACACCGGCACTGTGTTGTTCCGGCGAGAAAGTTTTCTCGGACATTTTTTGTTCTCCGTTCAGTCGGCGACTTTGGTAACACCTTCGGCGGCAAGAGCCGCAATTTCCTTGTCCGAATACCCCAACCGCGCCAGAATTTCCTGACTGTGCGCGCCGGTTATCGGCGCTTCGGACCGCGGGTCGCCATCGCGCGGCGGTGCGGTGCCCGGAATATGCACGATGGGCGTCGGCCCGGCATGCGGCTGGGTCACCATCGGCGCCGCGTTGCTGGCAACGACCTGCGGGTCCACCAACCAACTCGCCAGGTCATTGATCTGGTTGGACAAAATGTCATTCTCTTGGAACAGCGCCGTCCACGCTTCGGTCGTGCGCTCGCGAACAATGGGTCGAATAATCCCAAGAAGCGCATCCAGGTTTTCCGCACGGGCCTCGAAACTATTGAACCGGGAGTCGATCGCCAAATCCGGACGGTCGAAGCACTGGCAAATTTTCACCCAGTGCTCCTCCTTGATTAACGTGATCGCCATCCACCCATCACGCGTCTGGTAACTTCCGGCCGGCGCGTTCGCGATCCTTGGCGCGCCATCCTGCAGTTGATGCTCAACAAATTTCGGGGCCATCAGGGCGGCCGTACTGGACATCAGGCTGATATCGATAAACCGCCCTTCATCTTGATCCCGACGGGCGAAAAGCGCGGCAGCGACGGACTGAAACGCATAGACGCCCGTCATATGGTCGACGACGATACAGCCCACGCGGTGGGGCACACCATCGTCGACACCGCGATTGACCGACATCAGACCGGAAAAAGACTGCATCACGGTATCGGTAACCGGCCGGTCGACATAGGGGCCGGTTTGTCCGAACCCGCTAACCGACACATAAATGACGCGCGGGTTGTCCTCACGAATTTGCTCATAGCCGAGACCGAGGCGCGCCGTTACGCCCGGCCGGCCCGCTTCGACAATCACATCGCTTTCCGCCGCAAGACGGCGCGCTATCGCGTTACCTTCTTCCGATTTCAAATCGAGAGCGAGGTTTTTCTTGCCTATATTGGGGATGATTGAGAGAGCCGTGTGTTCCCCCACCGCTTTACCGACACCGCGCACCCAGTCACCGTGCGGCGGTTCGATCTTGATAACCTCCGCACCGTATTGGGCGAGCATCATGGCACAGTACGGGGCCGCATAGCCCTGACTAATTTCGAGGACCTTTAGTCCCTTATAAGGCAGTTCGTAGCTCATGCGACCAAGCATAGGGCGTTCCAGCGCCGGCGCAAACCGAACAACCTGCCGAAATTACGGCGCGTTCTTCTTAAGCAGCACGCGAACGATAAGGGGTGCCGCGAGACAGGTGGCAAGAGACACCAATGCAATAGCAGAGAAAACTTCCGCCGGCATCGCCCAATCGCCAAGATCGCGTGCTTGCTGACCGATTACCATCGCAATTTCGGCGCGCGGCACCATGCTGACGCCGATTAGCAGCGCACCTGTTGCACTGGTCGTAAAAAGGGCTGGTAGGCCTGCCCCAACAATTTTACCCAACACGGCGACGATCAGAAGAAAACCACCGAACTCGAGCGCGAGCCCCAGCGTATTCGGTTCGATACGAAACCCAATCGCGATGAAAAAAAAGGGAACAAAAAACCCGTGCAGCGGCATGAAGCCGGTCTCGAGGCGAACGGCTTCCGGATCGCGGCTGAAAATCAAGCCGGCAAAAAAGGCACCGATCGCAAGCGAAAAACCAAACAAGGACGCGACGGCGGCAATGATCAAACCGACACCAATAAGAATCAAAGCCGACCCCGGTTCGCCGCTACCCCGCAGCGCAACGACAATCCGCCGCTCGCCGTAGCGCGCGACAAGCAGACAAAACGCACCGAACAACGCTACTTTCAAAAGAAACACGACGAAAACTTCCGACGCCAGAGCGACGGGCGACCCATTGCCACCGAAATGCAGCGCGGGTGCGACGGCAAGCGCCAGCGTCATCAGGGCAACGCCAGATATATCGTCCATCTGAGCGACATCGATAAGTGTCTCCCCGTCGGCGCTTTCAAGGGCACCCGCGTCCCGCCACATCTCCGCCGAAACGGCGATACTCGTGGCGGTCATCGCAACGGACACGAATATGCTCGGCACCACGGCGAGGTCAAAAACCCACGTGCAAAGCAAATAAGTCGGCAATCCGCTCAAGACGACATTGCCAAGCCAAATAGGCGCCGCGCGCGGCAATTTTTCGATGAGGCCGTGCAAATTGCTATCCAGCCCAACTCGAAAGAGAAGGATAAAAATGCCAATGCTCGCCAAGAATTCTAGGATATGCAGACTGGCGTCCGTGAGGAAAGGCACCGCGCTATCGACGAGCCTGACAGCAAAACCAAGCAGTATGAAACCGATTAGCGACGGCACGCCCACACGTCCGAACCAAACGCGTAGGAACATCGCCGCAACGATGAGGATTCCCACGAGAAGCTCGAAGACATGAATACTGTTGCTATCAACCATGATGGCGGTTCGGCCTTCAGCCTAAGTTTATTTACTGTCAGCCCAGCTCTTTCTTCGGCAGACCGTCCATCCCGGACAACCACGGCTGCGCAGATCTAGTCCAAATTTGTTGCTTTGGCGCGAGATGATGGCTTTGCCGAATCGTGCCGACCCGGATTCCGTAAATTTTCGGTCCGGCGCCCACACTCGTTCCATAAATTTGAGTGCCGCAGTTCGCGCAAAACGCCATCTCTCGCTTGGCACCGCTTTCCGCCATTTTCACATAAGTCTTTGGCGTACCGTTTAGGAGTGAGAAATTCTCCTCCGCCGCACGGATAACGGTTCGAAACGCCGTGCCTGACATTTTCTGGCAATCGGTGCAGTGGCACACCGTAACCATCTCGGGATCAATTTCCGCTTCGAACGTAAGTTCGCCGCAATGGCAACCACCGTCGATCTTCATCACACCATCCTCCAATTTTGCCGCCGGATTACTAACTTAACAGCGTTCGGCAAAATCAGAAATAAGGCTGCTACGACGGCGCGACGCTACAGGCTCCCCCACCAAGAACACAAAACTTTGCGCAGTGTGGATGGTTCAGTTTGACCGGCGCACCCGCCGATTCGAGCGTATGGCCAAACTCGAAGGTCGGATCGTAGGGTAAAAGCGTACAGGGCACGACCACCGGCCGCTCCTCACCCTTCCGTTTAACAATCATGCGCGAAGTCGCACACATCATGGCCGACGGGTCGACGTCGAGGAGTTTCCAACACTCTTCGGTGATTTCCGGCACGTCCTGGGTCTCATCCATTTCCGGGAACAGCACCAGTTCCTCCGGATTGGATGGATCGGCGGGGATACCTTCCTCGCGAAACAAGCGCCCAAAGCCATCCCGCATCGCCTCTTCGCTATCGCCCCAGCATGTCCGTCCGGCGACATTGATCCGCACCTTGTTCTCAGCCAGCCAGCGCAACCCCTCCATCGTCTTCGTCCAGCTATGTTCGCCGCGCAACATATCGTGCAGCGGCGCGGCGTAGTGATCGAGAGATACGCGGATTGTGAGCCGGCCGCCATGGTCTGCGCGAAGCCTGAGGATTCCCTCAGCACACTTCATCATCGGTCGCATCGCGTTTGTCAGAACGAGACACCGAAACCCCGCTTCCAACACCGCGCCCAGTATCGCCTCGATCTCGGGGTTCATGAACGGTTCGCCACCGGTGAAGGCGATTTCTCGCGTCGGCAAGTCGAGCGACTCGATTTCCTCCAGATAAGCGCGAACTTCCTCAAGGGTGATATAGACAAGCCGGTCGTTTTTCGGGCTCGATTCCATATAGCAGTTGGTGCATGTCAAATTGCACAACGTGCCCGTGTTGAACCACAACGTTGCCAGCGAATCGAGGCCTACCGAAGCCCGCGTTTGGCCGGTGGCGGTCACATTCGGGTCGCGAAACTTGGCAGGATCAAGTCCGTGCTCGGGTACCGCCGTGATTGCGTTCATCTATACCTCGAAATACTTCATACAAAGGCCAGCCCTTCATACGCGCCGAATGATTAGAAGGCCTGCACTCGCGGTACAATAAAAAAAGAAGTGATTTGCAAGGAGGCCAATCAGCCCCATCTAATATGGTCCCTTGAAGTGGACTAAATTGGGCCTATTGATAGGTACAATTTTACCATACGCTCCCGCGTATACGGTACCCTTAATCATACTTTTAGACCGCAATGGCAAAACGAACCACAGCCGTCCATTTCGCCGTTCTATCCCTCGACCCATCGGCAACGGCACCCCTGTATCGGCAACTTTACTTCGCCATCCGAGAGGCAATTTTGGCGGGGCAATTGCAGCCGAGCGCGCGCCTTCCTTCAACGCGGGCGCTCGCGAAGGATCTTGGCTTGTCACGCAACACCACTGTTGCGGCCTATGAGCAATTGCTGGCCGAAGGCTATCTCGACGGTCGGATTGGTGCGGGCTCTTACGTCTCCAAGGTACTCCCTGAAGCGCTTTTGCAGGCGCGACGCGCATCGAAGACATCAGCCGACCATCAAACCGTCGCGCCTAAACTCTCCCAACGCGGCGCGATGCTGGCCAGGCTACAATCGCAACGAGGATCGTCACCAAAAGCGTTCTCGCTCGGATTACCCGAGCTCGCCAGATTTCCTTTCGAGGATTGGGCGCGGCTCTTGGCGCGGCGTTGGCGGCGCCCGCCTAGAGATTTTCTCGCCGGCGTCGACCCCATCGGTTACCGGCCTTTGCGCGAAGCGCTGGCGGATTACCTAGGCGCCGCACGTGCCGTGACCTGCGATCCGGAACAGATTTTGATCGTCTCGGGCGCCCAACAGGCGCTTGACCTTGTCGCGCGCGCGCTAATCGATCCGGGTGACACGGTATGGGTGGAAGAACCCGGGTTCAACGGCACCTGGAACGCATTGCTGGCGGCCGGCGCCACCCTGACCCCGGTTCCGCTCGACAAAGAAGGCATAGACATCGAAATTGGCCGCAAGTTGGCCGCGGACGCGCGTCTTATCTGCGTGTCGCCCTCACACCAGTATCCACTTGGTATTACGATGACCTTGAAGCGTCGATTGGAGTTACTGGATTGGGCCAGCGATACCGACGCGTTCGTCCTGGAGGACGATTATGACAGTGAATACCGCTACGCCGGCCGGCCGCTCGCGGCAATGCAAGGGTTGGATAAAGAGGGACGCATCATCTATATCGGTTCTTTCAGCAAAGTGATGTTTCCCGGATTGCGTATCGGCTACATGGTTATGCCGAAAGCCTTGATCGAACCTTTTCGCGCGATTCGAAGACTGCTTGATTCTCACCCTTCCTCCGTCGCACAGGCGGCCCTCGCCGACTTTATCGCGGAGGGATATCTAACCTCTCATATCCGGCGGATGCGGGCACTCTACGCCGAACGGCAGAAAATTCTCCTGAACGCCGTCGAATCGACACTGGGCGACAGAATACAACTCGCGCGGGACGATGCGGGAATGCACCTTGTCGGTTATCTGCCAACGGCGACGGATGATACCGCGCTCTCGCGCCGTGCCGAGGCGTTTGATGTCGTTGTACCGCCTTTATCCGCCTTCTATCGCGGCATGGCCCAACAAAAAGGTCTCCTATTTGGATATGCGGGCGTTCCGGACCAGGAAATAGGAAGAGCGGTTACCCGTTTGGCCGCCGCATTCATGGACGATTGAATGCCCGCCTCCGTTACCTGTACAATGAAGGCAGCGCGGGTGTAGCTCAATGGTAGAGCTTCTGCTTCCCAAGCAGATGACGAGGGTTCGATTCCCTTCACCCGCTCCAACCGATGTTGTCTACCGTGCGGAACTGGCGCCCCGGTCATGAAAAAAATTACTCTTATCGTGATCACCGCAGCACTTCTTATATTTGGATCAATGAGCGCGGTCTGGGCAGAGCGCGATGCCGGCATCGCGGCCTATAAAAAAAATGAATTCGCCACGGCCCTTCAGGAACTGAAGCCGGCCGCGGAAGCCGGTGACGCCAAGGCGCAATACTATCT
>JAJFJC010000458.1 GCA_021774385.1 Alphaproteobacteria bacterium
AAGATGGGTGGTGGCTACTCCGGGCTTCCAATACGCAAGCCGTGCTCGTCGTCCGCTGCGAATCCCAGGATGATGAAGGCTTGTCCCGTCTTAAGGATGCGGTTTCCGAACAGCTGATCCAAAGTGGCCTAGACGCACCATCATTCTGATTTCGTTGTCGCGTCCGCTGCCCTACTACCGTGTTTGAACGGCCGTTTGCGGCTGCTCTTCCCTAGTATCGTTTTGTCGTTCGGGTGGAATGGCGGCACAGGGTATTTTTCGCCGCTCCAAGCGCTTGCATGCGGTCCGGGCTGCCGAATCGGTTAAGCCAATAAGACGGGCGCGGTACATCAATGTATCGCCGACACTAAACGGTGCAATGCTAACACGAGTCGTGGACGTTAACTTGGGAACTTGGCCGATAGCTTTTCGTAGCGCAATTCGTGCCGGTTCTATATTCCTGTACGCGCCCACCTGTATCGACCATTCCTTAGGTTTTCGTTGTAACAGACCCAGCGCGTGCGCCTCGCGGTATAGGGGTTTTACCGCTGGTGTCGGGCGTTGGCTGATCTTCTTCGGCGGTACCTTTGTTGATCGGGCTTTCCGTGATTTTAGTGGTGCTAACGCAGGCTTCCGTTTCACCATTGCCGGACCAAGTTTCTGGAACTCCCGGTCAAGTAGCCGGGCCATATGTTTGTCGCGTGATTTCGCTGATTTACCACCGAACACAACGCCGATTAAACGTCTTCCACCGCGCGAGACGGATGCGGCAAGGTTAAATCCCGAAGCCCGAATGTAACCCGTCTTGATCCCATCCGTACCTGGGTATGTGCGAAGCAAATTGTTGTGATTTTTGTATTCTTTGCCGCGAAATTGATAACGCTCACGAGAGAAATAGCGATACTGCCTCGGGAAATCCTTGATGAGGCGACGGGCGAGTATTGCCATATCGCGCGCCGTCGAGAGCTGTCGGCGATTTGGTAGCCCTGATGCGTTTCGGAAAGTCGTACGCCGCATCCCGAGTTGTTGCGCCTTTTGGGTCATTGCGCGGGCGAATTTTACTTCGGTTCCACCAAGCGCTTCGGCAACGACGACGGCGGCATCATTCGCTGATTTGGTTACGAGCGCTAAGATCGCGGTTTCCACGGAGATTGATTCGCCTTTCTTGACGCCCAATTTGGAGGGTGCCATTCCCGCCGCGCGGGCGGAAACTCGAAGCCGACTCCGTAACGATAGCGTGCCCGCTTCAAGCGCTTCGAAGACAAAGTACAACGTCATCATCTTCGTCAGCGAAGCAGGGTAATTCCGTGTATCTGGATTTGCGGCATGTAAGGTTTTACCGGTATCGGCATCAAGCACGATTGCCGCGTAACGGGCATTTGCTGAATTTGGAGTTAGCGTCAGTACTGCCAGCAGCAATACCGCCAAGCATATCGCGAGTCGCGTCACGCTCAATTTGCCTTGGTAAGTTGTCATTTATACTCGATCGCGACGCCGATGTTCGTATCAGTTTGATTATAAATACATAATGAATTTCTGTCTATTCGCGCATTGAATAGATATTGCTGAGAACTGATCTTCCTCAACCGTACGGAGCTGATCACTATAATAGGGAATGACGTCGGATAAGAATGAGTAGGATGCGCTGTGCGCAAATAGCGGGCGATGGGCTTGTGCGAAAGTCTCCTCTCTCAACGATCGTGAAAACGATCTCGTTGGCGGGGCGCCAAACATTTCCATCTAGTTCGTGCTTGTGACCCACGGTAATCCTTCCGGCAGCCAACGCATCAAGCCTTTCCAGTACATGGATGCCAAGAAAATAGGTCTCCTGAACCAGCAATTTCAGTATGTAAGGCTTCGAGGTTCTCCGGGAAGTATTCTGGCAATTCGTTAGGAAGACACAAAGTCTGGTGGCATAAAATTGGTTTCCAATTCGAGCCAGTGTGGGGCGGCAGAAAAATTATGCTGCAATGCACAATAAATTTATTGACATCCTACACCAAAGGTCC
The DNA here is from genome assembly GCA_021774385.1 of Alphaproteobacteria bacterium. GTDB lineage: Bacteria > Pseudomonadota > Alphaproteobacteria > UBA8366. The sequence goes on from JAJFJC010000458.1 coordinate 1,989, forward strand.
ATATTTCCAATAATGTTGCAATGCAGCATAACGAATTCACGAGGCACGACGAGCGCATATGTTTACCGAGTCTTAATTAAAATTACGGATTTCCACGAAGGAGACATCAGAATGACCAGTAAAGCGCAAAACACTGCTAAAGCAGCCGCAAAACCTATTGAAGACGCCGTTGCCGCTGGCAAGCAGACGATTGAGGAAGCCGTTAAAGCGTCTTCCGAAGGTTATGAACAAGCGGTTGCCATGGGTAAGGAGCAGGTCGAAAACGCCAGCAAAGCGATGTTCCGTAGCTATGGTGAGGTTGCCGAATTGAACAAACAAGGTGTGGAAGCGTTCATGATGGCCGGGAATATTTGGGCAAAAGGCTACGAAGACCTTGGCAAGGCGTATTTTTCTTTTGCGCAGGATACAGCAGAGCGTGGTGCCGAAGTGGCAAAAGAGATCATGAAGGCGAAGACCGTTCAGGACGTTATTAGCGTTCAGACGGATTTCGCGAAGAAGCGTTTCGATCAGGTCGTTGCCGATAGCACGAAAATGTCCGAGCTTTCCGTAAAAGTGGCGACCGAGACCATGCAACCACTGCAAAAACAGTTCGACAGCGCGGTTTCGACATTGGTGAAGCCTGCCGCCCTCTAAACGGTACCGATACGGTTTTTCGGGTATTGCGCGGCCCGGCGGATATTTCCGCCGGGCCGTTTTACGTTGTAAACATGGGCGTTGAGGTATGGTTGTCAAAAGATAGGGAAGTTTGACATATTCCCTTTTCCGATGGCTTTTGAATCCAATATTATAACAGAGCAATAGATGCTAGCGTGTAAGGCAATGAGCGAGCAGAATAACGATACTGGCGGCGGCACCCAAAGTGGGGTGGTTGTAGAGACCAAGCCAAAGACTAAAAAACCGTCGATGTACAAGGTCCTGATGTTGAATGACGATTACACGCCGATGGAGTTTGTGGTTCATGTTTTGGAGCGGTTCTTTAATAAGGGGCAAGAGGAAGCGACCACAATAATGCTACATGTACACCAAAGGGGGGTCGGAATTTGCGGTGTATTTACCTATGAAGTGGCGGAAACCAAGGTAAACAGGGTCATGGATTTCGCTCGAAAGCATCATCACCCGTTGCAGTGTACCCTGGAAAAGGATTGATTGGCCGTGTTATCGCGCAACTTGGAAGAAAGCCTGCATCGTGCCATAGCGCTCGCGAGCGAGCGAAAGCATGAGTATGCGACATTAGAGCATTTGCTTTTCGCTTTGACGGAAGATCGCGATGCCGTGGCCGTCTTGCGTGCCTGCGGCGTTGATATCGAGAAGCTGCAAAAGGAACTAAGCGAGTATCTCGATGGCGAACTTGAAATGTTGGTTGCTAGTCTGGTCGAGGACCCGAAGCCAACGGCGGGTTTCCAGCGCGTGCTACAACGCGCGGCGATTCATGTCCAATCATCCGGTCGCGAAGAAGTTACCGGCGCGAATGTCTTGGTTGCGATGTTTTCCGAACGGGAGAGTCACGCGGTTTACTATTTGCAATCACAGGATATGACGCGTTTCGATGCCGTAAACTACATTAGTCATGGTATCGCGAAGGTGCCGGGCAATTCAGAACAGCCGGGTGTAAGCGGGGCCGATGAAGATGTTTCGGCGGAAAAAGTGAACAAGAAGGGCAACGAAGCGCTTGATGCCTATTGCGTAAATTTGAATCAGAAAGCCAGCGATGGAAAAATTGACCCATTGATTGGACGCAAGACCGAGATCGATAGAACCATCCAAGTGCTATGTCGGCGGACCAAGAATAACCCGCTTTATGTGGGCGATCCTGGAGTCGGCAAAACGGCGATTGCGGAAGGGTTAGCGCGCCGGATTATAAATGAGGAAGTTCCGGCGGTCTTGCAGGATGCAACGATTTATGCGCTCGATATGGGCGCCTTGTTGGCGGGCACGCGGTATCGCGGTGATTTCGAGGAACGGCTAAAGGCGGTCATCAAGGAACTTGAGGAAGAAGAAGGTGCGGTTCTTTTTATCGATGAAATCCATACGGTGATTGGTGCCGGTGCGACAAGCGGCGGTGCCATGGATGCGTCGAATCTCTTGAAGCCCGCATTACAAAGCGGATCCTTGCGATGTGTAGGTTCAACCACATACAAGGAATTCCGAAACCACTTTGAAAAAGACCGAGCATTGGTTCGCCGGTTTCAAAAAATCGATGTTACGGAACCATCGGTCGCCGACACGATAAAAATTCTCAATGGCTTAAAGCCGTATTACGAAGAACATCACAAAGTCCGATATACAAGTGAAGCCTTGAAAACGGCTGTCGACCTAGCCTCGAAGTATATTCACGACCGTAAGTTGCCGGATAAGGCCATCGACGTCATTGATGAGGTGGGAGCGTCGCAAATGCTGCTGCCCGAATCGAAACGAAAGAAAACCATAGGCGTTAAGGATGTCGAAGCGGTGGTCGCGATGATGGCGCGAATACCGCCGAAACAGGTATCCCGGAACGATCGCGAGTCGCTGGAAAGTCTTGAGCGGGATCTCAAAACCGTCGTATTCGGGCAAGATCAGGCAATCGGTGCGCTGGCAACGGCTATAAAAATGTCACGCGCCGGATTGCGAGAACCGGAAAAGCCGATTGGTTGCTATCTTTTCTCTGGTCCGACGGGCGTGGGCAAAACCGAAGTCGCGCGACAGCTCTCCATGACAATGGGGATTGAGCTGACCCGTTTCGACATGTCGGAATATATGGAACGGCATACCGTATCGCGCCTTCTCGGCGCGCCGCCGGGTTATGTCGGCTTTGATCAGGGCGGTCTCCTGACTGATGCTATCGATCAGCATCCGCATTCGGTGCTCTTGCTTGACGAAATTGAGAAGGCCCACCCCGACTTGTTTAACGTTTTGTTGCAGGTGATGGATCATGGCAAGCTGACCGATCACAATGGGAAATCCGTCGATTTTCGCAATGTTATCTTGATCATGACCACGAATGCCGGGGCCGTCGATTTAGCGAAGCCAGCCATGGGTTTCGCTCGGGATGAGCGTATGGGAGATGACGAAGAGGCGATCAATCGGATGTTTTCGCCCGAGTTTCGCAACAGGCTCGATGCCGTCATAGGGTTTTCCGCGCTAGCACCGGATGTGGTGCACCGCGTCGTCGATAAATTTATCATGGAACTTGAGGGACAACTCGCCGACCGTAATGTTACGATCGAGCTTGATGCGGCGGCACGCGCGTGGGTTGCGGATAAAGGCTATGATCCGAAATTCGGTGCCAGGCCATTAGCTCGCGTAATTCAGGAAAACATCAAGAAGCCGCTGGCCGAAGAACTTTTATTTGGCGAACTCGTGAAAGGTGGCGTTGTTCGTGTAGTTCTGAATGGGGATAAGCTGGGATTCTCCTTCTCCGTACCAAAACCACGCGGTGGGACGAAATCGAAGCCCGGCGGGAAAAAGGTTCCGGCCCTGATCGAAACCTAATTTGCGGCCATTCGTTCCGAATGATGCCATTATGGCTTTGGAGTTTTGTCAGATAGGTGGCATTTCCTTCACCTTTAGGAAGCTGGGCGATCCAAGGGATTTAGAATCCGATTGGTGTGACCTAGAAGCACGAGCTGATGCCAGTTTTTTCCTGTCATGGGATTGGATTGGTGGTTGGCTTGCGACAATCGACAACGATGTCATTGTTCTTGAGGGCCGCATCAAAGGACGGATTGTCGCGCTTGGACTATTGTGTCACGCACGGCGCGGCCTCCTTTTCCTAAAAAACGAAGCCGTCTATTTAAACCAAACCGGTGATCCCGACGCGGATGGGATCTTGATTGAGTACAATGGCTTATTACTCGATCGTACGGTTATGCCGGGCGGCGCCTTACAGGCGTTGCAGGCACTCGTGGATGGCAATGCTGTACCTTGCGACGAGTTGTTCCTTGCTGGCGTGACGGATGATTTCGCTGCAGCGATAGTCGAGGGAAATTTTGTTGCGCGCCTGCTCTCTCGTGCGCCCACGATATGTGTCAATTTGGCGGCGTTGCGTGCAAATGAACAAGATTATCTTGATCAAAGGAGCGCCAATACGAGATTTCAAATCCGCCGTTCTATCCGACGATATGAAGAGCGGGGTCCGTTACAATTGGAAGTGGCGCGGGACCTGCGGCAGGGTCTCGAATTTTACGAGGAAATGGCCAAGCTGCATCAGCATAACTGGACGAAACGAGGGCACCGAGGTGCATTTGCCAGTAGCTTTTTTACCTCGTTTCATCGCCGCGTGATCGAAACGTCCTTGCCGAAGGGAAATGCTGAATTGCTCCGCCTATCGGTAGGCGGAACGCCGATTGGCTATCTCTATAACTTTATTTACCGTAAGACGGTGTCATACTACGCAAGTGGATTTCTATACGAACATGATAATCAGCTGAAACCGGGCTTGGTCGCGCACACTAAATGCATCGAAAGGCATCTTGCCGGTGGAATGGACTGCTACGATTTCTTGGCTGGTGCGGCGCGTTACAAGACTAGCCTGGGCGAAGTAGGATCGGAAATATCGTCTTACGTGTTGGAAAAACCGAGCGCGAAATATTATTTCGCACGAGGCCTGCGTTGGATGAGGGGGGCTCAGGCGCCGAGTTGAAACTTGGAAAAACGTGCGCCTATTAAGCCGAAAGCGAGATTACGCTAAGCGTACCGATTATACCCAATGATACGGCAACAAGACTCACATAGACCACGGCGGGCGATAGTCTCGTAAAAATGTGGCGGCGAGTATGCTTAATTCCTATCGAACTCAACGTTGGCATAACTGTATTACCTTGTGTTCTTAATCGTCTTTAATCTACGCATCGATTATGCTGAAAATAAGTCGGGAGAATGTTGGTTTTGCGACATATTTTCCGACAATAATGCGAACTTAAACAAGTTTATGTGGGATTGCGGTAGGGTTAGCTGTGACGGTCGTCACGATAACGCAGAATTAATTAATTATTCGTTAGGAATTAGTCGTTTTCCGTGCGCCGGAACGGAGATAGTTCATCTAGTGCGACGACTTCTCCTGCTTCGGCACGGCGTTCGCGCGCTAGGTAGTCCGTGACGGCGTCACGAAAACCTTGATCGCGGATCCAGTGGGCACTGTAGGTCCGTTGCGGTAGGTAGCCTCGCTGAATTTTATGAGGTCCTTGCGTCCCGGCTTCGACGGTCGTCAAGCCTCGCTCGATGGCGAAATCAATGGCTCGGTAATAGCAAGCTTCAAAATGCAGGAACCGATAGGCGCCGGCCGCCCCCCAATTGCGACCGTAGAGGGCATCCGCCCCGATTAGATTTAGGGCGCCGGCAATTGCCAGGCCATCGATTTCCGCGCGCACGAGGGCGACGCGGTCCGCCATTTGTTCTCCCAAAATGGCAAAGAAATCCCGTGTTAGGTAAGGATAGCCCCATTTTCGATCATAGGTATTGACGTAGAAGTGGTGAAACTCATCCCAATGATGGGGTCGGATATCATCCCCAGTCAGGGTATCGATATGGATGCCCGATTCGCTAACCTTACGCCTCTCTTTGCGAATATTTTTGCGTTTGCGGCTGGATAGGTTCGCCAAGAAATCGTCGAAGGTTTTATAACCTGCATTTTGCCAGTGGAATTGGTGGCCGTGGCGAATTAGAAAGCCAGCGGATTCGAGCCAATCGGCATCCTCCTTTGTTGCAAACGTGGCATGTATGGAAGAGACGCCGTAGCGCGTTGCGACTTCAATAAGTCCAGCGGTCAAGGCGGACCGTATTGTGTCGGCCGTATTATCCGGTCTTACAAGAAGGCGTGGGCCGGTTACCGGCGAGAATGGGACTGAGGCCTGAAGCTTTGGATAGTAGCGGCCCCCCGCGCGCTCATAGGCGTCGGCCCAACCCCAATCGAATACGTATTCGCCCTGCGAATGGCTCTTAAGATAAAGCGGTACTGCGCCCAATAGCCGACCCGTGTCGTCCTCAATTGCTAAATGCTGCGGTAACCAACCGCTTTCTTTTCCAACGGAGCCGCTATCCTCCAACGCGCGTAGAAACGTATAGCTGACGAAGGGGTTGTCCATACCCGCGCAGGCATCCCATTCCGCCGCCTCGATGGCGCCGATATTTTCCAGGATTTTGACGGCTATTGGCTCACGCCCGTCGGGCATCTGTGACTCCTGTACGATAGATTTTTTTAAATAGTATAGACGGGATATACAAAGTTGTTGGGGCACAAATCATTCGAAAGGCCTTCGGGATGGGACTATTCGATTTCCGGGTCGATGAAATCCTCAGCATCGAAAGGGAACACTGGGTAGGACGCGGGACCGAGTTCGGAGACAAACCCAAAGTTTTTCATATCCGGCATACGCATCGGGTATAGGATGCCGTCCAAATGGTCATACTCATGCTGTAGCAGGCGGGCGAGAAAATAGGATGTTGTCATCGTAAATTTTTCGCCGTCGAGCCCATAGGCTTCCATTCGGAGCTTGGTAAAGCGGGGTACTTGGCCGTAGAGGCCAGGTAGGGAAAGGCATCGTTCCCAATACAGTTTCTGGTCGTCGGCCAGGAAAGTAAGTATTGGGTTGATGACAATGGTCCAGGGTATTTCCTTCATCTTTGCGCCGTCGGGCATTACACCGCGGCGTACGCGGAACGCGAACATGCGCGTTGGTTCATAGACCTGCGGCGCTGCTATACCATTCCCACCGGTATCCTCGCACGTATCGATTAAGTCTTGCGCGAGCGCGGCAATTTCCGGGGCTGTTGGGTCATCGATAGGCCGGGAGGTTTCTTTTAAAACCTTGTGCCCCATACGCGCAATCTTTCGGATAGTCATTTTTTTCTGGCCTTTGTGAAATCGAATTCAATACGAGATTAGGGGGTCGGATAGGTGCGCGTCCACCGAGGCGACGATCATATCGAACGGACGACAATAGAACGTGTCGAGGCGCCCTATGATTTTGGCGTGCTGAAATTCGCGATTAGGGAATGTGCACCTGAGTGGATAGAACGAAACATATGGCATCCTGCGATCCCGTATCCCGGTTTCTCGGCAAGAGAAGGCTCGCAGGCGAAGCGGTGCCATCGGCAAAAGGCTTGGACGCACTGGGAAGCCAGGATCCAAAGGGCGGCATCGCAATCGCACCGATGGTGTTGCATGCGCCGCATCACCGCGCAACGCGCACCTGACCGGGCGAACTCGCGATGCCGTCGAGGCGTACCATATGTTTCGTTCTATCCGCTCGTTTTCCTCAACATTCCAAAAACATTAAGAAGTTTGATAGGTTGCATTATCGACCGAACGAAAGAGCCGCGGGGAAGGCACATGTATCTGACGCAGGCATTGAAGCGAACGATCCAGATCGATGGACGAGGGGTCGCGACACTCTGCGCTGGCCGTGAACGGACCTGGAATGAATGCGGCAAAAGAGTAGCCAAGCTGGCGGGTGCGCTACGTCGGTTGGGAATAAGTGATGGCGAACGAGTAGCGGTTTTGGCGCTAAACAGCGACCGTTACTTTGAATATTTTTATGCCGTACCTTGGGCCGGCGGCGTATTCGTTCCCATTAATATCCGGTTGGCGCCGCCCGAGGTTGCTTTCTGGCTTAATGATTCGGGCACTGAAATTTTGTTCATCGACGACAATTTTCTTCCTATTTTGGATGCTCTCGATGGCCAGCTCGAATCCATTCGAGACGTGGTTTATATGGGCGACGGCCCCACGCCCGACGGTATGCATGATTACGAGGCAATCTTGGAGGCGGAAGAGCCTGTCCAAGATGCCCTTCGTTGCGGCGACGACCTTGCCGGACTGTTCTACACGGGCGGTACGACTGGTCGCTCCAAGGGGGTGATGTTGAGTCACACAAACTTGATCTGTAACAGCTACAACGTCATTGGTGGTATGCATTTCCGGCCCGGAATACGTTGGCTACATGCGGCACCGATGTTTCACATCGCCGACGGCCTCGCCGTCTTTGGCGTTACCATGGTCACCGGTGTCCACATCTTTATTCCCAGTTTCACGCCCGAGGACAGTTTGCGGGCAATCGAAGAGCATAAGGTCACGCATGGGTTATTCGTGCCGACAATGATGAACGCCTTGGTCAATTTTTCTGATATCGAAAACTTCGATCTATCCAGCCTGCGGTCGGTTACCTATGGTGCGTCGCCAATGCCGGAAGCCGTGATCCGCCGGGCGATGGAAGTTATCCCGGATTGCGAATTTACACATGCCTATGGACAGACGGAGTGTGCGCCGCTATCGACGCATACGGGACCCGAGTATCATGTCTTCGAAGGTCCGAACGCGGGGAAGTATAAATCAGCGGGGCGTGCGGCGCTTGGCGTTGAAATTCAGATTTGCGATGATGATGGCACTGAATTACCGCGGGGTGAGGTCGGCGAAGTTTGCGTGCGAGGCCCGAATGTCATGCTCGGTTACTGGAACCAACCAGAACTGACTGCCAAGGCGATACGCGATGGATGGATGCGTTCCGGTGATGGTGGTTATATGGACGACGATGGCTTCATTTACATTGTCGACCGGGTGAAGGATATGATCATCTCGGGCGGGGAAAACATTTATTCCGCCGAAGTCGAGGATGTTCTGCATCAGTTTCCAGCCGTCGTTGAGGCTGCCATAATCGGTGCGCCAGATCCGCGATGGGGTGAACGGGTCCATGCGATCGTAAGGCTTCGAGAGGGTGCATCCGTTGATGTGGAAACGATTTTAGCCCATTGCCATGAACGGATTGCGGGGTACAAATGTCCGAAGACGGTAACCTTCCGCGATGAACCAATGCCACTTTCTGGTGCGGGCAAGATCCTTAAAACCGAGCTCCGCAAACCTTATTGGGAAAATCAGGAGAAGCAGGTTAACTAGCTTCTCCTGTCAGCGCTAATTCAACTATACGAAGGCGATGATGGCGTCAATTTCGACTGGGACGCCGAGTGGCAGGCCAGCTGACCCGACCGCCGAACGGGCATGCAGGCCTTTCTTGCCAAAAATTTCGACAAGAAGATCCGATGCGCCATTGATAACTTTAGGCTGATCGGAAAAACCCGAGACGCCATTTACGAACCCACCCAGCTTTATAATTTGAGTGATACGGTCGAGATCGCCTAATGCCGCCTTCGCTTGAGCTAGAATGTTGAGCGCGCACACGCGTGCGGCATCGGTCGCTTCTTCCAACGAAACGTCCTGCCCAACGACCCCTGTATATTTTACCGAGCCGTTCCAAAACGGAACCTGTCCCGCGATCCATAGCTGATTTTGATCGATCACAAAGGGAACATAATTCGCGACCGGCGCCGCGGCGTCCGGCAGTTCAATTTGTAGCTCTTCCAAGCGTGCATCGATCTTTCCGGTCATGGTGAAATCTCCAGTCATCGGCGTTAGTCGTTGTGGCAGCCGCGAAACCCGTCATGCGCAAGGTCGCGGGAATTTCAATATCCTAGTGAGATCGGCCGAAATAACAATGCCATCCGAGCCGGTTATCCTGTCGGCCATTCTATATTTTTTGTCGACCGGCGGGACTTGCACGGCGATCGTGAGGCAATACCCTATGGCGCTCCCTATTAGGAGAGGGCGGCGCGTTCAACGATGCGTTGTTGCAAGACGATATAGGACTGTCTGGTATGTTCACCAAACAGGGGGTCATTTGAATCGCTGTAGGCTTGGTCTATTGCGATCCAATCTTCCTTGGTTAGAGCTCTGTTGACACGAGGAAAGACTTCCGCTTCTTCGATGTCGATATGACAACGGTAAAGTTTCAGAAACCGATCGGCGGTTAATTGCAAATGGTTCACGTTTTTCCCGTCGATTGCTTCACCGACGGCTGTCGCGAACTCTCGTGTTAAGGCGTTTAGTTTGTGATGTTCTTCCGTTAGAGCGATGGCACGGATAGCGATATCGGGATCCCGCTTGATGAGTGTTTCATAAATGAGATCTTCCTTGGGGTGGTGATAGCGTCCAGGAAAATCGACACAATATTCGAGAGCAAGGGAAATCATCTCGAAATTCGCCGCGCGCCCAATTTTTGTAAGTTTGCCAATTTCTAATTCGATCAAGCTGAGTAGCTGCAATTGATTAGCGTGATCCTCGTGAAGAGACTGAAGAATTTTAGATTTCAAAAGCATCCCCCCTCTTCTAAAACCGGGCAAATCAATCATTTATTCAAAAATTGAAACTGCATCTCCAATGTTCAAAATCTACGAAAAGTCCGAGATATCTTTCGGTGGATATTTCCGGGACAGGGAACTGGGAAAAAAATGGGGGCGGCGTTCCACCGACCCCCAAGGTCACAGGGAGCTCTATAGACAATGATGCGTCCACGTTACGAACAGCCGCTTGTTCCGCCGCAGGTGACGCACTTCATGCATGTTCCGTTCCTTACCAAGGTGAAGTTGCCGCATTCTTCGCACGCGTCGCCTTCGTAACCCTTGGCACGCGCCTGACGTGCCCGCTCGAGAGATTCGTCAACTTCGTTAACAATTGCTTCGCTGACCGCGACCGCCGCCATGGTTGTTTCAGACACGCCGGTATGAAGCGCACCTGTTGCTTCGGTTTGCGCGGCCCCATTTCCTTTGGCGCCGCCGGTAATAACCATGAAATTGGAGGAGCGGACGAAACCTGTGCTCGCGACTCGCTGAATTGCGGCGATTGTTTTTGCGGTATCCGAGGGTAATTCGCCCTCTTTTTCGCCATCACCGAGACAATCCGGTAAAATATCTCCCGGTTGCGCGTGGGATAGGTCGTTGCGACCAAGATAGCTGACAGCGACTTCCCGGAAAATATAATCCAGCACCGAGGTCGCCATTTTGATGACTTCGTTGCCTTCGACGATCCCGGATGGTTCGAACCGTGTGAAGGTGAACGCCTCGACATACTCTTCCAGAGGAACGCCGTATTGCAGGCCGATTGATATCGCGATCGCAAAATTATTCATCAACGATCGGAATGCGGCGCCTTCCTTGTGCATGTCGATGAAAATTTCACCGAGCTTACCATCTTCGTATTCTCCGGTACGGAGATACACCTTGTGACCGCCAACGATAGCTTTCTGGGTATAACCCTTGCGACGATTTGGTAGCCGTCGACGCTCGCTGATCGCGCGCTCCACGATGCGTTCTACGATTCGCTCTGCCGCGATAGGCGCGGCCGCCGCATTCGGCAAATCTTCGATGTCTTCCAGGTGTGCATCGTCGTCGTCGAGCAGTACAGCTTGTAAGGGTTGGCTAAGCTTTGAACCATCGCGGTATAGCGCATTTGCTTTGAGGCATAGCCGCCACGACAATTCATAGGCGTTTTTGCAGTCCTCAACGGTTGCGCTGTTTGGCATGTTGATGGTCTTGGAAATAGCGCCGGAGATGAAAGGCTGCGCGGCCGCCAACATATGGATATGGCTTTCGGCGGAGAGGTAGCGCTTGCCGATGCGGCCACAAGGGTTGGCGCAATCAAAAACTGCAAGATGCTCCTTTTTCAAATACGGTGCTTTTTCGACGGTCATCGCGCCGCAACAATGGGTGTTCGCGGCATTTACGTCCCGTTGACTGAAACCGAGGGATTCCAACATGTCGAAACTAAGGTCGTCTAGTTGCGTTACGCTGAAGCCGAGGGTTTCCGTGCAGAACTTTTCGCCCAACGTCCATTTATTGAATGCGAATTTAATATCGAAAGCGCCTGCAAGAGCGGATTCCACGGCTTCGATGTTTTCGGTGCTAAAGCCCTTCTCGGCAAGGCTTTCGTGATTGACACCGGGTGCGTCCTCAAGGGTTCCGAAGCCCACCGCATAGGAGACGATGGCCTCGATTTCACGCTCGTCATAGCCTAGTGTCCGCAACGCGTCCGGGACGGTTCGATTGATTATCTTAAAGTAGCCGCCGCCGGCAAGTTTCTTGAATTTGACCAAGGCAAAATCTGGTTCGATGCCCGTTGTATCGCAGTCCATTACAAGTCCGATTGTGCCCGTTGGCGCGATGACCGTGGTTTGCGCGTTTCGATAGCCATGCTTTTCGCCCAGCGCTAACGCTTGATCCCAAGCCCGTGCGGCTGCGGTGACAAGGTCCTTTTCCGGGCACTTCTCATGATTTAATGGTGTCGGTTTAACGCTGAGATCCTCGTAGCCGTCGGTATGCCCGTGTGCGGCGCGTCGGTGATTGCGTATCACCCGAAGCATGGGTTCGGCATTACGGTCATATTCCGGGAAGGCCCCTAACTCATCGGCCATTTCCGCAGATGTCCCGTAAGCGACGCCGGTCATGAGCGCGGTTATCGCGCCGCAGTAGGCGCGCCCGGTCGAGCTGTCGTAAGGAATGCCGGAACCCATCAATAGACCGCCAATATTGGCGTAACCGAGGCCAAGGGTCCTATAATCGAATGAACGTTGTGCGATTTCCTTGGATGGAAATTGTGCCATCAACACGGCAATTTCCAGCGTTATTGTCCATAAGCGAACCGCATGCTCGAACATGGGAATATCGAACTGAGATAGTTTCTCGCCTTCTTCCGTCGAAGTGTTCTGAAACGCCATGAGGTTGAGCGATGCCAGATTGCAGGCCGTGTCGTCGAGGAACATATATTCCGAGCAAGGGTTTGACGCATTGATGCGGCCAGAATTCGAGCAGGTATGCCACTCATTGATCGTCGTATCGTATTGAATACCCGGATCGGCGGACGACCACGCGGCATAGGAAACCTGATCCCAAAGGTCTCGTGCACGAACGGTTTTGGCAATCGCGCCATTCTTGCGGTTGACCAGATCCCAATCCTTATCGTCGCGAACCGCGGCGAGAAAGTCGTTGTTAACGCGTACCGTGTTGTTGGAGTTCTGGCCCGACACGGTCAAATATGCTTCCGAATCCCAATCGGTATCGTAGGTTTCGAATTCGATTGAGGTGTATCCCTGCCGTGCGAACTGAATAACGCGTTGGATATAGTTCTCGGAGACGTCGCGTTTGCGCGCGGCAATAACTGCTTTCTTTAGAGCCCGGTTCAATTTGGGGTCAAAACGAGTGTCATCTCCAGAGTCGCCAACTTGACAGGCTTCCATGATAGCGGTCAGGAACTGACTGTTTGTTCGAGAACCATTTACCAGCGCGGCAACTTTATGCTCCTCGATCATTTTCCAATTGATGTAGTTTTCGATATCCGGGTGGTCTATATCGACAATGACCATCTTTGCGGCCCGGCGGGTCGTGCCGCCGGATTTGATCGCACCCGCGGCTCGATCGCCGATTTTTAGAAAACTCATCAACCCAGATGATTTTCCGCCACCCGAAAGAGGTTCGCCCTCGCCGCGAATTCGAGAAAAATTACTGCCTGTGCCGGAACCGTACTTGAAAAGGCGTGCCTCACGGACCCATAGATCCATGATCCCACCTTCGTTGACGAGGTCGTCATCAACCGACTGAATGAAACATGCGTGCGGTTGCGGATGCTCGTAAGCCGATTTGGCGCGGGTTAAAACGCCGGTTTCGAAATCAACATAGTGGTGACCTTGCGCGGGGCCGTCTATGCCGTAGGCCCAATGCAAGCCCGTGTTAAACCATTGTGGTGAATTGGGGGCGGCAATCTGACTGGCCAGCATATAGCGCATTTCATCGTAGTAGGCCCGTGCGTCGGCTTCCGCATCGAAATATCCGCCTTTCCAGCCCCAATACGTCCAGGTTCCGGCAATCCTATCGAATACCTGCTTACCACTTATTTCGCCGCTGAACCGTTCGTCCTCGGGAAGGTCGGCAAGCGCGGCATCGTCGGGGACATTCCGCCACAGCCATGAAGGAACACTGTTTTCCTCAATCTTCTTCAAATGGGCCGGAATGCCTGCCTTGCGGAAGTACTTTTGCGCCAATACATCGCAGGCAACCTGGCTCCAGCTAGCCGGAACGTCGATATTTTCAAGCCTAAAAACGATAGAACCGTCTGGGTTGCGGATTTCGCTGGTGGTTTGCCGAAACTCAATTTCGGCGTAGGCTGATGTTCCTTCGGCTGTGAATCGACGTTTTATGCGCATTATAAGCTGTATCCCGGCCTGGTGTTTAATGTTTCAGTTTACTGGGCCGGCCGTCGCAAACCATTCTGTTTCCCGTCGACCTCTCCCACCCTGTTCCAGTGCCTTCGCTACTTAATTTATGGGGTTTTCCCCGATTCGCGACACCACATATATGGAACAATATCCATTTCGCCACAAACTGTTGAGTATTGCAACTACATTTTGTGGTTATTTGAGTTTGGCTGGGCAAATATTGTAATTTGAGTGCAAATGGGAAAGAATTGCATGTATGGAGATAAGTCGGGTTTTGGATAATCTCAGCGATTCGGCCTGTGTGCGTGCTGGACGGTCGAGCCGGCAAATGCGATATTCGCGCCGAAATTGACGGCCAAGAGGAGCTGTACGCCCATGACTACGGCGATTACCCGAATGATTACCTGGCTAAGAGGCGAGGCTGTCGGTACGGATGAGTTCGGCAACCAGTACTATCAGGACAGAAAAACGGCTGCGGATGGCCACCGCCGCCGATGGGTTGTTTACCAAGGCGAGGATGAAGCCAGCAAGGTGCCGCCCGAGTGGAATGCGTGGTTGCACCGAACGGCCGAGAATCCGCCGCAAGGTGTTTCCCGACGAGATTGGCAGAAGCCCCATCGCCCCAACATGACTGGAACGGCGCAGGCATATCGACCGTCGGGTCATACCCTGCGTGGTGGGCGGCGTGCCAGCGCGACCGGAGACTATGAAGCATGGACACCGGAATAGGGGGCGCATCTTAATGAACCGGGAAACGGTTCATATCCTCGTCGGCGCCGCGGTATTCCTTGTGGCCCCCTTGTTGCTTGTGATTTTCTTTTCGGGTGATGCTCGTACTGGTTCCGCACAAGGTTATGAACTGACGGCGCGGTATAATCGCGTCGACGGGGTAACCATTGGCACGGACGTTCTGCTCGCCGGCGCCCCGGTCGGCAAGGTAACAGGGCAGGAATTCGATGCGGAGACTCTACAGGCGGTGTTGACGATGACATTGCGCGACGATATTCGCGTTCCAACCGATACCGCCGCTTTGATTGTGAGTGACGGATTGCTCGGCGGGAAGTTTATAAATCTGGATCCCGGCGGCGCGGAGGAAATGCTCGAACCCGGCGATAGCTTCAATTATGTCCAGGACGCGATCATTGTGGAAGCACTGTTGGAGAAAGTCGTTCTTTGGGCGGAAGCGAGGCGGCTCGAGGCCCGGAAGAAAGCCAAACGGAACGTCGATAAGGAGGCGGGAACACCGCTGAAAAAATGAAACGAAGCGTAATTGAGACAGTCTTGGGCGCGGTTGTCCTGCTCGTTGCCGGTATCTTCTTTTTCTTTGCTTATGCCAGCAGTGATATCAGACCGACACAGGGCTATGAAATTCAAGCGCGGTTCTATGCCATTGACGGGCTTACGGTCGGTAGCGATGCTCGCGTCGGCGGTGTGAAGGTCGGTACGGTCACGGGGTTGGGTATCGATCAAAATACCTATCAAGCGGTCACGACCATGACGATCGAAACTCGGATAAAGCTGCCCGATGATACACAGGCGCTGATTTCCAGTGATGGACTCCTTGGCGGAAAATATGTGCGTCTGGAGCCCGGCAAAAGCGATAAGATTATGGTAGAAGGCAGTGAACTGACCAATACCAAGGATGTTGTGTCGCTTGAGGAACTGCTTGGGAAGGTAATATTTCTGGTGACCGATAGCGACGGAGGATGAATATCCCTGGCCGCGTTGAATTTGGGGTGTGCCGCGAAATTGCCATCAATTGACGGCATCGTCTGACACGATGAAATGGGCAATGGGAACCGCGTTGGCGGTCGTTATCGCAGGAAACGCGACGGGAGCCGCGGCGTTTCCTGGTGACATGGTGATCATGCAGGGACTGGACAAGGTTACCGCGAGGGTATCGACCTTTCAGGCGCCCCTGGGTA
Source organism: Alphaproteobacteria bacterium (assembly GCA_021774385.1). Taxonomy (GTDB): domain Bacteria; phylum Pseudomonadota; class Alphaproteobacteria; order UBA8366. The sequence goes on from JAJFJC010000458.1 coordinate 17,926, forward strand.
CGGTCGTCCGGTTTGGGACGCTTTCCATCACGGTTCGAAGTTGTGACCGGACACCGCCGGAGGAACCGCCTGAATCAGCCGTCTTCATGGATATCGTGGAAATTCGCCCCGATGAAGATCCCGCGCCGCTCTTCACCGGTTGGATGTTCTCGTCCAGCCCAGCTCTGTCGGCATTGGAGCACCCCGTCTATGACGTCTGGGTCCTGGAATGCAAGCAAACCACCGAGCAGCCCGCGTCCAAAGAACGTTAAGCGTACCTACCCCGCTTGCGGAACATAGGTGCCCCGTCCAACGGCCACCAATTTGCCATTTTCATCATGGACATCGATATCGACGACCGCGATGGACCGGCCGGCGCGGCGGACCTGGGCGGTTGCGATCAAATCGGTATTCGATGCGGGACGCAGATAGTCGGTGCGAAAATTGACGGTCGGCACGCCAGCACCGACTTTCATGACGACGGCATAATCTCCGGCGGTGTCGATCAGCGAGGCGATTGCGCCGCCATGCCATTGACCCGTACCGGCACGACGCTCGAATTCCGGCCGCATCGGCATGCGCAGGACGATCAGATCCTTGTCGATGTCCATCGAATCAACCGTAAGCCCCATGAAGGCGATGAAGGGCGAATTGTCCAAAATCGCTTGGATTTCAGCCTGGCTCAGATAGTCACTCATCGGGTCTCTTTCTCCGAATTGTAAATTAAGGACACACAACGACCTTGCCAAAGACCTCCCGGTCTTCAAGTAGGCGCAGTGCTTCGCGTGCTTCCGTCAATGGGAAGGAGCGATCGATCACCGGGTGCATCTTGTCTTCCTGGATATAGTCCATGAGCTGAACCAAATCCTCGCGCTCCCAGCTATTGGAGCCCAGCACCTGCAGCTCGAACGTCCAGATGTAGCGGATGTCCGTTTTCGGATCGAAGCCGGCGGTCGCGCCGCAGGTCATCATGCGTCCGCCTTTGCGCAGGCATTTCAGCGAGGGGACCCAGGTTTCGCCGCCGGTGAAATTCACCACCATGTCGACGCCGCCGTCATAGCTATACCGGGTTGGTTTCGTATAACGCTTCCAGACCTCCTTCTCGAAGGCGCTGTCGGCGTAGTTGATGCCGTCATCGGCGCCGAATTCCTTAAGGCGTGCGATCTTGTCCTCGGTGCTGGCGCAGACCACGACCTCGGCGCCGAACATCTTAGCCAGCAGAACACACCCGGTTCCGACACCGCCGCTGGCGCCGAGAATGAGACAGCGTTCGCCGTCGCTGATCTTACCTTGCGTGACCATCATGCGATGCGCGGTACCGTACGCGACAGGCAGGCTTGCGGCTTCTTCGAAGGTGACGCCGTCGGGCATAGGAACCAATTGATGCGCCGGTGCGCGGCAGAATTCCGCCAACCCACCGTTGACGGTTTCACCCATCAAGCCGCCTTCTACCCGGTTTCGGGGATCGACCAAGACCCGGTCACCGACCGACCATCCCGTAACGTCCGAGCCGACCTCGGCAATTTCGCCCGCGACGTCGAGACCGCAAATTACCGGCAAGTTGAGTTTGATCCCCGGCATGCCGCGCCGGGTGAAAATATCATGATAGTTGAGCGACGACGCCTTGACGCGCAGCACGACATCCCCGGGGCCGCATTCCGGGTCGGGAAAGTTTTCTTCGTAGACCAGGTTTTCTGGGTCGCCATGTTCGTGAATAACTGCTGCGCGCATAATCTTTCTCTCTTCTTCTTTTAACTAGGCTTGGCTGAAGGACACGATTGGTCCACAGGTGAATTCGGGGGCTACCCATAATGCGGGGTAGGGATGATCCGTCGTGGCGATACCATTTGCGGCCAGGTAGTCGCGGGTCGCGTCGAGATCGCGTACCGCAACGCCGAAGCCCGCGACATAAGGCATGCAAGGCGGCTCTACGCCGGGCACCCAATCTTTTAGCCTCTTTTCCGTGACAACGTAAGCATTGCCGCGATCGAGTTCGAATACCTTGCCGCCGGGCATGACGTCTTTCGGTTGCCGGTCGAGCAGGCGGGATAGGCGGTCACAAGTATCCGCTAAATCCGGTACGCAAAGGACAATTTCCGACAATGCAACCGCGCCATTTGGATGGGACAGCAAGTGCGGCTGCCAAAGAACGTCGCGGGTTAGATGATCAATGAAAATAAACTTCGCTTCGGGAAAGGTATTCTGGTCGACATGGATGTTGCGGAATGCCGCGAGGCGGGATTCTTCATCGTTCGGACCGAATGGCGCTTGGCGCTGCAGTTTGGTCGCAGGTGTGACGCCTTCGATACGGCTGCTCAATATCGGATAGGACGCGTCTGCATCGCCGCTACCAAAGGCGACAATGTGCGAACCCTCGTAGCGATCCAGATAATCTTTTGTCGAGCTGTACAAGTTTGGATCGGTGATACCGATGATTTCCAGATAGCCGTTCTCGAACATGGCGCAATGGTTGCCCGAGCCCCATTTTTCGACCGGCCCGCCGGCGGTTCTCGATCCCGAATGGAAACTGCGCGACGTAAGGGTGAAGCCAAGGCGCTGATAGGCCGTTTGGCCGACATCGAGATCGCGGACGGCGACGCCCGTATGATCGAGTTCCAGGTCGAGTGAAGTCATCAGGCTGTCTCCCGTGGCATTTCCGCGGCGGTCGATGCCGCACGTTCAGTCAGTTGTTTTCGATCGATCTTATTCGTTCCGGTTAAAGGCAAGCTTGGCATGAACACGATCTGTCTAGGGTGTTGGTAGGCGGGACCATTGGCCAAGGCAAATTCCTTCACGGATTTTTCGTCAAGCCTTTTGCCATCCATGGGGACGATGAAAGCCGATGGCTTGTACCCCTTGATTTCGTCCGGCACGGGTACGACGCAAGCCTGCTCGATATCCGGATGCCGCTCCAGCATTTTCTCGACTTCCGCTGGGTAAATGTTTTCCCCACCGCAATTGAACATATCGTCGGCGCGGCCAACGAAGTAATGAAACCCATTTTCGTCCCGGCGCATGATATCGCCGCTGTCATACCAGCCATCTTCGCTCAGCACCTCAGCCGTCTTTTCCGGCAGATTGTGGTAGCCGGGCATGACGGAGGGATTGCGGCACTGCAGGACGCCCTGGTCGGCATCGATATTGTCGCCGTCGACAAGCCGTGCATCACAATCCGGTCTCGGATAACCAATCGACATACCGGGCTGGGGAAGCCCGTCGGGATGCGCGCCATATACGGACGGACCGCCTTCGGTGGTGCCGTAGCCATTTGTAATTAGGGCATTTGGAAAAACGTCTCGCAGGTCGTCATATAGCTTCTGGCTCACTGGGGCGGAGCCCATTCGCGCAATGCGAACCGAAGACAGATCGGTCCGGTCAAGCAGTTCGCGTTCGCGCGCGACCATGGCCAGCATCGTCGGGACGGATGTCAGCCAGGTTACGCCATAGGCGCCGATCGCTTCGATATAGCCTTTCGCCGTGAACTGCGGCATCAAAATGATGGTTAAATGGGCGCCGATGGCGAGCTTGCACATGGCAAGTCCGTTCATGTGGTATAGCGGTGCGGCGACAAGGACGCGGTGATCCGCATCGGGTGGCGGGTTGATACGAACATCGACGACCCAGAGATGCCCCTCATGCGTCAATGGCACGCCTTTCGGCCTCCCCGTCGATCCCGAGGTATATAAGAACATGGCGACTTCGCCCTTCTCCGGGCGGACAGTTTCGAAGTCGCCGGCATCGCAAAAAGCTTCGAAACCGCCGGCGCCTTCGTCGTCAAAACTCACCAATGGGATGTCCGACGGCGCGCGGGCGGCACGCTCCGTATCGGCGAAGATCAGCTTGATATCCGCGTCCCGGAGAATGTACGCAACAGTCTCATCAGGAAACTTGTAGTTGATCGGGACGGATACCATGCCAGCGCGCATGGTGCCGAGATAAGTCACCAGGAATTCCACACGGTTCGCCGACAAAATTGCAACCCGTTCACCACGCTTTAAGCCGCGCGCCTGAAGGCCTCGGGCGACAGCGCGCGCTCCGCGGTCGAGGTCGCCATGCGAATATTCGCGTGCGCCATCTGGTTTGCTGAGATCGAACAACGCGATGGCGTCGGGGTCTTTACGCCGATTGACCAAGTCTCCCAGATTGAAAAGCACATTCATTCTCTTTACCGCCCCTACCCTCAATTTTTCATGATCTTCGATAAACCGCGCCGGCACGATATTTTCAAGTGACAGCGGGCTATTCGCTCATCGCCGCCAGTTCGCCCAATGTTACCGGTTTGATAGGCGGCCGAATTCTATAGTAACCAACGCTCTCGACGGGTTCACCTTTCGCCTCGGCAATCAGCTCGGCGGCGGTCAATCCACACATGCGACCCTGGCAAGGGCCCATCCCGCAGCGCGTGAATGATTTTAGTTGGTTGGGACCCATCGCACCCAACGCGACGGCATCCCGAATATCGCCTACGCTGATTTCTTCGCAACGGCATACAATCGTAGCGGCGTCGGGCGGCGCAAATATTTCCCGTGGCGGCGTAAAAAGTGTATCGAGCAACGGTCTGATCGCGCTGTGTGTTTCCAGTTGAGTGCGGATAGG
>JAJFJC010000459.1 GCA_021774385.1 Alphaproteobacteria bacterium
GGCGACGGTCGATACCCTCAACGAAACGCTTCATCAGAACCTCCGCCAATCACATGGCGAGATTCTATCAGACATCACGTTTTCACACAGTCTGGACCCATTACGGAAGTCGCGCCGGTTGCGGATTTCTTCCAATTAAGATCGAAGAAACGAACTTCAACGGCGTCAAGCAGCGACCTTGGCTCACCGGTTTGTTCGCCTGCATCGCCTCCGGAGGAGGACAGTCTGCCTCCTCGGAAGGCTGCGCGATGTGGAGGTGGAGGTGCCAAGTCGATGGGAGATACGCTAGGCTGCACTCTCTACTTTTCAAGCGCTGCCCAAACGTGAAAGGAGGGCAAAACGACGTGGTCAACCGAGCCCATATCTTAGCCCCGGCACTTAGAACGTATCGCGGGAAACGTACCGATCCGGATAGATGGGGCACATGGCTGCCACGTCCGGGCGATATACTTGTCTGCACTCCGCCCAAGAGCGGGACGACGTGGACCCAGACCATCCTCGCCATGCTCATCCATGGGGGACCGGAATTGCCAGACAAATTGCCTTTTCTGTCGCCCTGGGTCGATGTCGACCTCGGCGTTGCGGCAGAAGACGTCAAGACGGCGCTCGAGGCGCAAACAGGGCGCCGGGTGATTAAGACCCACACGCCGGCCGACGGTTTCCCCATCTGGGAGGGTGTCACGGTAATCGCGGTGTATCGCCACCCTCTCGACGTTTTCTTTTCGCTGCGCAAACACTTTGCGAATTCGGCGGACCTCGCGCTAGATGATCCAAGGCTCCAGTGCGTGTCGCAGTCGTTTCGGCGTTTTATCGACGGCGACGCGGATCCGGAAGATTTCGACTTTGATACGCTCGCGACGCTGACCACGCATTACCGTGAGACGGTCTGCGCTGACCGCGTGCCGGACCTCAAGCTTTTCCATTATGCGGATATGATTAGAGATGGACGCCGCACCGTGGAAGACTTGGCGGAAGCGGGTGGCATAGACGCGGATGCCGCGCTTATCGACCGGGTGGCCGAGGCCACATCGTTTGGTGAGATGAAGGCGAATGCGGCGAGCTATGCGCCGGTCGGCGGAACGGGTTTCTGGAAATCGGATGCCAACTTCTTTGATTCGGCGAGTTCACGGAAGTGGGAAGGCGAGCTTTCCGATGAAGAGTTTGAACTTTACCGAACGCGAGTCGACGAACAGTTGCCGGACAAACCGGCACGTGCCTGGCTTGAGAATGGCAATGGGTCGGCGACAGTCGAATAGTCGAGTCCGAAGTCCTTGTCCCGATGATATTTTTTGGCGGAAACCGCCTTGAAGATGTGAACTCGTTGCGTTCGCCGAAAACGAAACATTGCCGACCCGACGCTTTCTCATATGTCACCACGCACTACACACCAACCTTCTGCACGGCAATTTGGCACTCACAATTCCGGCAGCCCCGCCTTTCGCAGAGCCGCAATGCGCGGTTCCCGAAACTCTGAGTTGGCGTGACGCACGATATGACGATAAACAGAAATGGATAGATCGGGTCGCGCTCGCCGTGCCGCTTCGATGGCTGCCCTGGCTTCGTTAAGCCGGCCGAGCCCAACAAGCGCCATTGCTAAATAAAACTCAGTTTGGAAGATGTCGGGACGCACATTCACGGCCTTGCGAGCCCATTCTTCGGCTTCATCATATTTTTCGATGCTGAAACAACAGGATGCCCGCTTCGCCTGCATGGCCCAGAGCATCGGGTCCTGCGGGCTTAGTCGCATCGACATGTCCAGCGCGACAATGCCTTCCGTCGCTCGAATTTGCCAATCAAAGGCAGCGCCGAGACCGTAGTAGCCGAGAGCGAAACTCGAATTGAGGGCGACCGACCTTTCCGCTTCAGCAATGGCACGCTCGCCTTTCCCGGTAAGGTGCAGCATTCGACTGAGAGCAAGATGGGCGAAACCGTCCTTGTCGTCCAAGGCAACGGCACGCTCGCCAGCGGCGAGTCCTTGAACTAGGACCTCGTCATGGGCGGTGTCATAGCCTTGAAACACTTCGAGGAAGCAGACATATGCGATGCCTGCGTGCGGCAGAGCAAAATCAGGATCGCGTGCTATCGCCTTGTCGAAGAGTGTACGCGCCGCGATGAGATCAGCTTTTGTGACCCTATAGAAATGCCACATGCCGCGTTGATAAAGCTCCCAGGCGTCCAGGCTTTCCGGCGGCTTGCGCCGGGCGCGTTCGCGCTCGTGGGCCTCGATCTCAGGCGCCGTCGCGAACACGATCCGTTCGGTGATTTGATCCTGCAGTTCGAATAAATCGTCCAAGTTGCCGTCGAAGCGATCCGCCCAAAGATGGTTGCCGCTCGCCGCGTCGATTAACTGTGCCGTTATTCGAACCCGGTTGCCGGCTTTTCGGACACTGCCTTCCACCACATACCGGACGCCCAAATCGCTGGCGACCTGTTTAGTATCGACCGCACTTCCTTTGTAGGTGAATGACGAATTGCGGGAAATCACAAACAGAGATCGGAAGCGGGATAGCGCCGTGATAACGTCCTCAACGATGCCGTCGGCAAAATACTCTTGCTCGGGATCACCGGACATATTGTCGAACGGCAGCACGGCAATCGACGGTTTGTCGGGTAGCGGTAACGGATCGGCTTGTTCGACAACGGAGTGCTTGTCAGACACTCGCCCGTCAAATGGCCAATGCCAAACATGGATTGGCTCGGCGATATTCTTCAACGATTGGCTGCCGCCTTCCGCAAATTCATGTGCGATCTTGCCGCGCACCTCGGCATGGACCTTTTGCGAGATACAGACACCGCCCGGTTCAGAAACCTCTTGCAGACGGGCTGCTACGTTTACGCCGTCGCCAAAAATGTCGTCGCCGTCGATGATAACTTCGCCGAGATTCACGCCCACTCGATAGTCAATCCGCTGTTCATCGGGCTCATCGGCATTGAGTTCAGAAATTTTCGTCTGCACAATGACAGCCCAATTGACGGCGTTTGTGACGCTTGGGAACTCAGCCAACAGGCCGTCACCCATGAGTTTCACCACGCGCCCACCGTGTTCGGCAATTTTGGGTTCGACCAGATCCGAGAAACGGGCCTTTAGGCGAGCGTGCGTGCCTGTCTCGTCCGCGCCCATGAGGCGCGAATATCCGACAACATCAGCGGATACGATTGCCGCCAGTCTGCGTTGAGGTTCCTCAGGCATCGTCGAAGTTTAGCCGCACGGGACCATGGAGGCATAGCCCAGTGACAGCTATAGCCGACTTCCGGCTTTGGCTAAAAATCCCCGTCGCGGTCATGGCCGACGGACGTCTGCTATTCCCTCAACTTGAGACATTCGGCCTGTCGCAACATCTTGTGGTAGGGTGGC
>JAJFJC010000460.1 GCA_021774385.1 Alphaproteobacteria bacterium
CACCAGGCCGTGCTGGCATCGTGCTTAGCGACTTCTTCAATGATGCGGGAAAAATCGGAGGGACACACTTCTGCGCCGTTGTACTTCTTCTCCAGCAGAAGGCGGAACAAGCCGGCATCGTACAGCCCCGCCCGCAATTCAGGGGGGAGCCGACGCTCACTCTCAATCTTATCGGCGCATTCGCCGATCAGGGGTGCCATATTCCGCACGCGTTCGAGGTAGATTTCGAGATCCGGTCTTTCGACCGTGGCAGTTGATGCGACTGTTGCCATTGTTTTACTTTTGCCTCCTTTGCCGCCCGCGGAATTGTCAGGCCTTGCCTGCCGCGCGGCGCATGTCGTCCCGATATTGCCCGATCCGTCCTTTCAGCCCTGGGATACTGGCTGATTTCACCAAATCCGCCATATCCGCCGCTCTCGTATCCGGCGCGGTTACCGTAAATAACGCCGCGGACGCTTCGGTTTTCAAAACCTGTGCGGCTTGGGCCGCGGCGTCGATGATTCCGGGCCATTCGGATTGATCGGCAATGTCACTGGCAAAATTGTAGCGTTTCGCCTCTTCGGCGTCGAATGTGCGCGTTTCATTTTGAATGTTGCGCGCGGCATCCTGGCCAATCCGGGCCATCAACCGTCTTGTACCTAGAACGATTCCGAAAGCCAGACCCGGCATGCGGAATTGGGTGCCCAGCGCCGCGATGCGTTGGCTGCAAGCGCTGAACAAATCCGCGCCGGCGCCAAATATGCGGCCATGGCCCATTGCCAGCGTGGGGAACGGTGCGTGGTACACCGCCTGCAGTAGGATTTCGATACGAAGCAACCGTAGAACCAGATCGCCATCGCTGAGTTCATCGAAGCCCGATAGATCGAAGCCGGAGCAAAAGGATTTCCCGGTTCCCTGGATGACGAGCAAGCGCGTGCCGTCCCGCGTGGCGGTATTCACCGCATCAAGCATCGATTCCGCCAAGACGGGGCCAAGCGCGTTGGCGATGTCGGGCCGGTTCAGGGTCAAGTGTGTCACCACGCCATCGCGCGCGACGTTCAATTCTTCGCTCATGAGATTAACCTAAATCGTGTGCCACAGACCGTGACGACGTCACCGTCGGTCGGGCAATTGCGCGCCTTCGCCGCCGCCAGAACGGCATCGCGGTCGGAAACATGAATATCGACTTCGCCCAGACCTTCACCTCGGCCGTCCCTTGCGAGCACGAAGCGCAGAACCGCGTTCTCGAGCGGCAGCAAGGTGACGCCGTCGGTAATCGGTTGCGGTGTGACGTCGAGAATTTCACCCCAACGGGCGGCAAGTGCATCGGGGTCGTCGCTTTGAAGTTCAGCGGCGGTCATTGCCGAGACGCGGTCGGTTTTGACCGCTTCTTGCCAGGTCTTGCCCGCCGGATGCCAAGGGCCGTCCGGTGCGCCGTTGCCGGCGCTCCAACTCGTTTCCAGCATCGATCCGCCAGTATCGCGTGGGTGCAATTGCAGCCCTTCATAGGTCCCATAATCCATATGATTGACGATGCGGACGCCCAATTTCTCGCAGCGCGCGAGCCGCTCGGGAATATCGTCGCATTGTAGAATCACGATGTAACCGCCATCGCCACCGCGCCTTTCGATATACCGCCCAGCCGCCGTCCCGTCGCGGAATGGCGCGACGACTTCGAGAAAATTATTGCCGATGGGCAGAAGCGCATTGACGAGGCCGAACTTTTCCACGCCCGGATCGTGGAAGCACGTCGCGATGCCGAAAACGGCTTCCAAATCGGCGACCGCGGGTTCCAATTCCGATGCAACGAGGCAGATCTGTCTTAAGCGCAACATTGGCTAAAACGCCGCCAAAGGTTGAAATGGTGTCTTGCCCATGGCCATCGCAGTTTTGGTCACCGCCGCACCGCGCTTCACGACCAAGCGGTGGTTTTCACGATTCGCCACCTGGTCGATATTCGCTGTTGGATCGCCTTTGACCAGCAGGAAGTCGGCGAATGTGCCTTCACCGATGCGGCCCTCGCCGGGTAAATCGACCAGATCCGCCGCCGCGCTTGTGGCAATCCGCAGGGCGTCGATCGGGGCAATGCCGATCCCGACCATCAAGGCCAGCTCGTCCGCATTGCATCCGTGCTTGTTGAATGGGGTGCCGGCGTCCGTACCCATCGCGATCTTGCCGCCCGCGTCGTAGAACAACTTGATCGAACGGACGTGGAATTCCGCGATGCGCTCCGCCTTTTCCATCACATAATCGGGAATGCCGCCATCCTTCGTACTGACGATGTTGTCGAGCGCCGCCAAGGTCGGCACCAAAAAGGTCCCACGCTCGATCATTTCTTGGACGCATTTATCGGTCATGAAGATGCCGTGTTCTATCGACGAAATGCCGCCGCGCACGGCGTTGAGAATACCCTCGGTGCCCTGCGCATGGCTGGCGGTGCGCCGGTGGAAGCGGTTCGCTTCATGGATGCCGGCGGCCATTTCCTCGGCGGAATAGTGTGCGTCCTCTGGATTGACTCCCGGTGTCATCACGCCACCGGTTGCCATGATCTTGACCAGGTCGCTGCCAGCGTGGATTTGCTCGCGGACCGCCTTGACGACTTCATCGATCCCGTCCGCGACCCGTCCGTGCCGGTTGCCGTGCCCGCCGGTCATACAGATCATTTTGCCGGACGCCCTGATCGACGGTCCCATCAACTCGCCCGCATTGCAGGAATCGCGCACCGCGAACTCCAGATAATCCCGGCCGCCGCAATCGCGAACCCCCGTGACGCCACCGGCCAAGGTCGCCTGCGCCCGTGCCAGGGCCTTCATGACAGTCTGCCCCGGCAGCAGTTTTTCCGCCGCTGTGCCCGGGTCGCCTTCCGCACCGAGACAAAGATGCACATGGCAATCGATCAGCCCAGGCATCAACGTGCCGCCCGTGGTATCCACCACCGCGCCGTCGAAACCGTCGAACGTTGCAGCAGGCGCAATATTCGCGACCTTGTCACCATCGACCATGACGCCATGGTCCGAAATCGGTTCGTTTTCGCCGTCGAAGACGGCGCCACCTTTGTAGAGTACCTGCATTTCGTGACCTCGCGCCTGTTTCTAGGGGCCTTTCCGAGTAACTTTTATAATCCGCTCTGTGTCCTTAACCGCCGCATTGTCTAACGTCCTTTGAATGCCGGCGGGCGTTTCTCGACGAAGGCGCGCGCCGCTTCCTTGTGATCCTCCGTTTCGCCACAGCGTGCATGGTGAGCGGCCTCTAGATCAAGAAGTTGTGGCAGTGAACCACTTTCCGCCGCATTTATGTTTTGCTTCATATAACCGAGCGTAATACTGGGGCCGCTTGCAAGCCGCTCGGCGAGTTGGCGCGTTTCGGCTTCGAGTTCGTCGTCGGAAAACACGCGGTTGACGATTCCAAGCGAGAGCGCCTGGTCGGCGACAACGGTCTCCGATAAAAGATAAAGCTCGCGCGCTTTCGCCGAGCCAATAAGTCGGGTCAAGAAATAGCTGCCGCCAAAATCACCAGAGAGACCGACCCGCGCAAATGCCGTTGTGAACCGAACGGTTTCGCTGGCGATCCTCAAATCGCAAGCGAGAGCGAGAGACATCCCGGCGCCTGCGACCGGACCACGCACCATCGCGATGGTTGGTTTCGGTGAATCATGGATCAACCGAGACACTTCCATGCGTTGGCGCAACGCCTGGGTACGTTCCTCGAGTGTCGACTCTATTGTCCGGCTGTCCATGCCCTTGACGTCGCCTCCCGAGCAAAAACCTCGGCCCGAGCCGGTCAATATAATCGCGCCGACCGACCGATCGGTATTCAACCGTGTCATCGCGCTGCTTAGGTCGTCCAGCATGGCCATGGTCAGCGCGTTCAGCGCTTGAGGACGATTCATGGTCAAGGTGGCGACGCCGTTCTCGATGCTCTGGAGTAAAATTTCCGACATTTCTGTTTTCGACTCCGGTTCAGCCTAAATTGCGTTTGCACATATTGAAAAAGACGTCCCAGACTTTGTTCGCGGCGGCTTCGTTGTAGACCTCTCGTTCCGAGAAGCAGAACCCGTGATTGGTACCGGGGTGAATTTCGAGCGTGAAGTTCGTCCCGTGTGCTTCGAGCTCGGCTGTCAGGGTCGGGATGACGAAGGCGGGTACGGTGCCGTCGGTTTCGGCAAATCCGAAATACATTTCACCCGTGATGTTCTTCACCAGAAAATGGGACGAATCTTCCTTTTCGGTGACGATCCCGACACCATAGAGCGACGCATTTGCCTTGAACCGGTCGGGAAAGGTGCCGGCCGCGGCGGTGATGAACCGGCCACTCATACAATAGCCGATAGAGCCGATGGCGTCGGTCTTCGCGGCGGCCTGTCCATCGAGATAGCCCAGCATCGCACTTGTATCGTCCATCACCTGTGCGTTCGACAAATTGGCCATCGCGGCCTGCCAGATCTTGCGGGTGTTGTCGTCGCGGAACGGAAAGCGGATATGGCCGAAGCGATAGAACAGATCTGGCAGGATGACGTAATAGCCCTGCTCGGCGATATGCCGCGCCATCCCATGCAGCTCTTCGCGAATTCCCGGCGCGTCCATGTAGAAAACAACGGCGGGAAAGGGGCCTGGGCCTTCCGGGTGGACGGTGAAGGTCGCCATTGGGCCATCCTTGGTATTAAGGACGAATTGGTTCTCGATCATCGTTGTCTCCCAGCCAAAAATATTCGCGCGTACCATTGCCGGTTGGACCTTCCTTGGCAAGCACTGGCGCTCTTGAGTGGACCGGAATTTGGCGATGAGACGTCCCTGTGCTACCAAAATTGCCTGAGGCGACGATTGAACAGGGGGACGTTAGAGATGAAAACCCGAAATCTTACCGGTCATTTCGGTGCCGAGGTGCAGGATATCGATCTCGCCGAACCGTTGACCGAGGACCGCTTTCTCGAACTCGACGACGCGTTCAACCGGCACTCCTTGCTTCTCTTCCGGGGGCAAAACCTGACACCGGAACAACAGACCGCCTTCGGCCGCCGCTGGGGTGAATTGGAGCATCATGTCCTGCAGCAATTCACGTTGCCGGATCACCCGGCAGTCTTCGTCCTCACCAACAAACAGGCGGACGGCAAGCCTGCCGGCGCGCATAAGACGGGCTGGCATTGGCATATCGACAATACCTATATGCCGCGTGCGAGCCTGGGGTCCTTACTTTACGCGATCGAGATTCCACCCAAAGACGGCGATACGCTTTTCACAAGCCTGACCACGGCATATGACAGGCTATCGGACGACGTGAAGGCCCGTATCGAAAATCTAAAAGCGGTACACAGCTACAAATACGTTTATGCCAATAAGTACCCGGACCGGCCGCCACTGACTGACGAGCAAAAGGCGCGAGTCCCCGACTTGGTGCATCCGGTGGTGCGGGTCCATCCCGTCACGGGCCGTAAGGTTCTCTATGTCAGTGAACAGATTATCAAGCAGTTCGTCGGGATGCCGTTTGACGACAGTCAGATTCTTTTGGATCAACTGAACGCGCATGCGACCCAAGAGGACCTGATCTATCGGCACCGTTGGCAGGTCGGTGACATGATGTTCTGGGACAACCGAGCGACGATGCATTTCGCGACGCCCTATGACGACGTCAATCATATCCGCCTGATGCATGCCGCGCGCATTGTCACCGATGCCTTTGTTGGAGAGCTGGCCGCATGAGCCCAGGGCTCCATACGATACCCGCGCGCGGTGGCATGGCCGCACGGGTCGCGAAGGATCAGGCGGTGCAGATTGTCAACACGCATGGTCAGCAGGTGGTCGATACATGGGCGTTCGCGGCGGACGACCCGGTCGAATTCATGTCGATGGAGCACAGCCGCGCCGCATTCCGCAAGGCGATCCCGGAAATCGGCGATGCCTATGTGACGAACCGGCGGCGTCCCATCCTCACCATCGTCGGTGATTCCAGCCCCGGAGTGCACGACACCTTGATCGCCGCCTGCGACCCGCATCGCTACGAACAGCTCGGCCATGAAGGGTATCACGAAAACTGCACGGAGAACCTGCATGCGGCGCTGGACGCGCTGGATGTAAAGGCGCCGGAAACGCCGTGCCCCCTCAACCTATTCATGAATATCGCTATCCTTGAGGCCGGAAAGCTGGATTGGCGACCGCCGGTCAGCCGTCCCGGCGACGCCATCAGTCTGCGTGCGGAGATGGATTGCATCGTCGTGTTCTCGGCCTGCCCGATGGATCTGTTGCCGATCAACGGACAGGATGGTGAGCCGACTGAAGCACATTTTAGAGTTTTGGATTAACACGACCATTAAGGCGGGTTTCGGGAAAGGATTGCACGATGCCATCAGTCGAACAGATGCTCGACCATAATCAGTACGCTAACGTGCTGAAGCCCTCGCTCGAAGCAGAGAACCTGCCGCCTTGGTGCTATACCGAGGACGCGTTTTACCGGCTCGAAGTCGAGCGCATTTTCCTGAAGGTCTGGAATTTCGTCGGGCGCATGGATTTGATGCCCAACCCCGGCGATTATCTGGCCACGGATGTCGCCGGTATCCCAATTATTGTCGTTCGCGACCGGGAAGGCACGGTCCGGGCCTTCGCGAATAGTTGCCGTCATCGCGGGACGCAATTGCTTACGGGCGAGGGGAATTGCCGGGCGATCGTCTGCCCCTATCACAATTGGGCGTTCGATCTCGACGGCGAATGCGTCAGCGCGACCGGTATGGAAGAGGCCATCGGCTTCGACAAGAAGGACCACGCGCTGGTGCCGCTACGGCTGGAAAGCTGGGCCGGCTTGCTGTTCGTCAATTTCGACACCGAAGCGGAAAGCCTTCTGGATTATCTCGGTGACCTGCCCGACCATCTTGCCGCCTACGACCTTCCCAATTTGGTCACCACGCGCCGTAAGGTTTGGGATGTTGCCTGCAATTGGAAGATCTATCTCGAAAATCAGCGCGAATCTTATCACATTCCAACTGTTCACCGGGAATCGCTAGGAGATCAAATCGCGGCGCCGCTGGATGTGAAGGGGGCGTGGTCCGGATCCTTGATCGGAGTCGAACAAACCGCCGGTATTCTCAAGGGAGACACCACGCCCTTCCCGCCGATCGCGACGCTGTCACAAACCGAGCGCGAGGCCAGCCACTTCCTCGGCCTGTACCCTAATATCTACCTCGTGGCGACGACGGACTGTTTCTGGTGGATGGAAATTCGGCCACGCGGACCAGACCGGATCGAACTTGTAGTAGGCTCCGGGTTTCCAAAAGAAACCGTGGCGCGCGACGACTTCAACGATGTCGTGCAACGCTACTACAAGCGTTGGGATACCAGTCATGACGAGGACAATCGCATTTGCGAACAACAGCAGGTGGGAGTCAATTCGCCGCTCGCATTGCCGGGCCGGCTCGCCAGGCGTGAACGCGGCGTCAACGCCGTTGATCGCTGGATCGTGGAGCAGATACTCGAAAATTGACCATCGCAATCAGCGACAATTTGTATCATCCGCCATCCGCGAGGGCGTTGGCCTGCCTATCTGATTACCACTATG
>JAJFJC010000047.1 GCA_021774385.1 Alphaproteobacteria bacterium
CCAGGCGCCGTCCCAGGCTTCGGGTTTGTAGCGCCCGGTGATGACATAGCGGTCGACGAAGACGCCTGGTGTCATGATGTGTTCGGGGTCGAGGTCGTCGAGGGCGACTTCCGCATCCGCCTCGACAATGGTGTGTTTCGCCGCCATCGCCATGACCGGGTTCATGTTTTGCGAGGCCAACCGATAGATCAGATTGCCGCGTGGGTCGACCTTGGTCGCCTTGATCAGCGCAATGTCACCGGGCAGCGCCGCTTCGATCAGATATTCCACGCCGTCGATGGCGTGCGTCGCCTTGCCCTCGGCGATTTCGGTGCCGAGGCCGCTGGGCGAAAGGATGCCACCGAGCCCGGCGCCGGCGGCGCGCATCCGTTCGGCCAGGATGCCCTGCGGCACGATTTCGAGATCGACCTTGCCGGCATCGTAGAGTTCCTTGAAGACCATCGATTCCCGACCCCAGGGGAAACTGCAGACCACCTTGGCGACGCAGCCTTGCGCCAGCATCTTGGCGACGCCGAACCGTTGTGCGCCAGAGCTGTTATTGACGATGGTCAGATCCCGCAGACCCCGCTCGCAGACACCGTCGATCAACTTTTCCGGAATGCCGGAGAGGCCGAAGCCGCCGACCAGCACCGTGTCGCCATCGCGAATTCGATCAAGCGCCGCGTCGACGCTTTTCGCCTTCTTTTGCTTCATCGGTCACGCAATCCCGTATTCACGTTCCACTACTGCGCCAGGAAACCGCCATCGACGGGTACTTCAATCCCGGTGACATAGGAGGATTCGTCGCTGGCAAGGAACAGGTTTGCGTTGGCGACCTCCTCGACCTTGCCCTCGCGTCCGGCCGGAACCGCCCGGATCATCTTGGCCCGTACTTCCGGGTCGGCGGTCATTTTAGAGGTCCGCATCGCCGGCATGATGCCTGGATGGACGGAATTGACGCGGATGTTCTCCCGCGCGAACTGCACCGCCGCGGCCTTGGTCGCCAGACGCACCGCGCCCTTTGCGGCGTTGTAGCCCATATGCACGAACTTCTGTCCGACAAAGCCGGAGATCGAGGAAATGTTCACGATTGAGCCGCCGCCGGATTTCTGCATTGGGGGAATAACCGCACGCATACCCAGAAATACCCCTTTCGCGTTGACGTTCATCTGCTCGTCCCAGGTATCGGTGTTGAGTATATCGGGATGGCTACCGCTGACGCCGGCATTGTTTACCAGAATGTCGACCTTGCCGAATTCGGAAACCGCATTGGCGACGACGGCGTCCCAATTGCTTTCATCGGTCACGTCGAGCCCTTGGAAGCGGGCCACACCATCGGCCGAGGCGATTTTGGATACGATTTCGGCACCTTCGGTTTCCAGAAGGTCCGCGACGACGACCCTGGCGCCTTCGCGCGCGAACAGTTCGGCGGTGGCGGCGCCCATGCCCGATGCCGCGCCGGTGATGATTGCAACCTTGCCGTCCAAGCGCACGGTGAGTCTCCTTCGCGTTAAAAAACATTTCGGCACCGCTTTACGCGGGCGATTGGGACGTCGTTGTCCCGGTTTCCGGAATGCTATTACGCATCATCCGTAGCGTAAAGATGGGAGCGGTAGATCGCGGTGGCGAACTGCATCCCGGCGCGCTAGTACAGGGTCGAAACAATCTTGGGGGAGCACGCGGTATGAATGACGACCTTCAGCATCTCATCACCTGGCGCAATGGTGAAAAGGCTTACTTGCCCTTTTCGGATGACGAGATGGCGGGGCGGCAAACGCGTATGCGGACGCAAATGGCAGCGTTGGATCTAGAGGCATGCCTGTTCACGTCCTACCACAACATCTGTTACTTCTCGGGTTTTCTGTATTGCGCGTTCGGCCGCCGTTTCGCGATGGTGCTGACGCCGGACGACGCGACGACGATCTCTCCCGCGATCGATGGGGGGCAGCCCTGGCGCCGCAGCCACGCCGATAATCTGACCTACACCGACTGGCGGCGGGACAGTTATTTCGAAGCGCTGAAAACGCGATTGCAAGGCGTGAAACGGCTCGGCGTTGAATACGATCATGTGAGCTTGGACCTCAAGGCCTTGCTCGAGGAAACCTTTCCCGGCGTCGAACTGGTCGATATCGCGGATACCGCCATGCGGCTTCGGACAATTAAGTCGGCGGAGGAACATGCTCTGATCCGCGAGGGCGCGCGCATTTGCAATGTCGGCGGCGAAGCCTGCATGGCGGTGGCCGGTGCCGGGGTCGCGGAGCACGAAGTGGCTCTTGCCGCCACCAACGCAATGGTGCGGGAAATCGCCAAAAGCTTTCCCTTCGTTGAGTTGATGGATAGCTGGACCTGGTTCCAGTCGGGCATCAACACCGACGGCGCGCATAATCCCGTGACGAACCGCGTTATCGAAGCCGGCGATATTCTGTCATTGAACTGTTTTCCGATGATCTTCGGGTATTACACGGCGCTGGAACGCACCTTGTTCTGTGAGCATGTTCCGGACGCGCATCTCGCATTGTGGGAGAAGAACTGCGCGGTACATGAGAAGGGCATGGCCTTGATCAAGCCTGGCGCGCGGTGTTGCGATATCGCCGCGGCGCTGAACGAAATGTACCGGGGATGGGGTCTCTTGAAATACCGTTCCTTTGGTTACGGTCATTCCTTCGGTGTTCTGTCCCATTATTACGGACGCGAGGCGGCGGTGGAACTGCGCGAGGACGTGGAAACCGAATTGGCGCCGGGCATGGTGGTTTCGATGGAACCGATGATCATGATACCCGAAGGCGAAGCCGGCGCCGGCGGTTATCGGGAACACGATATCCTGATCGTCACCGAGGATGGTGCCGAGAACATCACCGGCTTTCCCTTTGGTCCGGAAAAAATGATCGTTGGCGCGTGCTGAACCGCCGGGACGCGCGATCCAACGCAAAGGAATTATAAGATTTGTCTAGACATGGACGTGTTGTTTGGTGGTAATTGGAAAAAAATAAATCCGCCTAATGTCGGATGGTGACAGGGAAGTTGGTTAATGGAAGAAAGCTCGGCGTTCGTTGAGTTCCGGAATGTTCAGAAGAGCTATGATGGCGAAACGCTTGTGGTCAAGGACTTCAATTTGTCCATCGCGCAAGGTGAATTCGTCACAATGCTGGGACCTTCCGGTTCGGGTAAAACGACATGTCTGATGATGCTCGCCGGGTTCGAACCCGTGACGCATGGTGAAATTTTGCTAAAGGGCCGGCCGATTAACGATGTTCCGCCGCACAAGCGCGGTATCGGCATGGTGTTTCAGAATTACGCCCTGTTTCCGCATATGACGGTTGCGGAAAATCTGGCATTTCCTTTGAAAGTTCGCAAGGTTTCGGACGCGGATGTCGAAACCAAGGTCAACCGGGCGTTGGAAATGGTTGAACTGCCTGGTTTTGGCAATCGCCGCCCGGCGCAGCTTTCCGGTGGACAGCAACAACGCGTCGCGGTTGCACGGGCGCTGGTCTTCGATCCTGAACTGATCCTCATGGACGAACCACTTGGCGCGCTCGACAAGCAATTGCGCGAGCAGATGCAATACGAAATCAAGCACATTCACGAGGAACTTGGCGTCACCATGGTGTATGTGACGCATGATCAGGCCGAGGCTTTGACGATGTCGGACCGGATCGCGGTTTTCGAGGATGGCGTAGTACAACAATTGGCGTCGCCCGCCGATCTGTACGAGAAACCGGAAAACGCGTTCGTTGCCGGTTTCATTGGGGAGAATAACCGCCTTAGCGGAACCGTTAAGGAAGTCGACGGGGATGTCTGCAAGGTCGCTTTGGACGAAGGCGGGACGGTAAACGCGGAAATGGTCGATGCCGGCGGCGTCGGCGCGCGCGCGACGCTTTCCATTCGGCCCGAACGGGTCGAACTGCTCGGCGATGACGGCACCATGCCGAATTGCGTTTTGGGGCGGATCGAGGAACTAATTTACCTGGGGGATCATGTTCGTATCCGCATGACGGTTGCGGGAACGGATGAATTCATCGTCAAGGTCCGCAATTCGGCAGACCGGCGTGATTTGCAGGAAGGCGATGAAATGAGCATCGGGTGGCGCTCGAGAGATTGCCGGGCGCTCGAACCCATCGACGCATAGAAGCTGGGAAGCTTTAGGATTTAGTGGAAGTACACACGCCCTAAACTAGCTGGGCGAATTCAAACAGGGAGAAAAATACATGAAAACCATGAGAGTACTCAGCTCGACCGCCATCGCGGTTGGCTTGTTGGTGTCCGCCAATATGGCGGGAGCCGGTGAGATTACGGTCATGTCGTGGGGCGGTGCCTACACGAAAAGCCAGGTAGAGGCATATCACAAGCCATGGATGGCGAAGACCGGACATAAATTGAAATCAGTCGATTCACCGAACCCGTCCGCGCCGATCAAGGCGCAGGTGACCGCCGGCAAGGTTTCCATTGATGTCGCGGACGTCGAGTATTCCGATGCCGTCCGTTATTGTGACGAAGGTCTATTGGAGCCCATCGATCCCAAGACGCTTCCCGCCGGTTCTAATGGCACGCCGGCCGAGCAGGACTTTATCGATGGCGGACTGACTGATTGCGCGGTCGCCAATATTGTCTGGTCGACGATCTTTGCCTATGACGCGTCCAAGATGACGGGCGCAAAGCCGGCGACGATGGCCGACTTCTTCGATACGAAGAAGTTCCCCGGCAAGCGCGGTCTGCGCAAGGGCGCGAAGGCGAATTTGGAAATGGCCTTGATGGCTGACGGAGTTCCGGCAAGCAAGGTTTATGACGTTCTCGGTACGCCGGCGGGTGTCAAGCGCGCCTTCGCCAAAATGGACAGCATCAAAAAAGACATCGTTTGGTGGGAAGCCGGCGCCCAGGCGCCGCAACTTTTAGCGGATGGTGAAGTCGCCATGACGACCGCGTATAATGGCCGTATTTTCAACGCCGCGGTGAGTGAGAACAAGCCGTTCACGATCGTTTGGGATGGCCAGGTCCTCGACTTCGACCTTTTCGTCATTCCGAAGGGCGCCCCGAACAAGGAACTGGCGTTCGACTTTATCAAATTCGCGACCAGCACCAAGCCGCTGGCCGATCAAGCTAAGTACATTGCCTACGGCCCGGCGCGGAAATCATCCGCGGCGTTCGTTGGCATGTTCCAGGACGGTAAGACCAAGATGGCGCCTCACATGCCGACCGCGCCGGCCAATCTGAAGAATGCATTGGTCAATAATTTCGAGTTCTGGGCCGACCGGTCATCCGAACTCAATGAGCGTTTCAACGCTTGGATCGCAGCAAACTAAGACCGTAAGGCCGACCGGGGCGCGGTGTTGCGCGCTCCGGTCGTTTCTTTGAATACGGCATGATGAAGAAGCGGATATGACCGCGGCGGAAATACACCAACCGGAAACGGGCGCGATGTTGACGACGGCCGATGGCGCACCGTTGAAGGAAGCCCTGGCCCGAGCCATGCGCCGCGCGCGGTTCCGTGCATTTTTACTGGTCGTGCCACTCCTGATATTTGTTTTGGTAACCTTCGCGGTGCCGATTGCGCAGATGCTTTATTTGAGCATCCACAATCCCGTATTTTCCGATCATATGCCACGCCTGACCGCTTATTTCGAGGCACACCCCGATATTGACGTGCCGGGGGAAGACGGGTTCGCGGCGCTGGCCCTGGATCTCGCCGCATCGAAAAAAGATCGATCGGCCGGCCGCGTGGGAACGCGCATCAATTACGAACGGCCAGGGTCCAACAGCCTGTTCAAATCCGGCGCCCGCAAGGCCGCCAAGTTCAAGGGGCCGCCCTACAAGGAAAAACTCCTCAAACATCGAAAAGACTGGGCCGATCCGCATTTATGGAACGTCATGAAGCGCGCCGCACAGGCGCATACGCTCGGCTTCTATGCCGCGGCCCTGGACCTTACGTATGACAAAAAGGGTGAGATTACCCGGGTCGCGCCGGAGCGGCGTATCTATGTAATGTTGTTCGTGCGGACTTTCCTGCTTTCCGCGTTGATCGCCGCGCTGTGTCTGTTACTCGGTTTTCCCGTGGCCTATCTCTTGGCGAATCTACCGCTGCGGTATTCAAACCTGCTCATGATCCTTGTTCTTCTACCGTTCTGGACATCCCTACTGGTGCGGACGACATCGTGGATCACCTTGCTGCAGAGCCAGGGGGTGCTCAACGATTTGATGGTCGCGACCGGCATGGTCGGCGACGATGGCCGGATACAGTTGATGTACAATCAAGCCGGCACGATCATCGCCATGACGCACATCCTGCTGCCCTTCATGATCCTGCCGCTTTATTCGGTAATGAAAACCATTCCGCCGAGTTATATGCGCGCGGCACGGTCGCTGGGCGCGACCCCGGTGACCGCGTTCATGAAGGTTTATTTCCCGCAGACCATTCCGGGAATTGGCGCCGGATGCCTGCTCGTTTTTATTTTGGCGATTGGGTACTACATCACGCCGGCTCTGGTTGGCGGATCGACGGGCGAGCTTATTTCCAATCAGATCGCCTTTCATATGCAGTCGTCCCTGAATTGGAGCCTCGCCGCCGCCTTGGGTGCGATCCTCCTGTTTGGCGTCGTGCTGCTCTATTGGCTCTATGACCGCCTGATCGGTATCGACAACATGAAGTTCGGATAGGGCGATGGCATTACCGGCGCATGCATCGATTGGCGAAAGGGTTTGGCACTATTGCTATTTGGTGATCTGCGGTCTGATCTTTTTGTTTCTGATCGCGCCGATCCTGGTGATCATACCGCTATCTTTCAATATCGAGCCGTATTTTACTTTTACCTATAAGATGATCACGTTCGATCCCGAAGGGTATTCGCTGCGCTGGTACGATAAGATTCTGACCTTCGGTATGGCCGCGCCGGAGGCGCTTCGAGACGGTTCGTGGTGGCGCGACACCTGGGAGAACGCGACCTGGCTGCATGCGTTGAAGAACTCGGCCATTATCGGTGTGGCGTCGACGCTTTTCGCGACCGTGCTGGGAACCTTGGCCGCACTTGGATTGTCGCGGCCAGAAATGCCGTTTCGCCGGGCGGTCATGGCTCTGCTGATTTCACCGATGATCGTGCCGCTGATCATTACCGCAACGGGTTTGTTTTTCTTTTATTCGGGCGCCGGACTCGCGCACACATTCCCGGGCATCATCATGGCGCATGCGATGTTGGGAATACCGTTCGTGATCATCACGGTCACGGCGACCTTGTCCGGCTTCGACCACTCGTTAAGCCGCGCCGCGTCCAGCCTGGGCGCGACGCCGGTGACCGTGTTTCGCCAGGTCATCCTGCCGCTCATCTTGCCGGGTGTCATTTCCGGTGCGTTGTTCGCCTTCGTGACATCCTTCGACGAAGTGGTCGTCGTCCTGTTCGTCGCATCCTACGATCAACAGACCATTCCGTTACAGATGTGGAACGGCATCCGGGAGCAAATCTCGCCGACCATTCTCGCCGTGGCGACCATTCTGGTCGTGATCTCGATCGCGCTCTTGTCCACGATTGAATTGCTGCGTCGCCGCAGCGAACGATTGCGGGGAATTTCCCCTGGTTAGTGCCCCATTCGCGCGCTGTTGAATTTTTCTGGACGGCGACTTCTCTCCGGTACCCTTGATCTCCTAGACTGGCGAAGAAGACCGCGTGCTTGAGGCACCGGGCAGGGGAATGGAAAGCCGGAGCGAGCGATGCAAGACGCCGACATGCAAACCTACGACTATATCGTCATCGGCGCGGGGTCCGCGGGCGCGG
>JAJFJC010000461.1 GCA_021774385.1 Alphaproteobacteria bacterium
GTTCGAGGATTATCTGCTCACGAATCATTATTGGGACCGAGGGGGCCGGGAAAGGCCGGGCATGGATGCGGAAACCGTTGCCAGCGTCTTTTCCGCCCGCGCCGAGTATTTACATGCCGCTTTTTCGGCGATCGAGGACCAGTGCGGCACGATGGAAGCGTATCTGGATGAGGTTCTCGGGCTCGATGGCGCGGCGCTTGGGGCTTTGCGGGCGGCCTGCTTGAGCTAATCGCCAGCCGGGATGGTCCGGCTGGCAAATCAGTTGGTGTCAGCCGATATCGGCGAGCGCTTCGTGGGTGTGCGCTTCGGCTTCGGAGACGGTATAGGTCTTCATAACCTTGCCGTCCGGGCCGACGAGGATGGACACGCGGGTTGCGCGTTCCTGGTCGGCGCTTTCCGCGGCACCGTAGGCCAAGGCGACGGAACGGTCCGCGTCGCAAAGCAGGTCGGCGGTTAAGCCGACTTCCGCACGCCAGGTTTTCAGGTCTTCCGTCGTGCTGAAGTTGATTCCCAGCAATACGGCATTCTTGTCAGCATAGTCTTGGGTTCGATCACGGAACCCGTTGGCTTGCTTGGTTCAATTATTCCCAAAGGCGCGGGGATAAAACCAGATCAGGACGTTTTTGCCCGCGTGATCCGCGAGGCTAACCATTTGCCCATCCTGATTGGGAAGGGTAAAGGCCGGCGCGATGCCGCCGACTTCGGGTAGTGCCATGATGACCTCTTTGTTTGATGGTTTAGTTTATGGTGAGAGTTTAACATCTGTCGCCCAAGGCGTCAGGGGTTTTGGTGCGATGCGCTAAAAGCGAATTGCCCTTGAATTAATTGAACGACGTTCAAATATTAGCGTAAACTAAAAGCAACAAAATTTTAAGGGACCTCGGGGCCAGACAAAAAGAACTTAAGGACGCATGGGAAATCAATTGCGTGATACTCGTCGGCTTGTCATCGGAACCATGCCCAGGACGCTGTTCTATCTGCTGACTCTATGTACCTGTTTGTCACAAGTGGCGTGCAACCCTCTTGTCAATTCGTTCGCGTTCCATCCGGACGATACCTATGTGGTGCCGACGGATGCACTGCCAGCGGAAACACGGGAGGTTTATTTTGATACCGAAGATGGCGTCCACATTCAGGCTTTGCATCTTCGCAATCCGTCCTCTGAAACAATCACGATATTTTTCCACGGCAACGCCGGCAATATTTTTCACCGGCTCGCCGATTTTCAGCGCCTGCGCAAATTAGGCACAAGCGTGTTGGCGGTGAGCTATAGGGGATATGCGAAAAGCGAGGGCAGTCCCAGCGAGGCTGGAATCTATAGCGACGCAAAAGCCGCGTTTAAATATGTAACGGGGCCGTTGGGCTATCCGCCTTCGCGAATTTTTGTACTTGGACGGTCTATCGGGTCCACTGCCGCCGCGGATCTAGCGCAGGACAAGGCCATCGCCGGTCTCATTCTCGTGTCGCCGCTAAGCAGTGCGAAGGAACAGGCGGAAGCCATGGGATTAGGTTTCGCTACGTCCTTGGTCGGCAATGCGTTCGACAATATGGGTAAGATGAGCCGGCTGAAGGCACCTCTTCTCGTTATTCATGGAACCCGCGACGAGGTCATCCCAATTGCCATGGGTCGAACCGTTCACGCCGTCGCACCGGGCGAAAAGTTTTTTCACCCCATCAATGGTGCCGGTCACAATGACCTGTCTGGCAAGTTCGCACGCGAATATTGGGGAATAATCCTGGCATTCTTCGAATATATTTCGAAAAATAGAACGGGATAGCGCGATCACCGATCAGGGAATTTGAAACCGTGCATCGCCGTCGGCTTCGATCTGTGCCGGAAGTTGTTCTTCCCAGGCCAAATAGGCGCGCATCGAATCCTGGTTGCCGCTGTGACGGTCATGCACCCAAAACAAAAAGTCGATGCAATCTTCATCGGCCGGTGTCTCGGGCGAGGATTCCGTCGAGAAGCCGGCGGCGGTCCAGGCTTCGCGACCACCGCGCAATACCAACACGGTTTCGTCGGTTGCCGCGCGGGCATCTGATACGGCGAGGACCGCGCGCGTTTCATGCTCGGAATACAGAACGACTTTCTTCCCGGCGGGCAAGGATTTGATCGCGGCTTCTAGGCGCGGACGGGGCGCCCAAACGGCGCCAGGCAGATGCGCCTTGCGATAATCGAGCGACAAGTCGACATCGACCGCGATGGCCGTTCCCGCTTCGAGTTCCGCCGCCAGAGCCGCCGGCTCGATTCTCTCGATTGCCAGTTCTTCCAGGCCGAGGGTCCGGCCCGCCGGTGCCGACGTCTCCGACATCTCGCCCGCATCGTCGAGCACGTAAACATCCCAGCGCATCTGCAGCAACCAGTGCGCGGTCATGGCGGCGCGGATACCGGTATCGTCGACCAGAACCACCCGCGCGCCGCGTGTCCCCATCCAGTTATCCGTGCCTTGGACCAATTGGCCGCCTGGCGCGGAAATCGCGCCGGGCATGTGTCCCGCGGCATACTCCGACGCGTCGCGGACATCGAAGACGTAGAGTGTGCGGTCGGCTGTTTCCGATTGCCAGGCGGCGAGCGTGGCCCGATCAATCGTTTTGACCTTGTAGCGGTCCCGCACCGAAGCGGCGACGGCCTCCGCCCTTACCATGCCTTTCGCCGATACGGCGCCGTATTGGGCGGTCGCGTTATGGTCCAATTCGTAACCGGCAAGCACCCAGCCCTGTGTTCCACCGCGCAAGGCGACGACCGTGTTGTCGATCCCCGCATTAATCAACGACTGCGCGCCGATGATGCTGCGGGTGCGGCCGGCGCAATTGACGACAACCAAGGTGTCGGGCGACGGGGCGAGGTCGTGCACGCGGTAAGCCAGTTCCGCGCCCGGGACGTTAACGCCGCGCGGGATGCTCATGCGGGCGAATTCTTCCGGTGTCCGGGAATCGAGCACGACGAGGTCTTCGCCGGCGTCGAACTTCGCTTGCAGCTCCTCGGCGGAAATCGACGGCGTATGGTTCTCGTGCTCAACGACTTCGCCAAACGCCTTACAGGGCACGCTGACACCCTTGAAGATTTCGTAACCGGCGCTGGCCCAGCTTGCAACGCCACCGTCGAGAATCGCGATATCGCTGTACCCAACAGCCTCCAGCCGAGCCGCGGCACGTTCGGCGATACCATCGCCGTCGTCGACCAGTACGGTTGGTGTGGAGCGACGTGGGACACGAGCATCAATGCGAGCCTCCAACAGGCTGTAGGGGAGCGGGTTGGCGAGAAGCATATGGCCTTCGCCAAATTGCCCCTCCTCGCGAACATCCAACAGCGCCAACTCGGCGCCATCATTGAGCATCGCCTTAAGCGTCTGCGCGTCGATCTTGCGTGTCATTTGGTTTTCCTGGTTGGGTTCAACGGTCGTCTATGGCGACGCGCGTAATCCGAAGCACGTTAGTGGCGCCTGGTGTTCCGAAGGGAACTCCCGCAGTGATAATGATTCTGTCGCTCGCCTTGGCAAATCCGTCGGAGACGGCGAAGTGGCTCGCTTTGGTGACCATGTCCTGGAAGTCTTTGGCGTCGCTTGAGTGGACCGTATGCACGCCCCAAACAACTGCAAGACGCCGTGCGGTTTTGACATTCGGCGTGAGCCCGATAATCGGCACTTCGGGCCGTTCCCGCGCCGCGCGCAGTGTCGTGGAGCCGGACGTCGTGAAAGTGACGATAGCGGTGGCCGACAAGGTGTGCGCCACTTGCCGCGCGGCGGCACTGATCGCGTCGGCGGCCGTGGCTTCGGGTTCGAGCTCTTCCGCATCGATGATGCGGCGGTAATTCGGCTCCCGTTCGACCCGTTCGATAATGCGGTTCATCATTGAAACCGCTTCGACTGGATAATTTCCCGCAGCCGTTTCCGCCGAAAGCATCACCGCATCCGCGCCGTCATAAACCGCCGTCGCGACGTCGGAGGCTTCGGCCCGAGTCGGTGTCGGTGCTTCGATCATGGATTCGAGCATTTGGGTGGCGACAATGACCGGTTTGCCAGTTTGCCGGCAGGCTCGGATTATGCGTTTTTGCAGAACAGGAACATCCTCGGGTGGCATTTCGACACCCAAGTCGCCACGCGCGACCATGACCGCGTCGCTTAACTCGATGATCTCCTCAAGCCTATCGATCGCGGCTGGTTTTTCGAGTTTGGCGCAGATCGCGGCGCGCGAGGCAATGAGCTTGCGCGCTTCGGCGATATCTTCTGGACGCTGCACGAAGGATAGTCCAACCCAATCCACGCCAAGATCGAGGCCGAACCGGAGGTCATCCTGATCCTTACGTGTTAAGGGCGACAACGGCAGCACGACGCCCGGGACATTGACGCCTTTGCGGTCGGAGAGTTCGCCGCCCGTGACAACGACGCAGTCGGCGAAATCATCGCCACAATCGTTGATCTGAAGTGCAATGCGACCATCATCAAGTAGCAGATTCGTGCCCGGCTCGATGGCTCGATAAATTTCGGGATGAGGAAGTGAAACACGGTTCATGTCGCCGGCGGCTTCATCTTGGTCAAGCCGGAGTTTCATCCCGGCTTCCAGTGTGATCGGCCCATCGGCAAAGGCACCGATACGAAGTTTAGGCCCCTGGAGGTCCATCAGGACCGCGATTGGCCGTCCGGTTTCATATTCGAGTTCACGAATGGCCTCATAGTTCTTGCGGTGATCGTCTTGTGTGCCGTGACTGAAATTTAATCGAAATACGTCGACGCCGGTCTCGAAAAGTTCGGTAATTTTTTCTTTCGAGGACGTGGACGGTCCCAGTGTCGCGACGATCTTCGTATGGTGTTGTCGTCTCATTGGCTACCTGACGTGCGAGAATCGGGAAAGCGTTCCCGTAGTACTATACGTTCCTTTAGCTCGCCGCAGCCTATTTTAGTGAATTTTGTGTTACAATTCAGCGGTGTTGGGTCAAGCTGGCCTGAAAATAGTATTTCTTTATAGTGCGCCTTCATGTCCTCGCGGTCCATCTCCGAAACAACGCTTTCCTCGCTTTTGGGATCAAACGATCCGGCTCCCATGACCGTACTGAACGCGGCTGGGCGGTCGAATGCCGTGATTGTCTGCGACCATGGTGGCGCTGCGATACCAAATTCCCTGCAAGGGCTGGGCTTGGACGGCGCGCAACGGGCGCGCCACATCACATGGGATATCGGGGCGGCCGATGTTGCCCGAGCTTTATCGATACGGTTGGATGCACCGGCTATCCTCGCCGAATTCTCGCGGCTGGTTATAGATTTGAACCGGCCGCCCGATGACCTGACTTCAATTCGCGAAATTAGCGACGGCGTTCTCATCAAGGGAAACCGCAACCTTTCTCCAAAAGAGACCGCTGATCGGATTGATCTGATTTTTAATGCCTATCACGACGCGGTTTCCGCCGCGATCGAGCAGGCGAAGGAAAGGGTGGCCGCGCCCGTGCTGATTTCGGTGCATAGTTTCACCCCGGTCATGAAAGGGTATGAGCGGCCATGGCATATTGGTGTTCTATTCGGCCCCGATTGCCGTATTGCCCGGCCGCTTATTCAATCCCTGGCGCAAAATCCGGAAATTTGCGTTGGTGAAAACAAACCTTATTCCGGCTACGATCTGTACGGTTATACGGTCGAAACCCATGCGATGCCCAAAGGGTACCCCAATGTGTTATTCGAGATACGACAGGATTTGATCGATACCCGTCATGGCGCCGAACATTGGGCCGGCTTGATTGGCCAGTCTCTTAGCGATGTACTGGAAAACGAGGAATTATATCAACCATTCTTGCCGGAATAGAGGATTTGAATATGGCCGATGAAGCACCATTGACCATTGGAATCGAAGAAGAATATCTACTGGTCGATCCGACGACCCGCGATTTGGTCGTTGATCCGCCGAGTGCGATTTTGCAGGATTGCGAAGGTCTGATTGGCCCGGACGGCGGCATGGTAAGCCCTGAGTTTCTGCGTGCTCAAATCGAAGTTGGCACACCAGTATGCCATTCGATTGCGGAAGCGCGCGCGCGGATCATAAACCTTCGTGCCTGTGTTGCGGCTGCCGCGGAAGGGCACGGGCTCAAGCCGATCGCAGCCTCGACGCATCCCTTCGCGGAATGGAGTATCCAACGCCACACCGATAAGGATCGTTATAAGGTTCTGGCGGAGGACATGCAGCATTTGGCGAGCCGACTACTGATTTGCGGGATGCATGTCCATGTTGGCATCAAAGATCCCGAGCTGCGCAATGATCTCATAAATCAGGTTACTTATTTTTTGCCGCACTTATTGGCTCTCAGTACGTCATCGCCCTTTTGGCAGGGGCGAAACACGGGATTGATGTGCTATCGGCTGAGTGTTTTCGATGAGTTGCCGCGGACCGGATTGCCGGAACGTTTCGACAGCCATGGAGAATATACGCGTCACGTCGCGGCGCTGGTCGATGCGGGATTAATCGAGGATGCGAGTAAAATTTGGTGGGATATAAGGGCAAGTTCGCGATTTCCAACCGTCGAGATGCGGATTGCCGATATTTGTACACGAGCCGAGGACGGGATCACGATCGCCGCTTTATATGCGTGCATATTATCTTTGTTGCAGCGACTGAGACGCGACAATCAGCGTTGGCGAGTCTATTCCAACATGCTGATTCAAGAGAACCGCTGGCGTGCGCAACGATATGGTTTCAACCAGGGTTTGGTCGATTTTGGCAAGGGATGCGTCGTGGATTATGCTGACTTGCTGGAAGAAGTCTTGGACCTTGTGCGGGAGGATGCGGAGCGGCTTGATTGTGTCGCCGAGTTGGAAAACGCCCGTAATATCATATCGCGCGGTACCAGCGCCCACCGCCAGGTAGAAATATATCAATCCGCCCTTACGGCCGGGGCAAACGAAAAAGAGGCGCTACAAGCCATTGTGGACTGGCTAATCGAGGAAACTGTTCATGACGTGGCGTCGTCTTAGGGGCTGGCAAATCAATAGCCGAGAGACCACATTAATACGCAACGACGTATTGCATGAAGGAGATAGGCACGATGCAAACATTTGACGACAACACCCGCACCGAACTCGAAGCGGCGGCATTCCGGACGCTGGTTGCGCATTTGCGCGAACGTGAGGACGTTCAAAATATAGACCTGATGAACCTGTCGGGGTTCTGCCGCAACTGCCTGTCGAAATGGTATGTCGCGGCGGCCGAGGATAAGGGCCTGGATGTTTCCTACGAGGATGCCCGGGAACTCGTCTATGGCATGCCGTATGCCGAATGGAAGGCCAAGAACCAAACGGAGGCGACGCCGGAACAATTGGAGAAGTTTAAAGAAAGCCACCCGGGCTAACCATCGCCCCCGGTCGGCATGGCGTTCGATCTGTACAAATATGCGATGGCGGTCATTACGGCTGCACTGGTCTTTTTGTGGAGCCTGCAGTCTTCGTGGCGCGTGTTTGAATTATTCGCGCTCGGTCTGCTGATCTTACCACTCTATGTTCCCCTAATTTATAGGGCGGTGACTCGGCTTTGGATCATTAGACGGCGGCGGCAACTCGGCCTGCCGAAGGCGAGTGATCGAGATATCATCGATTTCATTGGTGAGGAATTGGACCGCAACGGCGTCGCCTGGCAGTGGCGCGTGGCTTTGCGAAGGACGTCGAATTGGGATGCCCTGGACGTCGGTGAGGATGATGAGGACCCCGTATTCGTGCGGGTTCGAAACGGTCTTATCGAAGTGTCGAGTGATGAAGACAGCGCGACCCGATATGTTGACCCGGTCGCGGCCGTGGATCGAATTTTAGAAATTTACGATGGCGCCTCGAAGCCGGATGATGCGGTTTTCGTCGACACTGATGAGCCTGAGACTCAGGTTTTATAAAGGTCTTTCAGATTTTGTTCCACATGCCGTGCGAAAAGCCTTGCCCGCAATGGGCCCGCCATATTAAAGCGACGCGGGGTGGCCGGTCGGGCCGCTAAAATTTGTTAACAAAGGGAGTGTTGAGGAAATGGCGGATACCGGTAGCGACGCGGGCGCGCGATTACGGTCTATTGTTGAGCGGATCGAACGTCTTGAGGAAGAAAAAGCAGCGTTGGCCGAGGATATCCGCGAGGTTTATTCGGAGGCTAAGGGCAATGGCTACGATGTAAAAATCCTGCGCCAGGTTGTCCGCCTGCGAAAATTGGACAGCGGCGACCGGCAGGAACAGGAAGCGATCCTCGACACCTACAAGGCCGCGCTTGGCATGATGTGAGCCGGTAACGTGGGTCAGTCTGCGGCGTCCGCCTTCGACGAAGGATCGCGGAACGCGGCGAGTAGCGCCGTTTCCTTCGCTGTGACCTCGTCGATATGCCGCTCCTTCACGTGCCCGTAGCCGCGGATATGCTCGGGCAGGCTGGCTATTTCGACGGCGATGTCATGGTTTTCGGCCGTTAACCCACTCAGAAGTGTTTCGATCGTCGCTTCATATTCGCCGATAAGCCGCTGCTCGCGTTTGCGTTCCGTTGACCTGTTGAACGGATCAATGGCGGTGCCGCGCAGGAAGCGCAGTTTGGCGAGCAACCGGAAGGCGGTTAACATCCGCGGTCCATAGGATTTCTTTTGCGCGATGCCGGTTTCCAAATCGCGGTCGGCGAGCAGTGGCGGCGCGAGATGAAAATTGAGCTTGTAGTCGCCTTCGAACTGCGCGGCCACCTTGTTCAGGAACCCGCTTTCGGTGAAGAGCCGGGCCACTTCGTACTCGTCCTTGTAGGCTAGAAGCTTGAAGTAATAACGCGCGACCGCGTGGGTGAGTGAGTCGTTGTTACGAACGGCGCCGGCTTCGGCTGTTTGGACGCGGACGACAAAGTCCTTGTAGCGCCGGGCGTAGGCTTCGTTCTGATAGCCGGTCAGAAACTCAATTCGCCTGCCAACGATATCTTCCAATTTCGTCGCCAGAACCGGCGCCGGCGCCGCGGTCGGGGCAGCGGCTTTCTCGACCGACGTCAGGTCGTGCGCGGCGCGGCGGCCCCACAGGAAGGCGCGCTTGTTGGCCTCGACGGCAACCTCGTTCAACGTGATTGCCTGCTCGATAGCGGCATGCCCGATTGGGATCGTGCCCATTTGCCAGGCGTAGCCGAGCATGAACATGTTGGTCGCGATTGAATCACCCAACAGCGCCGTGGCGAGCCTCGTGCCTTCGACAAAACTGGCATGATTATGACCCGCCCGCTCGCTAATCGTGCGCTCTAGCGCCTGCTCGGGAAATGCGAGATCGGGGTTGCGGGTAAAGTCGGCGACGATCGTTTCGTGCGTGTTGATCACCGCGGTCGTTTCCCCCGGTGCGATCTTGGACAAGGCATCCGGCGCGGCGGCGACGACGATATCGCAACCGAGCAAGAGCTTCGCGCCGCCCGAGGCGAGGCGGACCGCATGAATGTCCTCTGGGCTGTTG
The DNA here is from genome assembly GCA_021774385.1 of Alphaproteobacteria bacterium. GTDB lineage: Bacteria > Pseudomonadota > Alphaproteobacteria > UBA8366. The sequence goes on from JAJFJC010000461.1 coordinate 9,414, forward strand.
GCGATACGGACGTGAGTCAGAACCGCGCCGCCTTTTTGCGCCAGTCCGGTCATGTCCAGGATCGAGCAGCCCTTGCCCTCGATATGGGCCGCCATGCCGAGCAAGGCGCCAATCGTGACGACGCCCGTGCCCCCAACGCCGGTGATCAGGATGCCGTAGGGCGATGTTGTCGCCGGGATCCTTGGTTCCGGAAGGACTTCGAAAACATCGCTTTGCGCCGATGCGGCGGCGGGTTTCGGTTTTCGTAATTGCCCGCCTTCAACGGTGACGAAACTGGGGCAAAATCCCTTGAGGCAGGAAAAATCCTTGTTGCAGCTCGACTGGTCGATGGCCCGCTTGCGGCCAAATTCCGTTTCCGCCGGCACCACCGAAAGACAGTTCGATTGTACCGAGCAGTCGCCGCAGCCCTCGCAAACCAGATCGTTGATGACGACGCGCCTGGCCGGGTCGGGGAAGGTGCCGCGCTTGCGGCGACGCCGTTTCTCGGCCGCGCAGGTCTGATCGTAGATGATCGCCGTCACGCCTTCGATCTCGCGCAGTTCCTTCTGAATGCGGTCGAGCTCATCGCGGTGTTCGATGCTGACGCCTTCCGCGAGACCGGAGCGGTTCGAATAATTTTCGGGTTGATCGCTGACGATGACGATGCGCCCCACGCCTTCACCGAAAAGTTGGTGCGATATCAGCGGCACGCTCAACCCACCGCCAAGCGGCTGGCCGCCGGTCATGGCCACGGCGTCGTTGAAGAGGATCTTGTAGGTGATATTGGCGCCGGACGCGACGGCGGCCCGGACCGCCAGCAAACCTGAGTGATAATATGTACCGTCACCGAGATTGGCGAAGACGTGCTTGGTTTTCGAAAACGGCGCCTGGCCCATCCAGCTCACGCCTTCGCCGCCCATCTGCGTGAAGGTGTCGGTGCTGCGATCCATCCATTGCGCCATGTAGTGGCACCCGATTCCCGCCAGCGCGCGGCTCCCTTCGGGCACTTTCGTCGAGGTGTTGTGCGGGCAGCCGGAACAGAAATAGGGCGTCCGCTTGATCGGCGGTTCGATCGCCGCGAGCGCTTTGTCCTTGGCGTCGAGGAAGGCGAGGCGTTCCTTGATGCGCGGGCTGGTATGGAAGCGCTCGATCCGTTTGGCGATGGCCCGGGCGATTTCTCCCGGTGTCAGCTCGTTGAAGGAGGGCAGGATCCATTCACCCTTGTCGTCGAATTTTCCGATAACGCGGGGCCGGACATCGGCGCGCCAGTTGTAAAGCTGTTCCTTGAATTGATTTTCGATCAGGGCGCGCTTTTCCTCGACGACGAGGACTTCCTCCAGCCCCTCGGCGAATTGGCGAACGCCCTCGCGCTCCAGTGGCCAGGTCATCCCGACCTTGTAGACCGATAACCCTATTTCCTGGGCGTAGGCCTTGTCGATACCGAGGTCTTCAAGCGCCTGCATCACATCGAGATAGGATTTGCCGGCGGTAACGATGCCGAAGCGGCGGTTCGGGCCGTCGATGACGGCGCGGTTCAAATTGTTGGCGCGCGCATAGGCCAAAGCGGCATAGAGCTTGTGGCGGTGCAGCCGTTCCTCCTGGACCAGGGGCTCATCCGGCCAACGGATGTTAAGGCCCTCCGGCGGCATGTCGAAATCGGTCGGTATGACGGTTTGAATGCGGTTCGGATCGACATAAACCGAAGCCGAGGTATCCGCGGTCTCGGCAACGACCTTGAAGGCGACCCAGCAGCCCGAGTAACGCGACATGGCCCAGCCATGGATTCCCATATCGAGGAATTCCTGAACGCCCGACGGATTCAGCACCGGGATCATCAAATCGGCGAAACCGAATTCGGTCTGGTGCGCGGTTGTCGAGGATTTGCAGGTATGATCGTCGCCGGCGAGCAGCAAGACGCCGCCATGTTTGGACGACCCGGCGAAATTGCCGTGCCGCAGCACGTCGCCAGACCGGTCGACACCCGGGCCCTTGGCGTACCACATCGAAAATACGCCATCGTATTTGGCGTCGGGGAAAAGGTTGAGCTGCTGGCTGCCCCAAATTGCGGTCGCCGCGAGGTCTTCGTTCACGCCGGGTTCGAAACGTATATGATTTTTCTCGATAAACGGTTTGGCCTGCCAAAGCTGTTGATCGAGGGCGCCAAGCGGTGACCCGCGGTAACCGGAAATATAGCAGCCAGTGTTCAGGCCCGCGGCGGTGTCGCGCTGGCGTTGCATCAGGGGTAATCGGACGAGGGCTTGGATCCCGGTGAGGAACACGCGGCCCGATTCGAGTGCGTATTTGTCATCTAGCGACACCAAGGGAGCAGCCATATCTGTCATCCTAATACTGTAACTTCAGAACTTTATGAATTGATAAAAAGGTATCGCGCCAACCACTCAAATCAAATCGAATTGGTTAACAAAAGGGCATTTCGCAACAACCTTGCCGCAAAACACATGCCGGGCTCCGTATGTTTCGTGAGAAATCGCGCACCGCTACGAATAATTCGGGTGATTCGCGTGCGAAATCGGCAAAACGGTAGATTATACCGGTATGTCGCCCGCAACCGTCACCCGGTGCATATGGCGGGTATATTGCTGATCGTAGGGTAGGGCGTGGTGCAAGGCGCGACGATTGTCCCAAAAAAGAACGTCGTGCCGCTGCCATTTATGTCGATAGGTGAATTCCGGTCGGGTACTGAATTCGAACAGCTCACTTAGCAGCGCGCGGCCCTCTTCCTCGGCCATGCCGGCAACGCCCGTGGTGTGACCTTCGTTGACGTATAGCGCCTTGCGTCCTGTCTCGGGGTGGGTGCGGACCATGGGATGCTCGACCTTGGGCAAGGACGCCAATTGCGCTTCGCTGAGCGGTGGCCTGTCCGGGTTCTTCTTGCGCGCCTTTTCGTAATCTCTTGTATAGTCGTACACCCCCTTAAGGCCGCTAATACGGTCTTTCAGGGCCTCGGGTAGCGCGTCATAGGCCGCATGCAGATTGGCGAACAGAGTGTCGCCGCCCTCCGGCGGAATTTCATGCGCATAGAGCATTGAGCCCAACGGCGGGCGTTCGGTATAGGACATGTCTGTGTGCCAATGCCGTCCCGCATCGGCGATGCCGATAGGCTCGCCCTTGTCGCGCCGGTTCGACAGGACGAGGATTTCCGGATGCTCGGGCAACAGAAACTTTTTGAGAACGTGACCTTGAAGGTTCCCAAAACGCCCGGCAAAGGCGATTTGTGCATCCGGCGTCATATCCTGATTACGGATCGCGATAACACCGTAATTCAGGAAGGCGTCGTGGATGCATCGGAACTGTTCGTCATCGTCCCACCGGCTTAGGTCCGCGCCGATTACCTCGGCGCCGAATGCATCGGACAAGGATTTAACGTCGATCGCCATAGCTCACACTTTCGAAAATTGTTCATTCGGCACGTTAGCGTAGTGTGCGCCATATGTTAGTTTCTATCCAACGGACAGACAAAGAGGAACGTTATGGCGGATATCGAATTCAGTGAGCTCAAAGCGAATATCGGGTCTGAGGTTCATGGATTGAATTTGAGCGAACCGCTTTCGGAGGCTATCCGAGACCGGCTAATGCGAGAACTTGCGGACCGTTGCGTGGTTTTATTCAAGGCTCAGGATATCACGCCAGCGCAGCATATTGATTTCAGCCGCGCCCTCGGGCCGTTGGAAGAACACGTGTTGAGCAATTTCTGCCTGCCCGGCCATCCGGAAATTTTCGTCGTATCCAATATCGTCGAGAACGGCAGGCATGTGGGTGCCTTTGGCGGTTCGAAGCAATATCATTCGGACCTTGCCTATAACGAAGCACCCAGCATGGGGTCCGTGTTCCATTGCCTTGAATGTCCGGAAGAAGGCGGCGAAACCGCGATCGTCAGCATGAGCGCCGCTTTCGCTGCGCTACCTGAAGAGCGCCGTGACTGGCTCAGCAAGCAGCGGGCCGTGTTCGATTACGTCTGGTATTACGAGGGCGCGCACCATGATCGCCCTGCACTGAGCGAGGCGCAAAAGTCACGCGTGCCTCCTGTTGCTCATCCCGCTGTTCGCACCCACCCTGTTAATGGGTGCCCATCGCTCTTTTTGTCCGAGGTTTGGGTGCGGCGATTTGAAGGTGTGAGTGACGATGAGAGCCAGAAAATATTGGCGGAAATTCTCGAGTTCGCGACTGGCCCCGATTTTACCTATGTCCATAAATGGGCGCCAGGTGATGTGTTGGTTTGGGATAATAGAAACTCAATCCACAAGGCCTGTCCCTTTGACGAAGAAGGCACGCGGCGGCGTATGCATCGCACGACGATTAAGGGCACGGCCCCTTATTTCAACGCGGCGGCATAGACCGCAATGGCGAGCGCATCATCTAAAAAGGTAATTTATGCGGCGTTAATGGCCAACTCGGCTATCGCGGTCGCGAAGTTTGGGGCATCCGCGCTGACGGGAAGCTCCGCAATGCTGAGCGAGGCAATCCACTCGGTGGTCGATACGGGTAATCAAGGCCTCTTGCTTTACGGCAGCGCGAAAGCGGCGAAGCCGGCCGACGCGCGGCATCCGTTCGGCTACGGCATGGAGCTTTATTTTTGGACCTTTGTTGTCGCCCTTTTGATATTCGCGGGTGGCGCTGGATTGTCGATCTATGAAGGTATCGGGAAAATCCAGCACCCGCATCCGATAAGCGATGACGTGATTAGTTTCAGCCTGTTCGGAACTACCTTGTCCATCCAGCACGTCATGGTGAATTACGTGGTGCTCGGCTTCGCGATGGTGTTTGAGATTTATGCTTGGACAATTGCCTACACGGAATTCCGGAGAACTGATGACAGTAAGGGGCTCATCACGGCCATCCGCCAAAGCAAGGACCCGACGATTTTTACGGTTCTTTTCGAAGATACAGCTGCCGTTCTCGGGCTGATAATTGCATTCGTCGGCGTCTATCTTGCCGATACGTTGAACATGCCGGTTCTCGATGGTGTCGCATCGGTCGGTATTGGCATAATCTTGGCTATCACGGCGTCCTTGCTGGCCTACGAATGCAAGGGACTCTTGATCGGGGAGGGGGCTTCACCGGCGGTCGTCAATGGGGTTGGCAAGATCGTTGACGATGATCCGAGAATAAAGCTGACCAATGAAATATTGACCCTGCATTTTGGGCCGGTCGACATCTTGCTGAACCTTAGTCTCGATTTTATCGATGGGATCGATGCCAACGAAGTCGAGTCCGCTATTTCGGAGCTTGAAGCCCGAATTAAGCAAGATTACCCCGAAATAACCCGTGTCTTCATAGAGGCTCAGAGTGTTGCCGGCCATCGGCGCGCGCAGCGCGAAAGCGAAGAATAGGTATTTAGCGGAAGGACGAATCTATGCGTGGTTTGATGATGGATACGCCGCTTCTGGTGTCCTCGCTGATCCGGCACGCGGCGGCGGTCTATGGCGATCAGGAAATCGTGTCGCGGACGGTCGAGGGGCCAATCCATCGCTATGGCTATGCCGATGCGCACCACCGGTCGCAGCAACTTGCGAATGCCTTAGCGTCACTTGGCGTGGAAGCCGGCGACAGGATTGGAACGATTGCTTGGAATACCTACCGTCACTTTGAAATCTATTTCGCGGTTTCCGGTATGGGCGCGGTTTGTCACACGATGAATCCTCGCCTGCATCCCTCGCAAATTTTGTACATGTTGAACCACGCCGAGGACCGGTACGTTTTCGTCGACCAAACCTTCGTTCCCTTGATCGAACAGGTTGCGTCGCAGGCTGCGGCTCTGAAAGGCGTCATTGTCATGACCGACCGGGCCAGCATGCCTGATAGTACTTTGGAAAATCTGATTTGTTATGAGGATTTGATCGACGGTCATTCGGATTCTTTTGAATGGCCGGAATTCGACGAATGGACCGCGTCGTCACTTTGTTATACCTCCGGGACGACCGGCAACCCGAAAGGGGTGTTGTATTCGAACCGCGCGACCGTACTGCATTCCCTGACTGTAGCGATGCCGAGCGTTTTGAACCTGTCCGATAGCGAATGTATTTTGCCCATCGTGCCGATGTTCCACGCCAATGCCTGGGGCATTCCCTACGCGACGGCAATGACAGGGACCAAACTGGTGATGCCAGGGGCCAGACTCGATGGCGAGGCGGTCTATGAGCTGTTGAATGACGAGCGGGTTACTTTCACCGCGGGTGTGCCGACCGTATGGATCATGCTGCTCGCCTATATGCGGGAACATGGCAAGAAACTTAATCATCTGGACCGTATTGTGATTGGCGGGTCCGCGGCGCCCCGTTCGATGATCCGGGCATTCGAGGAAGAGTTCGGCGTCGAGGTTCGCCATGGTTGGGGGATGACCGAGATGTCGCCCGTCGGCGCGATCAACACGCTCTCCCCGGCGATGCGCGCATTGCCCGAGGAAGAACGACTGGATATTCAAAGCAAGCAAGGCCGACCGCCATTCGGCGTCGAAATGAAGATTACGGACGATGCGGGTAATGCATTGCCGCATGACGGCGTCGCCTATGGGGAGTTGAAAGTCAAAGGGCCATTTATTTGCAGTGGTTATCTGGGCCTCGAAGAGTCCGAGGCCCATGCCGATGGCTGGTTCGATACCAACGATGTCGCATCGATTGACGGCCAGGGCTACATGCAAATCGTTGACCGGAAAAAAGATATCATCAAGTCGGGTGGCGAGTGGATCAGTTCGATTGACTTGGAGGACCTTGCGATGGGCCATCCGGATGTCATGCAGGCGGCGGTGATCGGTATCGCGCACCCGAAATGGGACGAGCGTCCGCTGCTGTTAATCGTTCCAACCTCGGGCCGGACACCGAACAAACAGGATATCTTGAGCTATCTGGAAGATAAGGTTGCCAAATGGTGGTTGCCGGACGACGTTGTTGTTGTCGAGTCGTTTCCGATCGGCGGCACCGGCAAGGTGCTCAAAACCGAACTTCGCGAGCAGTTCAAGAATTACGAGCTTCCGTAAATCTAAACCCAATATTACATTGGTGCTCGGTATGAAGAATTGACGTTTTTTCGTATTGCATTTCGGTTGGGCTGAATGAATTTTCGTCGTCAAGATAATCTTCCTGACTGCCGGCTACCCGCCATAAAGAGCTTCCAATTCCATGCCATATTTTTTCAAAATCACGTGACGACGAATTTTCATGCTTGGTGTCATCATCTCGTTCTCCGTCGTAAATGGTTCTCCTGCAATCACAAATTTGCGGATCCGTTCAATCGTGCTGAGCTTTTTGTTGACCCGGTCGACCGCTTCGCTCAAGGCGCGGTGAAGTTCCGTTTCGTCGGTGACGTTTTCAAAAAGTTCGGTTTCGGGGACCAATAACGCGACAAGGTGCGGCCGGCGGTCTCCAAATACCATTGCCTGACCAATTTGCGGTTCGATTGTCAGGATCCCCTCGACTCTTTGCGGCGAGAGATTGTCGCCGCCGGTATTGACGATGATATCCTTCTTACGATCGGTGATTTGCAGATAACCATCGCCGTCTATGACACCGATATCGCCGGTGTGCAGCCAGCCGTTCCGCAGAACCTCTGCTGTTGCTTCGGGATTGTTCCAGTAACCGTCCATCACCAATTCGCCCCGGACCAGTATTTCGCCGTCGTCGGCGATTCTCACCGATACGTCCGAAAGCGGTAATCCGACGGTATGTATGCGAATACCCTCAACCGGGTTGCAACTGATCACTGGGGCGGATTCAGTCTGGCCATAGCCTTGTAAAATGCGAACGCCGAGCGCCAGAAAAAATGTCCCGATCTCTGGATTTAGGGGCGCCCCCCCCGATACGAATGCTTTTAAGCGTCCACCGAAGCGTTCCGCGACCTTGGCGCGGACAAGTTTGTCGAGAAGCGAGTCGAACAAATTCTGGCTACCGCTCAACCCCGCCGGGTTCTCATGCCGTAGACGGCCCAGCTCGACAGCTTTCATGAACATCATCCGCTTCATTCCACCTGATTGCTGGACGCCATGCAGAATTCGGCCATGGATTGCTTCGTATAAACGGGGGACGGCGGTCATAATTGTAGGCGAGACTTCGGCCATGTTCGATACCAGCCGGTCGATACCCTGGGCATAGTAAATTTCCGCACCGATGGACGCCGCGAAATGCAATCCGGCGGTGTGCTCGTATGAATGTGAAAGCGGCAAGAATGACAGGAAACGTTCGCCGTTCTCGGTAAAGTCGGGCAATTTCCGCAGCAGGTCGTACGCGCCTTTGCAATTACACAATATCGCACCGTGACTAAGAATGACGCCCTTGGGCCGTCCGCCGGTTCCGGAAGTATAAATAATACAGCTTGTATCGGCGCGGGAGATAGCGCTGACCATTTCAACGGTGTCGTCGCGCAAGGCGCTTCCGGCTTCCAAAACTTCTGCCCAACCGACCACGCGAGCACCTTGCGCACTTATCGTAGGCGCTTCCATTGCGATCAATGTATGCGTGTCGGGTGACCGTTGAATGGCGGGAACTAGTTTCTCCGCTAACTTCGCCGTGGAGACAATAGCGAGTTTGGCGCCGCTGTCGGAAAGGATATGGAAATGGTCGTCTTCGGTATTCGTTGTGTAGGCGGGGACACTGATTGCGCGTGACGACATGATCGCCATGTCGGCGATCATCCATTCAGGTCTATTTTCGGATATGATCGCGACCCGGTCTCCTGGTTCGACGCCAAGTTCGCGAAGTCCGCGCGAAAGCGCCGAAACTTGACGCGCGACTTCCTTCCAACTCAACGTTTTCCATTCAGACCCCCCCTTTGAGGCAAGGAACGGTTCTTCGCCACGCTGGCGCGCGCGGTCGAAAAACATTGATGGTAGATTGCGGATAGAGTCGTAATCGATCATTTTTCGCTTCCACCTTTCCGGAATTCCCGCTTGTCGGCGGCTAGGCTCGCACATATATCGATTTGATCACTGGAGAAAAAGTCATGAATGAAGCGAAAGCGCTCGGCACTCTGCCGGAATGGGACCTTGGGGATTTGTATCCCGGTCGAAACGCCCCGGAATTGGAAGCGGATCTCGCGGAAGCAAGCGCGTCCGCCGACGCCTTCGCGGCCGCCTACCAAAACAGTTTGGCCAAGCATGCGGCCAAAGGGCTTGCGACCGCCATCGCGGAATACGAACGCATTCAGGAAATCCTCGGTCGGGTTATGAGTTACGCGGGGCTGGTTCATGCAGGCAATGTCAGCGATCCGGAAGTGGGTCGATTTTATCAGACGATGCAGGAACGTGCGAATGACATCGGTACGCGATTGCTATTTTTTACGCTAGAGCTAAACCGTATTGATGATGAAGCGCTCGATACGCGCATCGCCGAATCGTCCGAATTGGCGCGTTATGCGCCATGGTTGCGTGATGTCCGGGCTATGCGGCCCCATCAGCTTACCGACGATATCGAGAAACTTCTCCACGAAAAATATGTTTCCGGCCGCGCGGCCTGGACGCGCTTGTTCGATGAAACGATGGCGGGACTTCGGTTCCCCTATCGCGGTCGAAACCTGACGGCGACCGAAATTCTCGATCTGCTGTCGGACCATGACGGTAAAGCGCGCAAGGATGCGGCGAAAAGCGTTGGTGGGGTGCTGGGCGATAACATTCAGCTGTTTTCCTTGATTACCAACACGCTAGCGAAGGACAAGGAGATCGAGGACCGGTGGCGACACTTTGCGCGGCCTGTTTCCTCGCGCAATTTGTCAAATTATGTCGAGGACGACGTCGTTGACGCGCTGGTATCGGCAGTTAAGGAATCATATCCGCGCCTGTCTCATCGCTACTACGCGTTAAAAGCGCGTTGGTTCGGTGTTGAACAGCTCGATTACTGGGACCGAAATGCACCGCCACCGGACGAGGACGATCGAATCGTTCCTTGGGAGGAGGCGCGGGAAACCGTATTGACTGCCTATGGCGCCTTTTCCAATGATCTCGCCGGAATTGGGAAGAAATTTTTCGATAATGCCTGGATTGATGCGCCGGCCCGTGCGGGCAAGGCGTCGGGCGCGTTTGCCCATCCGACGGTTCCTTCGGCACACCCCTATCTGCTGCTGAACTATCAAGGTAAGACACGCGACGTGATGACCTTGGCGCACGAATTAGGGCACGGCGTGCATCAAGTGCTGGCGGGGCCGCAGGGACAGTTGATGTCGGATACGCCGCTGACCTTGGCGGAAACCGCGTCGGTGTTCGGTGAAATGCTGACCTTCCAATCCATGTTGGACGCGACGACGGACAAAAAATCGCGCCGGGCCATGTTGGCATCGAAGATCGAGGATATGATCAACACGGCCGTCCGGCAGGTTGCCTTCTACGAGTTCGAGCGCAAGGTACATGATGCGCGCCGCGAAGGGGAGTTATCGTCCCAACAACTCAGCGAAATCTGGTTCGAGGTGCAAACTGAAAGTCTCGGACCCGCGATACGGTTCGAAGACGAATACGGCCATTTCTGGGCCTATATTCCCCACTTCATTCATTCGCCGTTCTATGTTTACGCCTACGCCTTCGGCGATTGTCTGGTGAACTCACTCTATTCGCTGTATCAGGATTCCGGCCCTGATTTTGTCGATAAATATTTCGACATGTTGAAAGCGGGGGGGACGCTACGCCACAAGGAATTGCTGGCGCCCTTTGGTCTTGATGCGACGGATTCGAATTTCTGGCTGCGCGGTCTGGGCGTCATCGAAAGTTTCATCGACGAACTTGAAGACGTAATGTGAATAGCATCGAACCCAAACGCATTGCCGTAGTCGGCGGCGGTATTACGGGCGTCAGCACGGCCCTGTTTCTGCAAAGCGACGGTCATGCCGTTACCATCTTCGAGCCCGATGAATTCGGCACCGGCACTTCGTCTGGCAATGCCGGCGTTATCAGCTTGGGGAGCTGTATTCCGACCGCGATGCCGGGGATCCCGGCCCGTGTGCCGGGTATGCTGCTTGACCCCTATGGACCGCTCGCGATCCGATGGGGGTACCTGCCAAAACTGACGCCATGGTTGCTCGGTTTCCTGATGAATTGCACGCCGTCTCGGGCGCGTAAGAATGCGACGGCGAAGGCGGCGCTGCTCGATCGCGCGCATGCGGCCTATGACATGCTGATCCACCAGGCGGATGCGGAAGATCTCGTCAGCCGGCGCGGCATGCTGAAGGTTTATGAGAGCGAAGCAAGCTTCGCGCGCGCCAAGTTCGAAATCGAGGTCATGCAGCATACCGGGCGCCGGTTCGACATCGTGTCCGGCGATGAAATTCGTCAGCTCGAGCCGGGCCTGGCACCGATTTTCGCGCGCGGGTTATTCTTCGACGACAATTCCGGAATTCTGGACCCCGGAAAATTAGTGGCGCGGTTTGCCGAAACATTCGTCGCGCAGGGCGGCAAGGTTGTCGAACGGCATGCCAAGAATCTTTCGGGAGATGGCCCTTACAGCATCAGCACCGATAGCGGGGAAGAAGAGGCGGATATCATCGTCATCGCCGCGGGTTCCTGGTCGTCGCGATTGGCGCGCCAATTTGGCACGCGCATCCTGCTCGACGCCGAGCGCGGTTACCATGTCATGCTACCGCACCCGGAAACGCCGTTGAATAGGCCGGTCGCCTTGACCGCGCATTCCGTGTTTTTATCGCCGATGGACGATGGCATGCGCCTGACGACGGGTGTCGAGCTTGGCGGCAACGAAGCGCCGCCCGACTATACGCGGGTGCGCCGTATGATTTCCCGGATTGCCGGTTCGGTAAACGGGTTCCGGTCGGAAGAGCAGAGCGTATGGCTCGGGTTTCGCCCTTCGACGCCCAATGGTGTGCCCTTTATCGATGAATTGCCTGGCCATCCAAACGTCTATATCGCGGCGGGTGGCGGTCATGTCGGGATGACGATGGCGCCGATTAGTGGGCGGATAATCTCCGACCTTGTTGCCGGGCGCGATCCGGATATCGATTTGGCGCCCTACCGCGTCAACCGGTAGGTTTTAACTTACCCTTCAAATCCACAATAAGCGCATCGAAACTTCTGATCATGGCGCGTCGTATGGGACCATAGTAAATTCGCCAGCCATGGGAATAGTGAGCTTCGCCGGATACGCTTCTGGCTGCCTCGCTTTGACTGTCCTTAAGGGGCCAGGGTCCAACAAGATCAACGCGGATGCGATGATAAAAATGCGCTTTCACACCCGGTACGAACCAACCCCAGTTGACGGGCACATTAGCCTTTAACGCCACCGCATCCGCACTGCCGGGCGCACCCGGTTTCACGACGCGGTATCCCGCCTCGCGAAGTCCGTTTTCCAGAACGTCTCGCACGACTTGAACCATCGTTTGGTCCGGCGGCAAAAAGATATTGTCCATACCCCGACCAAAGGCACCGCGGAATCGTGCAACGGCGCGGGCAACAAGATCTGGGTCCTTCAAATCCTCGACATTGTGCATCGATGGAATGGACGGTTGGCGCGGTGCCGTTTCGAAAGTTCGGCTATCCGAAATTTCAATAATCTTTACCACCGGCCCAGCTGTCGGATTTTGAAGGGGCGGGACTTGCAGCGTGAAAGGTTCCGGTTTTCCGGCACACCCGGAAATTAGGACGCCGAGCCCGATAACGATGATTAGGTATGTAAGCTTGCTCGTCATAGCCTGCCTCTGCCGCGACTGATTTCGTTCGGGCTTTACGGAAATTAACTTGGACCGCACGTGGAAATTGTTCGTCGAACTGCAATTTCGCACAAAATACCGTTCGTTCAAAGCGACGCCGTAGAATAATACCGCCGTACATGATCCGACCTTTCCGGAATCGAGGGCGGTCGGATCGTTCTTTGGGAGGAAAGGCGGGATACCATACTGAATGCCTATGGGCGTTTTAAAGTGACCTCGCCGGGATCGGAAAACAATTCTTCAGAATGCCGGCAGCGATGCCTTCGCCTTTGACAGAAACCATATCTATCCCCATTTATTGGCAATGGCATCCTCAGACAAAAACAGCGTGACAGGCCGCGCGCGGCGCTATGCCCGCGTTGGCGGGGCGGTCGGCGGGTTGGCGCTACGATTCGCGGGGTCGAAGTATCTTGGCATGGAGATCGACAAGGATCGGCATGCCAGCGATTTGAAGGCGGCGCTCGGTGGCCTCAAGGGCCCGCTGATGAAAGTCGCGCAGATCATGGCAACCATCCCCGACGCGTTGCCGGACGAATATGTCGAGGAACTAAAACAGTTGCAAACCAACGCACCGTCCATGGGCTGGCCTTTCGTGCGTCGCCGCATGGCTTCCGAACTGGGTGACGACTGGCGCGGCCGGTTTGAAACTTTCGAACGTGACGCGGCACACGCGGCCTCGCTGGGGCAGGTGCACCGGGCTGTTTCGCAGGACGGCAGCCTTTTAGCCTGCAAGCTGCAATATCCCGATATGACTTCAGCGGTCGAGGCGGATTTGAAGCAGCTTCGCCTCGCTTTTTCTGTTTATGAGCGATACGACAAGGCAATTTCGACGGATCAAATCCATGCCGAACTGTCGGCGCGTCTCCGTGAGGAGCTGGATTATTACCGGGAAGCGGCGCACATGGCGTTGTATGGCGCCATGCTCGCGCGCGAAACAGGGGTGCATGTGCCCGAAGCCGTATCCAGTTTATCCACGGACCGCCTGTTGACCATGAGTTGGCTCGAGGGCGCGCCATTGTTGAGCTTCCAAGAGGCCAATTTGGAGGCGCGCAACGCGATCGCATACAATATGTTCCGCGCCTGGTACGTGCCGTTTTATGAATACGGCGTCATTCACGGCGATCCGCACCTTGGCAATTACAGCGTACGCCCGGATCATTCGGTAAACCTGCTCGATTTCGGCTGCATCCGCGTGTTCGCGCCGAGCTTTGTCGCCGGTGTGATTGACCTGTATCACGGGCTGCGCGACGACGACCGTGACCGCGCGGTACACGCTTACGAGACCTGGGGGTTCACGGGGCTGGACGGGGAGATGATCGATGTCCTGAACATCTGGGCCGAGTTTGTCTACGCGCCCTTGATGGAGGACAAGGTTCAAAAGATTCAGGAATCAGATAGCGGCATGTATGGCGCGCGCATCGCTAACAAGGTGCACGAAGAATTACGGCGTCTTGGTGGTGTAACACCGCCGCGGGAATTCGTGTTGATGGACCGTGCGGCGATCGGTCTCGGATCGGTGTTCATGCACCTCAAGGCGGAAGTCAACTGGCACAATCTGTTCCACGAATTGATCGGCGATTTTGCCGAAAAGACCCTCAAATCTCGCCAAACCAAGGCCTTGAAAGCGGCCGGCGTGCCGCACTAAAAATGTTCGTGCTTTGAGCCGCCGGCATCCGTCGCGTAGCATGTGGAAGTTGAAGGTCAGCACATGAGGGTTTTGCGATGCCATATCCGACACCGGAAACACAACGTGAGATGCTGCGCACCATGCAGACAATTCGCCGCTTCGAGGAGCGTGCATCCGACGATTACCATGCGGGCGATATCTATGGTGTCGTACATTGCTATATCGGCGAGGAGGCGGTCGCCACCGGCATCTGCGCCGCATTGAACGACGATGATCAGATCATCAGCACCCATCGCGGGCATGGGCATTGCATCGCCAAGGGGGCAAATCTCGACCGGATGATGGCGGAGCTGTATGGCCGCGAGGATGGCTACTGCAAGGGCAAGGGCGGTTCCATGCATATCGCCGATTTCGATATCGGCATGCTGGGCGCGAACGGCATTGTCGCCGGCGGTATCTCCATCGTCACCGGCGCGGGGCTGGCGGCGCAGCTCGAAGGAAGCGATCGGGTCGCGGTGTCTTTTTTTGGCGATGGCGCATCAAACGCGGGGCCGTTCCACGAGTCCCTGAATATCGCGGCGAAGTGGAAGCTGCCGATGCTGTATGTCTGCGAGAACAATTTACACTCGGCTCAGACACCAGCGTCCAGAACCCTCGCCCATGAAGATGTCGCCGCGCGCGCCGCTGGCTATGGCATACCCGGCGTGATCGTTGACGGCAACGATGTCTTCGCTGTCTACGAAGCCGCCTCGAACGCGGTGGCGCGGGCACGGGCGGGCGAAGGTCCGACCCTGATCGAATGCAAGACCTATCGCTGGCGCAAGCATACGGAGCGCCCCAACCAGCCCGACCAGCGTACGCAGGAAGAGATCGATATCTGGATGAAACGGGATCCGATCGCCCGCCTCGTCGATCATTTGAAGAGCCAACAGGGTCAATTCAGCGACGAAGAATGGGATGCGATGGACGCGGCGGTTCTGAAATCCATTGAAGCATCGGTGGTCTATGCCAAGGCCAGCCCGTTTCCGGCGCCCGAGGCGGCGCTAGACGATCTTTACGCCGACTGAGGAGCAAGCCATGCGAGAAATCACTTTTGCACAGGCGGCCATGGAAGCCCTGGTCGAAGAAATGGAACGCGATCCGAAGATATTCCATATGTCCACCGACGCGCCGGACGCGCTTGTCGAAAAGTTCGGTGAATCTCGTGTCCGCGCGACGCCGATCGCGGAGAGCGCGCTAACGGGTATGGCAATTGGTGCGGCCAGTTCCGGTTTCCGGCCCATTGTCGACTGGCGGCAAGTCACGTTTGCGTTCGTTGCCATGGACCAGATCGTCAATCAGGCGGCTAAGATTCATTATATGTTTGGCGGGCAGGCCCAGTTTCCGATCCTCTATCGCGCATCGGTCGGCGGTGGCGGGCGTAGTGCGGCGCAGCATTCACAAAGCCCCTATTCGATGTTCATGAATATGGCGGGCTTGAAGATTACACTGGCCTCAACCCCCTATGACGTGAAAGGCCTGCTGAAATCGGCGATCCGCGACAACAATCCCGTAATTGCGTTCGAGTCGAACCGGCTCGCGGGTCTCAAGGGTGATGTGCCGCAAGAAGATTACACCGTCCCCATCGGTAAGGCGGAGGTTAAGCGAGAAGGGACCGATATCACCGTCGTTGCCCTGGCCTGGCAGGTGCAAGAAGCATTGGCTGCAGCGGAGACTCTGGCGGCAGAAGGGGTATCCGTCGAAGTTGTCGATCCGCGAACCCTGATCCCGATGGACAGCGAGACAATCCGGGCGTCTGTGCGGAAGACCGGCCGACTCATTGTCGCCGATGAGGCCGGGCCGACGGCGGGCGCGTCGGCGGAGATTGCAACACTGGTCACCGAGGATCCGGATACGTTTTCCTGCCTGAAAGCACCACCCAAACGGATTTGCGCGCTGCAAGTACCTATTCCTTACAGCCCGGTACTCGAAGATCATGTCTTTCCCGATCGAACAAAGATCGTGGCCGGTGTCCGAGAGGTGTTGGGGATAGGATAAGCGTTCGTTTCAGAAACTTTCTTTGAACGGACGTAGGTGGATCTCGAAGCTCCAGGCTGACGGGTACTGTAGATGGCGTTGCCAGTAGCTTCCAGCGATAACGGTGGGTGCCAGCATGCCGTTTTCGCCGCGCTGTTCCCGGAGTGCCGGGTTCTTCGTATTGAGCTTTTCGCCGTCGATGCGGCCATAGTAGCCAACAAAATCAAGTATAACTGACTTCATGCGCTCCGTGCGCTCCATCGATGAAGTGAAATTATGGCGCATCGTTATACCTTAAGCTCGCGAGACGGTTCGCTTCTATGGCCAAGAGTGCCGAATGGCGATGCCGCAACAGTGGTGGCATTGCACGCCCAATCGGAACAATCGCAATGGCTATCCGAATCGGAAACCGAAGCCCGCCAACTTGTCCAATTGGAGGCGTTACTCACGCATTGTCTTGCGACCGTCCCCTATTATCGGGATTGTCTAAAGGGCCGTATAACACAAGGCGTGCGCCTCGATATGGACGCCTGGCGCGCCTTGCCGATTCTCACCAGATCGGCGCTGCAGCAGTCTGGCGATGAAATTTTTTCGGAGTCGCCGCCGGCGGCGCATGGCCGTATCAGCGCTAAACAATCTTCGGGCTCGACGGGCAAGCCGGTTCGAATCAAGACCAGCGCCATCAACAATCTTTTCTATTACGCCAATAATTTGCGCCACTACCGTTGGCATGATTACGACCCTGCCGCGCGATATGCCGGTATTACCAGATTAACGGCGATGCAACGGAAACTGTCCGCCACGGCGACACCGGTGCCCTGGATGAACGGTTATGTGACGGGTCCCTTCTACTATTTCGAAGTTGGCGAAACGGCATCGGCACAGGGCGCATGGCTCCGCGAAATGCAACCGCACCTCTTCACAACCTATCCTTCCAATCTTAAGAATCTCGCGGAAGAGGCGGTGGCGGGGCATATCGAACTTCCACGGTTGAGCGCCATTACCACGATGAGCGAGGTTCTCGATCC
Organism: Alphaproteobacteria bacterium; assembly: GCA_021774385.1. Taxonomy (GTDB): domain Bacteria; phylum Pseudomonadota; class Alphaproteobacteria; order UBA8366. The sequence continues at coordinate 26,715 of JAJFJC010000461.1, forward strand.
TGAAACCCGGGAATTCTGCGAAGGCGTCCTCGAGGCGCCGATACACGATATCTATTCGGCGCAGGAACTCGGTATCGTCGCATTGCAATGCCCCGAAGCGGCGACCTATCACACGATGGCGGAAAGTGTATTGGTGGAAATACTCGACGAGGCGGGAAATCCCTGCGCACCGGGTGAGGTCGGTCGCGTCATCGTGACGCCGTTGCATAATTTCGTCACCCCGCTCATACGCTATGAGGTGGGAGATTATGCGGAGGTGGCGGCTCCGTGTGCCTGCGGGCGCGGGCTTCCGACGATCAACCGGATCTATGGTCGGGTCAGGAACATGCTAACACTACCGGGTGGGCAAAAGGTTTGGCCTGCTTTCGGGTCGCGGGGGCTCACGGCGATAGCACCCATTCGCCAACATCAGATTATTCAGAAGTCGGCTGGTCAACTCGAAGCGCGTCTTGTTACCGAGCGAGAATTGACGGCGGAAGAAGAAACGCGGCTGGCGCAGCATATAACCGGCCGCCTTCCCGTCGTGATGTCGATTGCCTTCACTTATCTGGCAGAAATTCCCAGAAACCCGGGAGGAAAATTCGAAGATTTTGTATCAGAGATCGATAATGTCTAGTGCGGTCAAGGTCAAAGGCGGGTGGCAACAATGTGCATGTATGTCGCGCCGTCCGGTGTCGTTGGACCGGTGTCGCGACGGCCTTCGTGGCCGGACACGGTCTTGCCGCTCAATTGGTCGATCGAAAAACCGTTCACTTCGAACAAATTTCGAAGGCTTTCTTCAGAGGGGATTGGCCGGATCCTAAAATTTTCGGCGTACCGGATTGCGGCTCGCTCAATTTCGTCGACGTCCAAATCCAATGCAACGGGGCAGACCAATGCAGCAAGGCGTGCTTTTTCGGCGAAGGCTTTGGACTGTTCCGGCGTGAAACCGAGAGGTTCTTGGCATCCAGGGCGTATGCGATTAATCGTTACCACTTTTCCGCCAGGGCGAAGGAGCGTGGCCCACTTCCGGACCAGTTCTCCACGGTCGTCGTTGGAAAAATAGCCCATGAAGGAGTGGGTGCAGATGACGTCGAACGGTGAATCGCGGAATAACAATATATCGTTGGTACGCGCGTCAACCGAGCGTCCGACCCAGTTCGCATACCATTCGGCTAAGGCAACCGGCGTGGGACATCGGTCGACAAATACAATGTTCTGTTTGAGATTATCGTTGCTAAAAGCATCGAAGACTTGCTCGAGCATGTTGAAATCAGCCGACCCCGAAATAAGGACTCGGCGAAATTCTGGAAGGCTGGCCAAAGTACAAAAAGTTTTCGCGTAGAATTCACGATGGTTTGTCGGCGCTGTAACGATGCCAAGTGATCGCAGATATGGCCAGAATCCATGGTACCAGGCGCAGCTAATGCCCGTTTCCGGGTTTGTCACACAAGATTGGTCCGCAATATTGCGGGCTTTGGTTGCGCAATCCGCTAAAAGGTTATGGTCTTCAAGCAAAGAACCTTGCCGCCTAAATATTTATTTCCGATGGAATGCAAGCGCTCGCATAGCATACCATCGGAAACCATTGCACTGGGTTTATTCGGAAGGTTTCACTTTAGGAGATTCAATTGGGTGCGGGCGAATTGTGGGCATATATCGGGGCCGGTTTCGTGCTCGTCGGTAGTCCGGGGCCGGCAACGTTAAGCCTCGCCGCAGCCGGCGCTGCGTTCGATAGGCAGGCGGCGCGCATCTATTTTTTCGGTATTGTCACCGGTGCGGCACTCGTTATTTTTGGGGTCGCGGGTGGCCTGCTGACGGCTATCCTGTCGGTTCCCCATGCGGCCGAAGTACTCGGTGTCATTTCCGTGGTATATCTCGCCTATCTTGCCTACCGCATCGCAACCGCATCGCCGACGGGCGGCGTAAGCGGTGTCAGGGCGGCGCCCGGTTTTATGACCGGGCTTGTGTTTAATCTCTCCAACCCGAAAGCATATGCGGCGTTCGCCGCGTTGTTCGCGGGCTTTGATTTATTGCCAGGAACGCCGCTCTACGCGACCGTGGTGGAGGTCCTAATTTGTTTTGTCATTCTTATTATCGCCGATATCGCATGGCTTTTCGTGGGCAGTTCGTTGCGTCGCCATTTGCATGACCCCAGAAAATGCCGCGTCATAAATCTTACCTTCGCGGCCCTTCTCCTGATCTCGGTAATTCCCACGCTCGCCTACTTTCGTTAGGTCGCCGAAATTGCCTCATGACTACCATCCGACGCCGCGCTAGGATCAAGGCCCAAATTTTAGGAGTCGCCCTTGAATTCCCACAATGGGTTATTGCGGATACTCGGTTTGGCCGCGCGCGCGGCAATAGGCCTGATGGTGCTGCAGAGTTTCGCGTTTGCGGCGCAACTCGCCCAAGGAGACAATCAGTTCCGTAAGCTTGATGGGACTGAGATTCGTCTCCTTTTCGAGGATCTTCATCTTGCCAATTATCCAGATGATGGTACGGGAAGTTCGGATGTCGTCTGGGCCATCACATTTGAAGCGAATGGAAATTTCGACGCGAACGCCTTTGCGATGGGAGACAATGGGTTTGGGACCTGGCGCGTCGAGGGAGACCGGCAATGCGTCGAGGTGGATACTGTTTACTACAATGATTTTGGTGCGGGCGCGGAACCGTTATCGGGTTGTTTCGAAGTCTTTGTACATATGAAAAAGGGCGTGATTGCATTTGCTGATCCCCAAAATTCAGCCAATTTGATTGCGCTTGAAGATGGCGCTTACGGCGAACTGGCGCGTTTGGGAATGTCGCCAAAATCTAAACCACTTGCTCCTGAGACTCGCAGGAAACCAGCAACGGCGACACAATTCGCGGAAAAGGCACCGCGACGAGAACCCGTCGTTGAGCATCGTAACCCTGAAATCGAAAAGCAGCGTCTGGCGCTCGAACAGCAACACCTTGCCGAAGAAATCAAGCTTAAGGAAATGCGTCTCCAGTTGGAGCGAGACCGGATCGAGCAGGAATTGACGCTGCAAAGACAAAAGATGGATATGCAGCGGCAGGCCTTGATATTGGAGCGCCGGCAGCGGGGCTTGACGTCGCCACAGAATTTGGCACCACCGGTGATCCGTACCATTGGCGCGTTAAAGACAAAGGCCCGTATCGTGACGATCGATGGGATCGTCAGCGACGACAGTTCACTCGTGCGCGTCGAGGTAAATGGTGATGCGGTGCAATTCGGCCGTGAAAATGGCCGGTTTTCCAAAGACATTGCCGTGAAGCTGGGCCGGTCGGAAATTAGGGTTTCGGCGTTCGACGTCGACGGCAATCGCGCCGAACGTACGGTCGTCGTAACACGATCGAGAGATATCCCAAATGTCGATTTCGGTGCTTATCATGCGTTGGTGATTGGTATCGATGAGTATGAATCACTGCCGGCGCTAAAGACAGCTGTGGCGGACGCGCGCGCCGTCGCCGCGACATTAAAGGCGAGCTATGGATTTACGGTACAATTGTTACTAAATCCCACGCGCGATGACATTATCGACGCCTTCGACGCCGCGAGAGAAGCGCTCACCGAACAAGACAATTTGATTATCTACTATGCCGGACATGGTTGGCTTGATGAGCAATCGGGTCGCGGTTATTGGTTGCCGGTGGATGCTAGGAAAGACCGCCGTTCCCGTTGGCTGGCGAATTCAAGCCTTACGGACACGTTACAGGCGGTATTTGCCAAGCACGTCCTGGTCGTGGCCGACAGCTGTTACTCCGGCACTTTGACGCGATCCATAAAAGTGCCCGACCGCAGGGCTGATTATATTGCGCATATGTCGGAAAAACGCGCCCGCGTCGTGCTTTCCTCCGGCGGGCTGGAGCCTGTCGCGGATTCCGGCGGCGGTAAGCATTCGGTTTTCGCGGCTCAATTCCTGAAGGCGTTGCGCGAAAACGAAGGCGTGATTGATGGCACGCAACTTTTTGAGAAAATCCGGCACAAGGTGGTGCTGAATGCTGAGCAGACGCCGGAATACTCGGATATTCGGCTTGCCGGTCATGAGGGTGGCGACTTCCTTTTTGTTCGCAAGGATTAGCGCGGAACGTTTCGGTAAATCGGCCTTTTTGTAATAACATCGGTTTGACATTTGGCGAGCGAGGCTTGGATATGAAAGTTGCGTCACCAACTCAAGCAGAGCGTGAACGCATATCGAAGCTCGAATCCTATCAAATCCTGGATACGCCGCCGGAGGAAGCATTCGACCGGATTACGAGACTTGTTTCGCAGTTTTTGGGCGTGCCGGTCGCATTGGTTTCGCTTATCGATGAGGAGCGGCAATGGTTCAAATCCAGACAGGGGTTGGCGGCTCAAGAGACGCCCCGGGACATTGCGTTTTGCGCGCACGCTATATTGGAAGAAGGTGTGTTCGAGGTATGTGATACGCTTTCTGACCCCCGGTTTGCCGACAATCCCTTGGTAACCTCGGATCCTTCGATAAGATTTTACGCTGGCGCTCCATTGAATACGCCGGACGGATTCAAATTGGGTACGCTATGTGCGATCGATCGCAAACCGAAAAAGTTGAGCGATGATGAACGTCGGTTTCTGATTGATCTATCCAGTGTCATCGTCGATGAGATGGAGCTGAGGATTGCGTTGAAAACGGCGCGGCAGCGAGTAGCACAAGAAATCGAACGGCAGCGCCTGAAGGACGAATTCGTTGCGACGGTTTCGCACGAACTTCGTACGCCCTTAACCTCGATTCGCGGAACGCTTGGCTTGCTTGAAAGCGGTCGCATTGAAGCATTGCCGGGAAAGGTTAAAAACTTGATTGGCATCGCAAGCCGGAATACGAATAATTTGATCGATTTGGTCGGCGACCTTCTCAATATTCAGGAACTTGAAGAGGGCACATTATCCTTCGATTTTAATACTTTCGAACCAGGGCCGTTGCTTGCCGAGATTTGTGAGAATCTATCGGGCTTGGCCGCGGAGAAGCGGATTTCGATCGAATGCAAAATTGAGAAATGTCCCGCGGTCATGGGCGACAGAATGCGGGTCGGGCAGGTTTTGACCAACCTAATTTCCAATGCCGTCAAATTTTCGGGGGACGGCGCCGCAGTGACCACACGGGTTCAGGTTGTTGGGAACAGACTGAAATTTCAAATTTCGGATACTGGGCCGGGAATTCCCGATGATTTCAAGGAGGCGATCTTTGAGCGGTTTTCGCGGGCGCGTTCGAGTAGAAATATATCGGGGACGGGACTCGGCCTGGCAATCAGTAAGGCGATTGTCGATGCCCATGATGGCACGATTTTCTTCCAATCACAGGTTGGACAAGGAACTGATTTCTTCGTCGAGTTGCCGCTCGCGCGGTCACTCTCCTAACGATCCGGTTTTCCCTTCGAGAATCCAGCTCTTCTGTTCGCCTGCATACTCCGGACCCGGATTACCGTGTATCGTGGTGCGCCACATCAGGCGGTCGTGTTTCTCGGCGTCGAACCAGGTCGCCGCATGGAGCAAGGTACGGTTGTCGTAGATGACCAAATCACCTTTGTCCCATTCATGCGCGTAAACAAACTTCGGTTGGGTGAGATGCGTCATGATTTCGTATAACAGCGCCGCGCCGTCGCCGTCCGGTCCGGTTTGCATCCCAGCGAAAGGCCCATCGATCCAATCCATCTGACCCGCTTCACAGAGATACAGAGCGCGCTGGCCGGTCACCGGGTGAACACGGACGACCGGTTGTCGTTGCGGTTGCTCGTGCGGACCCAAGGGCTGTGGCGTCTCATTTGCCCGGACCGCGTACTCCGCGCGTCCACTGCCCGGTTTGACATGTATGCCGACTAGGTTGTCGACGCGGGACTTTAGGCTTGCCGATAATGCTTCATATGCTGCAATTCCATCGGCGTAGAGCGTCTGTCCTTGCCCCTTTGGCGCAGGGATCGCGGCATAGAAAAGCGAAATGTCCGGTGGTGGCCGGCGGTAGCTCTGATCCGTATGCCAACTTCTGCGATGCGGAAACTGTACCGGGAGACCACCATCCGCCGTAAGCGGTGGTTCCGGCCGCGCGGGTGGTGGACGGTCGGCGGGTGGGATGTTGGAGACGATGAAGATTTCCGGTACGTCGACATGCACATAGTTCGTCGTTGTGAGGGTCTTATGGTAATTCTCGACCTCCGAACCGAACAAGCGGCTCAAGCGTGCTAAAAGCGAGGGTTCGTCATTGATTGCCTGCATGCCTTTCATGAGGAGTAGCCCATGCGAAGCGTATAAGGCTTCAGGCAATGCATGGGGTTCCGTTTCCGCTGCGGCGACGGCTTGCTGCGCGGTTTCCGTGTCTTGGAATTCGACAAGGCTACCGAACGAGGAATTCGCGAGTGGTTGAATGTTCAATGACATATTCGATCCCTCTTCATATGTATTCTTTTACAATATCGGCGCGATGACCATCAACGGAGCAGCTTTTTAGATTGGGGAGATTGCGCGATATCGCGGCGGGTTGCGGTCGGGACGCCGCCGTGGCGCGCTGTTGAAGGTTTCGATCAGTAGCGCGCGCGTGTCGCGCGGATCTATCACTTCGTCCACGCCAAAATCCCGCGCCGCGCCCAGCGCGGCGGTTTGCGTTTTAATCCGATCGATCATTTGTTGGCGCTTTTCATCCGGGTTTTCCGCGTTTTGATAGTCGCGGCGGAACGCGACATCGACCGCGCCTTCGATCGACATTGCGCAAATTTCTGCGGTTGGCCACGCGTAAGCGGCATCCGCCTCGAAGCTGCGTCCGCCCGCCATTGCGAAATAGCCACCGCCATAGCCCTTGCGCAGGACGACGGAGACCCGTGGCACGGTCGCGATCCCGATTTCGTAGAACAGCCGGCCACTGCGCCGTCCGAGGCCACTTTCCTCCGCTGAAGGCCCGATCGAAAATCCGGGGACATCGATCAAGAACACTAGCGGCAGGCCGAAAGCGTCGCACATGGCGATGAAGTGGGCCGCCTTTTCGCAAGAGGGCGTATCCAATATGCCGCCCTTGCGCAGGGTTTGATTGGCGACAACGCCGACCGGCCGCCCATCCAAACGCATGAACGCGGTAACGATATTGGGTGCGAATTCAGGCTTAATTTCGAAGACACTTTCCGTGTCGGCGATAACGTTGATGACTTTGCGGACATCGTAAACCTTACGGCTATCGGCCGGCACGAGATCGAACAGGCTGTCGTCGCGCCGGTCCGCCGGGTCGTCGCAGGATATTATCGGTAACGGTTCCCTCGCATTGCTGGGTAGGTACGACAGAAATTCGCGGATCGCATCCAGGCATTCCTGTTCGCTGTCGACAGCCAAGTCGGCGATGCCCTGCTCGGCGGCTTGGCGTTTTGCGCCACCCAGATCCTCCTTGGAAATCTCGACGCCGGTACCGGCCTTGACCAGCGCCGGTCCCGCCATGCCCATGGTCGCTTTTCCCCTGACCATGACGACAAAGTCAGAGAGCGCGGAATAATTCGTCGGACCGGCGAAGCCTTGTCCCATCATCGCCGCGACCGTGGGCACCCAACCGGAGGTTCGCGCCATGTTCTGGAAGACGGGGGAAGCACCGGCGAAATGCGCGGCATTCATGCCGTCCTGAATACGATGCCCACCACCTTCCAAGAGCATGATGACCGGCAATCCGCGATCAATCGAACGTTGGACGGCGCGGGCGAGCTTCAGGCCGCCGACCTTTCCGCTACTGCCGCCATACACCGTGTAGTCATGGGCGATAACATTCACATAGCGACCGCCGATCTTGGCCGTAGCGGTGATGATGCCATCGGCGGGGGCGACGAGATCGCGGTTTAGTTCGTTATCCCGGTGCGGCTCAACAAGGCTGCCGAATTCACGAATGGCGCCATCGTCGACCAGCGTAGAAACCCGTTCGCGGGCGGTCATCATCTCGAACGAACGTCGTTTTGCGACGGCTTCCGGACGGCCTTCGTCAAGAACGTGACGCCGTGCCGCCTCGATTTGGTGCAACAAATCCCGCGATCCCTTTTCGGGCATTCATGTATCTCCTATCAGATAGCCTATTGGCATAGTGTCGCGTGCTATCCCCGATAAAGATAGAGCGAGAGCAGTAGCATATTGTTCAGGGCGTGGCAGAGCATGCTGGGCCAGAGGGAGCGGCTGACTTCGAACAACAATGCGAGCAGAACCGCCAACACCGTCATTTCCAGTGCGGCGGCGAATCCTGCGACGAAGACGTAGAAATGAACGGATGTGAAGATAAGCGCACTCAAAATTGCAGCCGCCGCGATGCCCAGGCGTTGCCGGAGCCATCCATAGATCATGCCGCGGAACAAGATTTCCTCGACGATGGCCGCGACGGGTCCCGCTATCAAGAAGAGGCTCGCCAGTGCGATGGTGTCGCCGCGAAACGGGGCGATCAGCTTTCCGCCTTCGGCGATTGCAATTTCCCAGATGCCGGCGCCGGCATAGATCGCCGATGAGATGCCAATCCATAAAAATGCCAGAAATCCGCCGATCCAAAATAGTGACGGATCGCATCGGCGGATCCCGATATGGGCCCAGTCAGCCCGTGACCGCCGAGCAATCACAATCCAGGTTGCCACGGCAAAAATACCATAGGCGAGTAAACCGAAACCGAGGTCGAGAAGCGCCGAATTATTTGAATCAAACGGCCGGGCGCGGACCAACCATGCGGATGCGAAAATCAGGGCCAACAAGCCAAGGCCGCCAATTGCCAATACCGAGAAGAGCTGTTTGCCGGTAATGGTCGACAAAGGCAGGCCGGTTTTTTGCGGGCTCTTGATTGGCATTCCCTGTCGCCAAAGGTGAAAAGCTGGTGCGAGCCTATCAGTCACCTGTTGCTCCGACTATGCCGAAAAGGGTTAGCTGCCGTGTCTATTCTCGCCTATGGTCTTGGTTAATTGGCGTGGTGGAGCGCGCCGTGGCGTAAACTTGCGCGAGGGAGGGTGTTATGGCGATTGCGCGTGTATTGAATGGCGCAGCGGCTTTGGTGGTTGGTGTCTTATTGTTTTGGCCCATTTCGGCGTTTGCCGCCGATGAGTTGAGCGGCGGTAACACGGCCTGGATACTGACATCCACGGCCTTGGTTTTGTTTATGACTTTGCCAGGGTTGGCGTTGTTCTACGGCGGTCTGGTACGAGCAAGCAGCGTGCTTTCCGTGCTGATGCATTGTTTTGCCATATGTTGCGTCGCGTCGATTCTGTGGCTGGCCATTGGCTATAGCCTGGCGTTCAGTGACGGTGGCAGTGCCAATCAATTCGTCGGTGGTTTGAGCAAGGCGTTCCTGGCGGGAATTGGACCGGATACGCTTTCGGGGTCTATCCCGGAAACCGTATTTTTCGCCTTTCAGATGACATTCGCGATCATCACACCCGCCCTGATCGTCGGCGCGTATGTGGAGCGGATCGGCTTTGCCTTTGTGCTGACATTCTCGTCTTTGTGGATGCTGTTCTGCTATGCGCCGGTGGCGCACTGGATATGGGGCGGCGGCCTGCTGGCGGGGGGCGAAGGTGCCCTGTTTGCAGAGGCGGTCAACGATTTCGCGGGCGGCATCGTGGTGCACGAAACCGCGGGCATTGCCGCGTTGGTGGTCGCCATCGTGCTGGGCGCGCGGTCTGAGAAAGCGAAACCGCCGCACAATCCCGGCTTTGTGATGGTCGGCGCGGCGATGCTCTGGGTTGGCTGGTTCGGCTTTAACGGCGGCTCGCAACTGGCTGCCGATGGCGGCGCGGCGATGGCGCTGACCGTCACGCATATTTCTGCTGCCACCGCCTCGCTCAGCTGGGCGTTGTGGGAACGGATCAAGCACGGCAAATCCTCGATGGTCGGCCTTGTGACCGGCACGATTGCCGGGCTTGCCTCCATCACCCCCGCATCCGGCTTTGTCGGCCCGGTCGAGGCGCTGATCATTGGCGGCATCGCGGGCATCCTC
>JAJFJC010000462.1 GCA_021774385.1 Alphaproteobacteria bacterium
GCAATTTCCGAGGAGCACAAAACCATATTCGCTAAACGCCGCGTACCGCTACGCCGCTATGGCGATCCGGAGGAAGTGGCGCATGGGACACTAAGCCTTGTCCTGCCCGCTTCGAGCTACATCAACGGCGTCGCCTTACCAGTCGATGGCGGCATGACGATCAAGAATGCCTGAGGCGACGTGGCGACGACGATGAGGAAATAGCGCGGTGGCAACGCAAAGCTACGATTATATCGTGATCGGCGCCGGGTCGGCGGGCTGCACCATGGCCAACAGGCTGAGCGAGGATCCGAACGTTCGGGTTCTCTTGATCGAAGCCGGCGGGTCGGACCGTGACCCGATGATCCGCATTCCGATCGGCTGGGGCCGAATTTTGCAAAAACGCTTGCATGATTGGGGCTATTTCACCGAACCAGAACCGCAACTCGACAATCGCCAAATCGAATGTTCCCGCGGCAAGGTAATCGGTGGCTGTTCCTCCACCAACGCGATGGCCTATGTCCGTTGCCATCCCTTGGATTACGACCGCTGGGCGGATCAGGGCTGCACCGGTTGGTCCTTCGCCGACCTGCTGCCTTATTTTCAACGTCAGGAAGATTGGGAAGGTGGCGCCGATACCCACCGTGGCGCCGGCGGACCGCTGACGACCACGCAAAACCGCTACCCCGATCCCCTCGTGGAGGCCTTGTTCGAAGCAGGTACGGCGGCCGGTTATTCGGCCACCAAGGATTATAACGGCGCGGAGCCGGATGGGTTTTGCATCATGCAATCAACGGTGCGGCGTGGATTGCGGTGCAGCGCGGCGGTGGCCTATCTCCGCCCTGCCCTACGACGCGAGAATCTGACGCTCTCGACCAACTCTCTGGTATTGGAGATCATCTTCGAAGGAACGCGCGCGACCGGTGTCCGGTATTCCCGTGATGGCCGGACGATGACCGCGCATACGGAAGGCGAGGTAATTTTATGCGGCGGCGTCATCAATTCACCGCACCTCTTGATGCTGTCAGGCATTGGTGATCCGGACGAACTCGCCGAACACGATATCGAGTGCAAGATCGCCGCGCCTGGTGTGGGCAAGAACCTACAAGACCACATGTCGGTCGGCGTGGAGTATGAACGCAAGACCGACGGCCCCTTCGTGAACACACTACGCTATGACCGTCTGCTGCTCGAAATGGCCCGCGCCTATGTTTTCGGAACCGGCTTCGCAACCGCCATGCCGGGTCCGGTGATGGCATTTCTCAAAACCGACCCGTCCTTGGCACAGCCCGATATCCAGCTTCTGACGCGCTTCGTACCGCCTGAAACGCAACCCTGGTTCCCCGGTATACGGCCACGTCCGAAAGACGCCTTCATGTTCCGCCCAGTCATTCTGCACCCGGAGAGCCGGGGTTTTGTAAAACTACGCACGGCCGATCCCAGAACGCCGGTCGCCATTCATCAGAACTTCCTTAGCAGCGAAAAGGATTGGGAGACCTTCCGCGCGGGAATCGAGATCGTGCGCGAGGTCGCGAGCCAGAAACCACTCGACCCGTTTCGCGGACCGGAGATCAATCCGGGTCCCGACTGCACGTCACGCGCGGATATTGACGCCTATATCCGTCGCATCTCGTGGACGGTCCATCATCCGCTTGGGACTTGCAAGATGGGCGCGGCCGACGACCCCAGCGCCGTCGTCGACCCCACCCTGCGCGTCATCGGCGCGGACAATCTACGCGTCGTCGACGCCTCGATTATGCCCGACATGCCCGGCGGCAACATCAACGCCCCCGTCATCGCCATGGCCGAACGCGCCGCCGATTTAGTACGGGGCAATCCACCCTTACCCGCACGCTATCTGTAACCGCCCTTTCCGCACTCGATTAATCAGCGAATACCGATATATATTCATCCATGATATGCTTACGCTGCGGCGCGGGTGAGCCGCTCGGTTCTTCATGGTCAAGGAATAACAATTCGGTAGAGGGGAAATGCCATGCGCATGTTCGTCATTGAACGGGATATTCCAGAAGTCGGTACTTTCGAGCGCGAGCAATTACGCGGCGCTGCACAAAAATCGAACGAGGTCTTGGGACAATTGGCACCAGACATTCAGTGGCAACACTCCTATGTCGCCGGCGATAAAACGTTCTGCGTCTATCTCGCAAAGAACGAGGACATGATCCACAAGCACGCGGAACTATCCGGCTTTCCCGCCACCAAGGTCACGGAAATCAAACGAACGATCGACCCGACAACGGCAAACGGGTAAGGCTTAGTCCGCCGCTTCAATCTTGTCCTGCGTCTTGGTGTCGAAGTCGCTGGCGTCATGGCGTTCGCGGAGCTGTTCGTGTAGTTCGCCCCTGACCTTATTGACCATGCGGCCGCGTTTCACCGGTCCGCGGGCATCGATTTCTAGTGTCCAGCGCATGACGTTTTCATAGGATTCCGCGTCCAGGAATTCCGCCGCGTTATAGAGCCTGTTCAAAAGCAATTGGCCATACCAAGGCCAGATCGCGATGTCGGCGATCGTATACTCCTCGCCGGTCATGTACTCGTTTTCAGCAAGATGACGGTCGAGCACATCGAGCTGGCGCTTCACTTCCATCGTGAAACGATCTATCGGGTATTCGAACCGTTCCGGCGCGTAATTGTAGAAATGGCCAAAACCACCGCCCAGATACGGCGCGCTGCCCATCTGCCAGAATAGCCAGGACAGGCATTCGGGGCGCAGCGCCGGGTCTTCCGGCATCAAGGCCTGAAACTTCGCGGCGAGATACATCAGGATCGCGCCGGACTCGAATACGCGTGTGGGCTTTTCGGTACCATGATCCATCAATGCCGGAATTTTTGAGTTCGGGTTCGCGGCAACAAATCCGCTGCCGAATTGATCACCATCGCCAATCTTGATCAGCCAGGCATCGTATTCCGCACTTGTGATGCCGAGCGCCAACAACTCCTCCAGCATCACGGTGACTTTCACCCCGTTGGGCGTGGCCAGCGAATAGAGTTGCAGAGGGTGCTCGCCGACGGGCAGCTCCTTTTCATGTTGGGCGCCAGCGGTCGGGCGATTTATGTTCGCGAACGCGCCGCCATTCTCGTTTTCCCATTTCCACACTTTCGGCGGCGTGTATGACGATGACTCGGTCATTTTGTGAACTCCATTCCGGTTGCCGTGGATGGCCACGGTCGCTCCCTAAGCAATCGATGTATCCATATGAGGCGCCGCAGCGCCGATTAAAAGCCGCGATTTTAAGAAATATCGTATGCGGCCCAGACGATCCGTATATCAGGTTTGGTACAGCGTCTACTCGTCACCAACGATATCGTTACCCATGACGTCGCGTATTTGCACCTGCGGGTCTTCCAGCTTCCGCTTGAGCTGCGCGGTGCGTTCGCCGTTGATCAGATAGTCACCATCGGTGGCGCGTTGCGCCATGGCGTCCCACTTGTCGTTCCAGTCGCCCAATGAATAGCCGTGCCATGGGGGTTCCGGCGTCAAGGGCGGCAGATCGAGTTCCTCCCAAAGTTCCTTGGCCCGCTCCATGAATTCCTTTTTCGGCAACGCCACCGGCGGCAGGTCGTATTTGAGAGTCGCATCGATCAGCATCGTCGACTCGTCTTCGGATTCCTTCAAGATGGGACCATGTCCCCTGCCCCTGTAGTCGACGATCTGAATGTCCTTGACCGGATTAGCGCGATAGCACATCGCCCAAAGCAGCGCGTCCGCATTGTTCGGGTCGATGTCATCATTGATGGCGATACAGTATTTACCGACGGCGGGTTGATAGGCCGAAATACCCGTCAGGGCGCGCCAGATTTCGGTTTTGGGCGTGTTTCGGTCCACTGTCACGCTGACGAAGCGGCGCAAATTGGTCAACGGTTCATGCAGCGAGACTTTGGTCACACCGCGAATACCAAGCGTATCGCGCAGATGGGAAAGAAACATCGGCTCATAGGCGACCCGTTTGATGACGCTGGATTCACTCGGTGTCACCTGGCTTATGATCGAACTGATAACCGGTTTCCGCCGCCGCGTGACCGCCGTGACATCCATCGTGAAATTATATTCCTCCACGGCCACATAACCATGCGACTCACCGAATGGACCTTCCGGTTCGAGATATTCCGGATCGATATAACCCTCGACGACGACTTGCGCCTCGGCCGGGACGTACAGATCGACCGTCCTTGCCTTGACGATGTTGATCGGCCCGCCGGCGAGCCCCCCGGCCACGGTAAGCTCATCAACGCCGAGTTTCACCTTTTGCGGGCCTGTATATTCAACGACCGGCGGACAGCCGAGGATAATGCAAACCGGCATCTTTTCGCCGCGCGCCTGATAACCCTTCCAATGATGGTAACCACCGGCGGAACTCGAAATCTGCATCATCACGGCAAGCCGGTCGGGAGCCTTCAGATTGCCGCGATAGACACCCATATTCTGGACATGGCTATCGATGTCCTTCGTGATCCAGGTCGCAGCGGTGAAATAGGGCCCGGTGTCATAACCCGGCGTGGAAATGGGAATTGGCAACGCATCAAGCCCCTTCCCCGGGCCCTGCACCTCCGCACCCGTCATGACGATTTCCTGACAGGGGGCATCGGAAACCATGGTTGTTTCGACGGGTTGACGCAGCGCACGCTCCCACAGCGGCCCGATATCGTCCAGCGACGCCGCCCCCATGCCGATGCGATAGATCTCTGGATTGGCCGCAAGCCCGCCGATCAGGACCGGCATGTCATAGGTGCGGCCCTTGCTATCGGTAATGTTGGTGAACAAGAACGCCTTGCGTTCCGCCTCCGGGATGCCGCCGCGAAATTGCCAGCGGACCAGCGGGTGCATTTCCGTGTCTTTGTTGACCGGCTTGTCGATCCGATACAGAAGGCCGGCTTGGTCTAACGCCTCTATATGTTCCCAGAGATCCTTATAGTTTCTACCCAAGCCACTTCCCTCTTGCACCTTCATGTCGGCTTCCCGGCACCGTCAGCGAGCACGATACTAGAAATTAGGGCATGCTAACGGAACAGCGCGCAGTCGAATAGCACCGGCTAGGATAGTGTACAAAAACCGACGCCATCATTCCGGGATCGGCCGGAACGATGGCACGGGCGTTTCGTTGCCTTGCCCCCGCCAACGCGGAAGGCAAGGCCAGTTACAGTCCGCCGTCTACTGGGGCACCATATCGTTTAAATCGATACCGGCGGCCGGTACCGGAGCGGTCATCGCGTCGCGGCGGAACGGCTCGCCGAGTTCCTGGTTCAAGACAACTTCGAGGAACGTCGTCACGCTGTTTTCCATTTGCTCCTTCACCGCGGTAGCAAGAGCCTCGGTCAACTGCGCGGTCGACGTCACCTGCACGCCCTTGAGCCCACAGGCTTCCGCGATCTTCGCATATTGCACATCGAGGGCGAGTTCGGTGCCGACAAAGTTGTCGTCATACCACAAGGTCGTATTGCGTTTTTCCGCCCCCCACTGGTAATTGCGGAAGATAATCATCGTGATCGCCGGCCACTCACCGCGCCCGCAAGCAGTCATCTCATTCATCGAGATACCGAAGGCGCCGTCGCCGGCGAAACCCACGACCGGTACATCAGGGCAACCGATCTTCGCGCCCAGGATCGCCGGGAAGCCGTAGCCACACGGCCCGAACAGGCCGGGTGCCAGATATTTGCGGCCTTCCTCGAAGGTCGGATAGGCGTTGCCGATGGCACAGTTGTTGCCGATGTCGGACGAAATGATCGCATCGACCGGCAGGGAAGCCTGAATTGCCCGCCACGCCTGACGCGGGCTCATATGGTCCGGCTTGGCGTTGCGCGCGCGTTCGTTCCAGGTCGTGCCGGGATCGTCGTCCTCATGATCCATGCTCGACAGCTCTTGCAGCCAGCGCGACTTCGTCGTCGCGATAATGCCCTCGCGTTCCTGGCGATCAGTATCGCCCGCAGCGGAAGACAGCATGCCCAGCAATTGCTCGGCAACCATCTTGGCGTCCCCCTGAATGGCGACGTCGACCTTCTTGGTCAGGCCGATCCGGTCCGCGTTGATATCCACCTGGATTACCTTCGCGTCTGTCGGCCAGTAGTCCATGCCGTAGCCGGGCAAGGTCGAGAATGGATTCAATCTTGTGCCGAGCGCCAGCACCACATCAGCCTGCTTGATCAGCTCCATGCCCGCCTTCGAGCCGTTATAGCCGAGCGGTCCGGCAAACAATGGGTGCGAACCTGGGAACGCATCATTGTGCTGATAGCCGCAGCAAACCGGCGAGGATAGTTTCTCGGCCAGCGCCTTGGAGGCATCGATACCATCCGACAACACCACGCCGGCACCATTCAAGATAACCGGGAATTTCGCGCTCGACAGCAACTCGGCGGCGGCGGCAATACTCGCCTGCCCACCCGACGGCCGCTCGATCTTGACGACCTGCGGCATGGCGATGTCGATAACTTGAGTCCAGTAATCACGCGGCACGTTGATCTGCGCCGGCGCGGAACCGCGGCGGGCTTGCTCAATCACCCGGTTGAGAACCTCGGCCATACGGGAAGGATCGCGCACTTCCTCCTGATAGCAGACCATCTCTTCGAAAATGCTCATCTGCGGCACTTCCTGGAAGCCGCCCTGGCCCATGGTCTTGTTCGCGGCCTGCGGCGTGACCAGCAGCAGCGGCGTGTGATTCCAGTAAGCGGTCTTGACCGGCGTCACGAAGTTGGTGATGCCCGGGCCATTTTGCGCAATGCACATGGAAATCTTGCCTGACGCGCGGCTGTAGCCGTCCGACATCATGCCCGCGTTACACTCATGCGCGCAGTCCCAAAAGGTTATCCCCGCCTTGGGAAACAGATCCGAAACCGGCATCATCGCCGAACCGATGATCCCGAACGCATGCTCGATGCCATGCATCTGCAGGACTTTTACGAACGCCTCTTCTGTCGTCATTTTGGTCATCTGGTGTTTCCTCCTGTTGCGATTTTCTTTTTTCTAAATTGTCACCCCAAGCACGTAGCAACCTGAACTGCCTCCCGCTGGACGATCATCACCCTCGCTCAAATCCTGCCCTATTAAGGTGTCGCGATCGGTATTCAGCGCCGTCGCCAAACCGCCCCCTGTTGACCGGCAACCTCATAGTTGCAGAAATTAATCCTCAAAGCGCGGTGAAATTTAATGCTGCTTTCCGTCAATCGGTCTTTGATGCGCCAATCTCGGTAAACCGAATAGCAGTATTATGCGAAAATATTCGAAAAATGAAACAAAACAATCAATATAATGAAATTTTTTATCCAATTCGATTGTTGGAGTTAAAATTTCCAATCCGCGCCCGGTCGGCTTCGCGTATGATCAAATCATAGGCGCGGGAAAAACCAACATTTCGAAGGGCGGTATGATGGAAAAGAAGCGATTTGGCCGGACGGATCTCGAATTTTCCCGGCTGACGTTTGGCTGCGGCGCGGTCGGCGGGCTGATGACGGCGGGGAATGCCGCCGACCAGGACCGGGCCGTCGCCTGGGCGCGTGACAACGGAATCAATCATTTCGACACCGCACCGTCCTATGGAGATACGGCCTCGGAAACGAATCTCGGCCGCGCGCTCGGCCAAAACCGCGACGGCATCCACGTCAGTACGAAAGTCGGTTTGACCACCGATGACGGCGACGATCTCGCGGGAACGATCAGAGCCTCCCTCGAAGCCAGCCTCACGCGTTTAAAGCAGGATTGCGTCGATATCTTTCAGCTCCACAACACGTTGGGGGTTCCCGACAAACGTGGTCAACTCGGCGCCGATCAAGTACTCGGCGAAATCGTCCCAACCTTTGAGAAGCTGCGGGACGAAGGCAAAACCCGCTATCTGGGCTTTACCGCGAAAGGCGGCGCGGATGATCTTCATAAGCTAATCGAATCCGGCCACTTCAACAGCGCGCAAATTTTCTTCAACATGCTTGCCCCCTCGGCCGGCGAGACGATACCGGACGGCTATCCCGCGGACGATTTCCGCCAACTCTTGAACGTCGCCGAACGCAACGGCGTCGGCTCTATCGGCGTACGGGTATTGGCGGGTGGCGCGCTTTCCGGAAGCGAGGCACGCCATCCCTTAGGCTTGCCGAACGTCTCTCCAATCGGGTCGAGCCCAGACTACGCCACCGATGTAAAACGCGCCCTGTGTTTCCAGCCACTCGTCGAAGCGGGGCATGCCGCCAGCCTGCCGGAATTGGCGGTCCGCTACGTCATTTCGAACCGCGTGCTTTCAACGATGGAAATCGGTATCGCAACACTTGAAGAATTGCAGCAAGCGGTCAGCGCGGTGAACATCGGACCGTTGTCGAATGAAGCGCTCGCCGAAATCAAGGACATCCAGGCTGGTTTCGCGGCGGCGTCTTCCTAAGCGATTGATTCGGTCGAGCGACGCGCCGTGAAGACGTTCCATCTGCGCGAAGACGGCGACGAGGTTCCGCGCGACGGCAAGCCAGGCACCGCGCGGCAATAACCACGTGTCGGTTTCGGTTTTCGCTTAAACCAGCGCCGAGGGTGGGGAAATTTTCCACCACCCTCGATCTCGGCTTTCAGTGCAATGGGAGTTCCCGGAAGCCCCCCCCCCCCGCGGTTCTACGCGGCGCGGATTTCGGTCAGAAACTGATCGACTTCCCGGCGCAACACCTCGCCCTGCTGGGCGAACTCCTTAGCGGCGTTGAGCATCTGGCCGGAGGACTCCTGGCTTTCGCCGGCCGCTTGTGCCACTTGCGAAATGTTGCTCGACACGTCCTGGGTGCCGGCGGCGGCCTGCTGTACCGAACCGGCAATTTCGCGCGTGGACGCACCCTGTTGTTCAACCGCTGAGGAAATCGAAGTCGCGATTTCACCCATCTGGCCGACCGTCAGGCCGATACCTTGAATTGCTTCCACCGAAGCAACGGTTTCAGCTTGGATGGCGGTGATTTGATCCGCGATTTCCTCGGTCGCCTTGCCGGTCTGCGTCGCGAGCGACTTGACCTCGGACGCCACGACCGCGAAGCCCTTGCCGGCATCACCGGCACGCGCGGCCTCGATGGTCGCGTTTAGCGCCAGAAGGTTTGTTTGTGAAGCGATGTCATTGATAAGCTCGACCACATCGCCGATTTTTTGAGCGGCCTGAGAAAGCCCCTCGACCCTTTCGTTCGTCTGTTTGGCTTCGTCCACCGCGCTCTGCGCGATCTGATTGCTCTGACCGACTTGGCGGCTGATCTCCTCGATTGAGGCCGACAGCTCCTCCGCAGCCGATGCTACGGTTTGCACGTTGGTCGTAGCTTCCTCGGATGCCGCTTCGACGGCGATAGCTTGTCGGCTCGTCTGCACCGCGCTCGCCGACATCGATTCCGCCGACGATTGCGTCTCGGTCGCCGCCGAACTTAGAATCTGAACCACGCTGCTAATTTTCGTGTCGAAGGACGAAATGATTTCTTCCTTCCTCGCGGCCCGCGCCGCGGCTTCCTGCGTGATGCGCTCCTGCTCTTTTGTTTGCGCCTCAGCCGCCGCGCGCTCGGCCTCGGCACGACGCTGTTCTTCCTCCTGCGCCTTTTGTTCGATTTCCTTTTGTTCGGCCGCGAGGCGTTCCTTCTCGATCTGCGCCTTTTTCTGTTCCGCTTGAAGGCGCTCATTCTCGATCATGCTGGCCTTGAATACCTGAACCGCGTCGGCCATGTCGCCAACCTCATCCCGGCGGTCCTGATGGGGTACTTGGACCTCTTTGTCGCCATCCGAGAGCTTACCCATCACTTCGGTCATATTTCCAATCGGGACCGCGATCGCGTTTCCGATCAGCCATGCCAGCGCAAGACCGATCGACACGCCGAGCGCGATAAAGGTCCCAACCGCGCTATAAGTGAACGTAACCGTGCGGGCGCTGCTTTCCTGACGGGATTCCATGAGGCCCTGTTCTTCGGCGCTAAACGCCGCCATCACCTTGCGGAAGGCATCAAAATACTGCTTGCCGCGCGCCTCACCGACCAAACTGGCCATATCGTCCATGGTCTTGGCGTCGCCGATTTGACGGCGTAGCGCAATCGCCGGTTGCGTGACCTGCGTGACCCAGTCTGTGATGGTCTGCTCGGTTTCGGTAAGGAGCTTGACCTGCGCCGGGTTGTCGCTGACGGTTTCACGCAGCTCGGCAATGAATTTCGTGAAATTGGTTTGCCCAGTCTTATACGGGTCGAGGAAGCCATCACGGCCGGCGAGCAGATAACCCCGCATGCCGGTTTCCATGTCGACGGCGGCGGCAAGAATTGCATTGGCTTGCCCGATTACCTTGTAGGTGTGCGCTACCCAGCGTTCATTGTCGCTCATGATTTTGAGCAAACTGGCATCGGCGATACCGTTGCTGCTGAGTCTGTTAAACGCACTTTGAAAATCGTCGCGCCGCTTCACGAGTAATTTGGATTCGAGGTCGATGAACGTCTTGATTTGGCCGCGAAATTTGTCGAAATACTGCTTGCCGCGTGCCTCGCCGACGATCTTGGCCATATCGTTCATGGTTTTGGCATCGCCGATCTGGCGACGCAGCGCAATGGTTGGTTCAGTGACTTTTGACTGCCATTCCTTCAGAATTTTGTCGGCCTCCGCCAAGCGAGCGACCTGTATTGGATTGTCGTTGACGGTCTGCTGAAGCGACTTAATCGACTCATAGGTCGCTTTTTCGCCACCCTTATACGGATCGAGAAAGCCTTCCTGACCGGCCAGTAAATAGCCCCGCATACCGGTCTCCATGTCGACCGCGGAGCCGACGATGGCGGCGGATTTGCCAAGTACCTTGTTGGTATGCTCGACCCATTTATTGGTATCGACGATAGACATTATCGCGATCACGCTAACAGCACCCAAGATCGTCATCATCGCCATCGGCGTGCAAATTCCGATGAGAATTTTTGGTTTGGTCTTCAGGTTGGAGAGGAAATTAATACTGCTTGCATTCATATTGGGCGCTCTTTTCTAAACTTGGTACAGGTTTTCTCAGACCGCTCTCTTGTATCGCAAACTCCCTAACCGAGAATTAAACTAGAAAGAAAAGTGCAATTATTATAAATAAAAGAAATTCAATAATCGTAAGTATAGTTAATAATTAATTTTTATATTATTCATGAAAACTATTTTCTGTACTGATTTTAAAAACACAAGTAAAAATGTACTTTTATATAGTGCCGCACCCAGGGTTGCGCGAAATAATAGGGGTTGGTTCCACGAGAATCACACTCCGAAAAAACTATCCTGCCCGGATTACGGCCAAGCGAAATATCTCCAAGTTTTGAACGATGGTGACGAAGTGTCCTCTGACAATGGGAACCGTCGCTACATTGCGTTGTTCTGGAGTTGCGACACGCGTGTATTCTTCAACCCCAGTCCCGTGCAGTTGGCCGCTAAACAGTCAGCCAAGACACCGGATATGATAAGCTGCCGCGCGAACGCGTGGGGGTAATTTTGGCCACTGAATTCGTGCGGGAAATAAGGGTCAAGGTCACCTATTAGCACCGCCTCGTTGGCGCAAGCCCATCGGTTGTGCCACTCTTGGCACATTGATACGCCACCGCCAGCCCCGAGGAGACGCGATCCATGCCCGACACAACCCAGATGCCCGACAACATCACCGACTTCACGTTCCTACAAGGTGTCAAAGTCGTCGATTTCACCCAGTTCGAAGCGGGCCCGACCTGTACCGAAGCCCTTGCCTGGATGGGGGCCGAGGTGGTGAAGGTCGAAAACCCAAACCGTGGCGACCCTGGGCGCCGTCTGCGGCCGGGCAAACCGGACAATGATCCCTATTATTTTCACATCCTCAATGCCAACAAGAAGTCGATTACGGTCAATTTGAAGTCGCCCGAGGGTCTCGATCTGGTCAAGGACATGATCCGCCAGGCGGACGTGATGATCGAGAACTTCGCGCCCGGCGCGATCGAACGGCTGGGGCTATCTTATGACGTCGTGAAAGAGATCAATCCGGGCCTCATTTATGCTCAGATCAAAGGCTTCGGCGAAGGCAGCCCGTTCGAAAAGAACCTTTCCTTCGACATGATCGCCCAGGCCTGCGGCGGCACCTTCAGCGTCACCGGCGACGCCAACGGCCCGCCGACCCGGCCCGGCATCTCAATCGGCGATACGGGTACCGGCATGGTCATGGCCATCACCATATTGGGTGCGCTCTACAAAAAGCAGCAAACCGGCGAAGGCCACCGGCTGCAGGTCGCGATGCAGGATGCGATCCTGCATTATATGCGCATCCCCTTCTCTACCCAGGGCCTGACCGGCAAGGCGGCGGAACGCGGCGGCAGCAAGGTGCCGGGCATCATCAACGCACCGATGGGGCTGTATCCCTGCGCGCCGGGCGGACCGAACGACTATGTCTACATCATGACCAGCCGCGCGAACCCGGAGCATTGGGACCGTTTGCTGACCTTGGTCGGCCGAGAGGATCTAATCGGCGACGAACGGTATCTGACGCCAGCCGACAGGGTGGAACGGGAACCGGAAGTCGATGAAGTGATTGCCGCCTGGACGCGCGGGCAAAACAAATACGATGCGATGAAACTGGTCGGCGAGGCAAGCATTCCGGCAGGCGCGGTACTGGACACCGACGAGCTTAACAACGACACCACGTTCGATGCGCGCGGGGTCATGCAAACAATGGTTCATCCCGTGCACCGCCCCTTCAAGATGCCGGCCTGGCCGGTTCGGGTCGATGGTAAGGCCACGCGGCTCAAGGCCTCACCAATGCTGGGCGAGCATACCGATGAGGTCATCAGCGATTGGTTGGGTTTGAACGATGCCGCCATCGCCACGATGAAATCGGAAGGCGCCGTCGGCAAGTAACCGAACGCGCGTTTGTTCGAGCGTCCGCATTGCGCCTTAACAGGGCGTGACAGTCACAAGCAGGGACACAGAAATGAACGTTCAAGGAAAAGTCGCGATTGTCACCGGGGCCGGTGGCGGCATTGGGTTCGCGCTATCGAAGGCGCTGTTGGCAGCCGGCGCCAAGGGGGTGGCGATGGCCGATCTGCAGGCCGATATGTTGCAAGCCAGTGCGGCGGAAATTGGCGGCCTGGCCGTGCCGACCGACGTGACGGACGAAGCCGCCATACAGGCCTTGCTAGATAAGGCGGAAGCGGAATTTGGACCAGTCGATCTGTTCGTCTCCAATGCCGGTATCAGCCCCAAACCGGTCCGCGATGACAATGAACATTGGCAACAGCAATGGGGCGTGCATGTGATGGCCCATCTATTTGCGGCCCGCGCCGCCGCCCCCCGGATGGCGAAGCGTGGCGGCGGCAAACTGGTCAACGTCGCCTCGGCGGCGGGTATCCTGATGCAGATGAACTCAGCCGTGTACACCGCGACCAAACACGCCGCCGTCGGATTGGCGGAGTGGCTGGCGGTGGAATGGGCGCCGAAGGGCGTCGGCGTTTCCGTCGTCTGCCCGCTTCGCGTTGAAACCCCGATGACCTCCGGCTCGCCCGACAGCGGCACCGTGCGCGATGGCGTCATGACCGCCGACGAAGCCGCCGCCGCCATCCTGGAGGGCATCGCCGACGACCGCTTCATGATCTATACGCATCCCCCGGCCGGCGCATACTGGGCCAAGAAGGCATCCGACCCGGACCGCTGGATCAAGGGCATGACCGGGCTAAAACAGAAACTCGCCCCCGGCACGGACGGTTAAATCGCGGCGGGACGTTAATTGAGAATGGCGAGGACCGAGTATCCCAGCCAGTAATGCACGCCGACGATAGCGGCATAGAGAATTATGGCGAGGACCGCGACTTTCGCATCATTGAGGAGTGGCCCTTTGGCCGGCCGTACCCACGGCCCTTGAGCGCGGTTGATCACCGCCATTTCAATCACCGCCCAGAGGCCCAGCCCCCCGAACAGAACAAGTGAGGCAACATCGCCATTGACCAAGAGATGGGACACGGCCCAAACAATCACGCCAAGAAGCATGGGATGGCGAATCTTGGCCGCGACGACGCCACGGGCCCGGCCAGCGTCCATCAGAAAAATCGCGGCAAGCATCAAAACATTGTTTAAATGCCATGCCCAGCCAGGCAAGTCGTATAGGGGAACGTAATCGGTCTCCCGGTACCCCATCACCATCGAAATCACGCCCGCCACGACCAAGATGGCGACCATGCCCCGCCCGGCATTACCCATCGCGGCACGTTGCCTGGGCAATACGCGTTTAAAGAAATGCGCGGCAACCCAAAGGCCGAGCCCCCCTATCAACCAAATCATTTGCCTAACCTTCGCGTTTCCAGCAACGACGCCATGTCGCCTGCCCCGGTGACCGGCGCGCTAAAACCATAGCGACGATAGCTTGGACTTTCTATGGTGGCGTCAATGGCAACGCTCTGGCGGGCCGCGTGAATTGCGTATTGTGGAATTGCACTGCTGGGAAAAGGCGAAAACCCGTGAAATATGTCACCTACTTTGAGCGTCTCCTCGACCCCGACCTGTTCGAGCGCATCCTGACCCAGGACGGCGATATCGAACTATCCCGCGTGCACCGCGACATGCCGGAGTCTGAAATCAAGGCCGCCCTTTCAAACATTTATGGCTATCATACACGCGGTGGCAGCCAACTCGTTCCGGAGCGCTTCAGGATCGACCGGGACTTCATCGCCGATTGCCCCAAGCTGCTGACCGTCTGTACCGGCGGCGCCGGCTATGACGCCATCAATGTCGACGATTGCACGGACGCCGGTATCCTGGTCGCCAATCAGGCCGGCTTGAATGCCGAGGCGGTCGCGGAGCACGCCGTGGCCATGATGTTGTGCCTGACCAAACAGATCGCGCAGGTCAACATGGCCATGCGGCGCGATCCCGAACTTGACCGGTTTGCCTTTCGGAACAGCGATATATTTGGCAAAACCGTCGGCATCGTCGGCCTTGGCCAAATCGGCATGCGGGTCGCGGAAATCTGCAAAACCGCGTTCAACATGGAGATCATTGCAACCCACCCCCGGCTGACGCCCGCGCAAGCCGAGGGACGCGGCGCGCGGTTGGTTGACCTGCCAGACCTTCTCGAGGCCGCGGATTTCGTTCTTGTCAGCTGCGGCTTGAGCGACGAAACGCGCGGCATGTTCGGAATGGCGGAATTCCAGCGAATGAAACCGAACGCCTATTTTATTACAATCGGACGCGGCGGCATCCATGACGAAGACGCGCTCGCACAAGCGCTTGAAGCAGGTGAATTGGCCGGTGCCGGACTGGATGTCTGGATGCAGGAACCGCCGCCGGTCGACCATCCCTTGTTAAAGTTCGAAAACGTCCTCGCCTCGCCCCATATCGCGGCGGTCACCGACGAAAGTGCCCGCAAGGCAATGACGGGCGCAGCCGAACAGTGGCGGCAGATTTTCAAGGGTGAATTCCCACCGCGCTGTGTCAATCCCGCCGTATGGCCAAAATTCGCCGAACGGTTCGAGTCAGTCATGGGGTTCCCCGTTCAAGAACGGAACACCGGGTAGTTCAACGCAGTGTTCCGGAGCGGAAACTAATCAAGGCTTTCGCCCATCAACGCCACCATTTAATATCTGTTTTTCTCTATTTATAAATGCTTTATTGTCATTTTCTTAACCATAATTTTAGATAACACTTTGCGCTATGGCGCGGTACCAATCGAATTCGGGGAGACAAATGAACAAGTTATTATTGATGAGTGCGGCAATCGTGGCCTTGGCCGGATTCAGTGCCGTCCCACAGGCCGCCGGCAAGGCGAAATGGTCTTACTCGGGCGATGCGGGCCCCAGCAAATGGGGTAGCCTTCATGCCTCCTATTCCGCTTGTTCAAGCGGCAAGAACCAGTCGCCCATCAATCTCACCCGTATCACGAAAAGTGATCTGAAGCCGATTGTCTTTTCCTATAAACGCGGCGGCACCGAAATCCTAAACAACGGACATACGATTCAAGTCAATTACACCCCTGGAAGCACGATTTCCGTGGACGGCAAGAAATTCGAACTCAAGCAGTTTCATTTTCACGCGCCAAGCGAAAACACCATCGAGGGGCATTCCTACCCGCTCGAAGGGCATTTCGTTCACGCCGATGCCAAGGGTAACCTTGCCGTTGTTGCGGTCATGTATTCGGTGGATTCGCCACTGGCTGAACTGGACAAAGCGTGGAACCACATGCCCAAGAAGGCCGGCGAAAAGAAAACCTTGCCCACAGCCCTGCATGCCGGCGCACTCATGCCGAAAAAGCGCGGCTATTACCGGTTCAACGGATCGCTCACGACGCCACCCTGCAGCGAAGGCGTGCGCTGGCTGGTCCTGAGTAACTACAAGGAAATTTCCGCCGCACAGGTTGAGGCGTTTTCCCATGTCATGCATCACCCGAACAACCGGCCCTTGCAACCCCTCAATGCGAGAGCCGTCCTGAAGTAAGGTCCACGGATACTTATCTCGCCCAGCGCTCAAAAGCCGGCGGAACGGCTTAGCGTTGCGTCAAATGGCGTGCATCCGGCGCGGCCTGATGATCCATGACCCGTAGGATGCTCGCATTCATCATGTACACGCTCATGACGGCGGTCAGTTCCAGCAAGCCCTGCTCACCATAGCGCGTCCGCACGGCCTCGAACGTGTCATCGCTGACGCGCGGCGCCTCGAGGAGTTCCCGCCCGAAGCCGATAATGAGTGCCTCGTCGTCCGTGAGATCATCCAGCGGCCCATAGGTGTCGACGGCGTGCAGCGCCTCCTCGCGCGTTCCGGCTTGTAGGCCAAGCTTGACGTGTGCGTTCCAGATATAGTCCGCGTTGGCGGCCCGCGCCGCAGTGCAAATCGCCAATTCCGATTCCGCATCTGTCAGTGAAGTATGATACCGCAGATGCTCGACAAGGTCCGATAGACGCGCACCGGCCGGCCCGGCATAAGTCAGATAACTGCTCGGCGGGGGCATGGTTTTACGCGTCTGTTGAATATGCCGTATGGCTGCCCTGGTTTCCTCCGCATACGCTTCCGTATCATCGGGGATTGGTAATCGCGGCATCATCAGCGCTCCTTGGTATTATTCGCCCTTGCCTAATCAGACACGGGCTCAATTCTAAATTGGCCGTTCGCGGGCGGGATCACGGCGCGCTCTCTCGGAGGGTCGATTTGCGGCACCCAATCGTAAGGATAGCGGTAGCCCCTGAAGACATCGGCCATATACAGCCCCTCGCGGTC
>JAJFJC010000463.1 GCA_021774385.1 Alphaproteobacteria bacterium
GAGCCATTCGATTTCGCCTGCTCACCCCCAGGGAGAGAAACACCGCTGATAAGTTCGAGAAACTCGCGCAACTCGGATAAGTCCTGGAAATAGCTCTCTTCCTCTCCTTGAACGTGTTGAACATGACCACGCCATGTCGGGCTGTTTTCCGGCTCGCCTTCTAGCCAAATACGAACCACAAACGATCCCAGCGTTCCCGGATCAACCATTCAGATCTTACCGTCGTGCATTCTCGTCCTACCCCGGCGGGGCAAGTTCACACGTAGAAACGCACAGGCCGGTTACGCTCTGGTAACATCGCGGATACCTCCTTCGAATCAATGCGATCCAATTGGCACTAACGTTACGAGATGGCGGTAACATGGCAGTAACACGACGCGTTTACAGGCTGTCGCGCTCGTGCCCTGATCGTGAAGTTCACAAGATTGAATTTTGCGTGAATCAACACACTGACTATTTAAATCCGGTGTGATTTAGATTCTAAATCTCGCTGCATTCAATGCGACGAACTTCAGAATCATCATACTGCGGTCGGAAGGTTGGGACTTGTCGCCAGACCCTATACCCGGTCGAAATTTATGATTTAACACGCGACCCGTTCGCCAATCAGTGTGCTGTAGACGCGCATCGTTTCGCGAGTCGGCTGGAGACCATATTCCTCGTACAGGTTGCGCCGCCAGGTATTGAACTGGGCCTCGGCCCAATCCGTTTGTCCGAGGTTGACCAGGTTCTCCAACAATGTGCGAAGAAAAATTTCGCGACCCGGATCATGATATAGCGCGGTCTTACAAATCTGCGCCGCTTCCATGAAAAGCCCTTCATGAGCAAAGCATTTCGCCATACCGTCGAGCATTTCCAGGTAGATTTCGCGCAATCGTTCCCTTTCTTCCGCACACCAATCGACATAGGGTTCGTCTTCGAGATAATCGCCACGATAAAGACTCTGCGCTTCCTCGAAACGGGACCTTGCCTCGGACACATCGCCGTTTTTCAGCGCTCGCCGACCCGCGGCGACGAGGTCGCCAAAGGCGTCAGAATCAACCCAGACGGCGTCACGCCGCAATATATAGGACTGGCCGACCGTCTCGATGGTTTCAACGGAGGCGCCGCCTTTACGCAGTTTTTCGCGCAGGAACGAGATGGTAACCTTCAGGCGTTGCCAGCCACGCGCCATGTCGGCATCAGGCCATAGCCAATCGATCAGGCGTTCCCTGTGCACCGGACGCCCCAGTTGGCTGACAAGGCATTTCAAGACCAACACCGCTTGTTGGCGCTTCCAGCTATCGACCTCAAGCCCCTTACCGGCGATCGCCAAGCCAAAATGCCCCAACGTAAAAATCCGCAGCGGCTGCATGCCAACCAACTTAGGGTTTGCCCACCCTGCTTCCCGCAGAAACACCACCGCAACCGCGTCGTTTTCGTCCTGTCCCCTGGCTTCCGAAGGAATGACAAGCGTACTGATGCCGGCGCTGATCATTTCGCCATTCTTATGCCGAATTTTACAGGAACCGATATTCCATTTCTCGCCAATGCAAATACACGAACGCCCTTCGCACATCATCGAACACAGCGGCTCCCCCGTGGGATAAAATGCCTGCAGCACCTCACCACATCTTTGGCCATTGGCTTCCGCGGCGGAATACCCCAACAAGTCCGCGGCACCAGCATTCCACCCCGAGACCCGCATATCGCCATCAAGAGCAAATGCCGGATCGGAAGCGAACTCAACTATATCGATCGTCTTAATGCCTGTACCCCCCCACTGCCATATCGTTGCGGTTGTGCTGATTAAATTTTCAGACATCACCGCATTCGGCGCGACGAATTCTAGGTTCCTCACACCGGCCTTATATATTTTTTGCCTTTGATTGAAGTATGTTCGTCAAACCACACCGTGTCATTGACCTAAATCATTTTTGGTAAATTTAACCTGGACGCTGGAGATTCGACGTTCGTATTGGAGGCAAGGCTCTTGCCTGGTTGGCTCCCAAACCATACCGACCACCGCAAGCAAAAAGATCGATCTCTACGTCGTTCTATAGGACCTCGAGCGTACCCTATTCAGCCTACGCCGGAAGATGAAGACCGGAACCAAGATTACCCAGGCTAATTAGACGCTCACTCGAAACAACGTCGTACTCAAATTCGCGGCTCTGAATCCGTACCGGCTTCCTTCGCCGCAAGAATTGCCTGCACCAAATCTTCCGGCATATCGTTCGGTACGGGAGCATAGGGTTCTTTAAATACGTTCTTCCCCAGCTCAGTGCTGCGTTCATACGCGGCAATGTAGCTTTTACAATCTCGACAAAGCATAAGATGCACCTTGAAGACGGCATATTGCTTCCCAGACAGCGTGCCCTCGAAGTAGTCCAAAATGAACTCTTCGAATTCAGCGCAAGTCAGCATCATCGGTAACTTTGCCATTAAAGCTTTCGCTTTTCTCGCGGAAAACCTGGGTGACCTCATACCTATCCCATGTATGGTAAATTCTCCAATAAGAACCGGGTTTCATCGATTATTTGTCAACGGAATTCACCATTCAACCCGCGATCATTGCAGCTCCAGTCGATTTTCAAAGCGCCTCGTATTCGATGCCAATCGGGGTTATATCACGCTCGCGTTGGCTTTCAGTAGCGTAGCGGTTTCCTAGGCACTGTATTCCTCGATGTCGCGGAATACCAACACGACGCGATAGATATCAGATAAGAATTCGATTGCGCCTTGAACCGCGTCCTGCTTCACGTACTGCGGCACGGCCGGTATTTTCATCCCTGGAAATGGCACGTCCGTGAGGAGAAAGTCTGAACCGTTTGTTCGGGACTTCCGCCGAATGGAATGCGACCTTGGAGGACGGTTGCGACGACAATGAACCGTTGCCAGCCCTGGATTTGGATTGCAAACCGTGCCAGACAATGTTCCGGCAACGACTTAAATATAGGAAAATTTAGCCCGGACCGAACTTCGCGGCATCTAGATTTTTTAATCCAGCCCGGTAAAGGTTTCCCCTAAAGAGGGCTTTACCGTGGAGCGCTAGAGAAGGAGCGATCGAATGACGGATGCAACCGCGAGCGGCCGCAACGACCGGGGCGAGTGGCGCCCCGAGGGTAAGATTGCCGTTCCGCCGATCAACCACTGGCCGCCGAGGCCCGGTGCTGTGTTGCGATGGCTCTTTCGTTTTCCGGGATACCTCTGGCCGCTCAACGCCTTCTGGCTTGGCATCACGCTCGTGACCTGGACTTGGCTGACGCCGGAGCTGGCATCCATGAAATCGCTCGAGCTTTGGTGGATCGCGCTACTTTTAGGACGGAACCTGGGTTTCATTCTGCTGCTGTATGGCGGCCTGCACCTCTATCTCTATGTCTTCGAGCTTCAGGGCAAGTCGTTCCGCTTCACCCTCAAACCGCTCGCCACCGATAGCGGCCGCTTCCTCTTCCGCCACCAGGTGCGTGACAATATGTTCCATGCGCTTGTCTCCGGCGTCCTAGTGGTAACGGGATACGAGGTTCTGACTTATTGGGGTTTCGCCAACGGCACACTTGGCTATGTCGACGCCGGCGCGAGCCCGCTGCTGTTCTGGGGATGGTTTGTCGCCCTGCTGATCCTGGCGCCGGTGGTGCATTCAGCGCATTTCTATTTCGCCCACCGCCTGCTGCATGTGCGTTTCCTCTATCGAAAGGTGCATGTACTGCACCATCACAATGTCGAGGTCGGGCCCTGGTCCGGCCTAGCGATGCATCCGGTGGAGCATTTCCTCTATTTCTCGACCGTGGTCGTGCAGTGGTTGGTGGCGCTGCACCCGGTGAACGCGCTCTTTCAAATTCACATTGCGGTCTTCAATGCGGCGACCGCCCATACCGGCTTCGAGAAATTGAAGATCGGCGAGCGCCTGGTGATCGACGGCGGCAGCTATTTTCACTACCTTCACCACAAATATTTCGAGTGCAATTACGGTGGCAACCTGGCGTCGCTAGACAAGTTGTTCGGCACCTTCCATGACGGTAGCGATGAAGCACAAGCGGCGATGCGCCGCCGGCTGCGCGCTATCCGTGAAGCAGAGGGCAATTCTTAATGCTACAGAATGATAATTGGGGCAGCCGAGCCCGGATCGGAATGTTCATCGTCGGCAGCGAAGCCGTGCCAGAGGCGGAGTGGTGGGCCATGCTCCCCGCGAATGTATCGGTGCACGCCGCCCGTATTTCCGCATCCGCGCCATGGGCGCGTTGGAAGGAGAACCGGACCGCCGTCGACCTTGCGGACGATCTGGCACACGGCGCACAACAGTTCGCGGCCATGCGCTTATCCGCAGTGGTCATTGGCCATAGTTCGAGTAGCTTCGTTGGCGGCAAGGGATGGGACGAAGCGGTGGTGAAGAATCTTTCCCACATGTTTAGCGCGGACGTAACCGTCACAACAAATGGCCTGGATACTCTCGCCGCGCTACGCGCCTCGGGCGTACGGAGGCCATATCTGGTACTACCGCCCTGGTTCAACGATAAAACAGTCGCCGCGGGTGTCCGCTACTACGAAGATCACGGGTTTGAACCCGCGGGCCATCTCCGTTACGTCCCGGGCCCGGAATGGCGCGATCTGCCGCCAGGCGATCTATACGGGCACGGTATGGGGTTCGCGCAGGAGGTCGATACTCTCCACACGCAGATTAGCGCAAGCTGTCCAACAGCAGCGGATGGAGTCCTTATTGCCGGCACCGGGTTCCGTTGCGTGGCAATCCTGGACTCACTGGAGCAAGGCCTGAAAAGACCGGTCCTATCCGCAAACCAGATCAGCCTGTGGCATTGCCTTCGATTGGCCGGCGTTCAATCCGATATCACTGGCTACGGAAACCTCTTGGGAATGTGAAACGCGCCTTAATCGCCCTCGCCTCAGGCTACGGGCCCGAGGCAAAAATCGTAGCGACCGCAGCGTTGGCACATTCCGGTGTTCGTCGACGACGACGCCGAATCTTTATCCCTTCTTGGCTCATTTAGATCGTTTTTATCGATTGCCGCTATCCATTTAAACGATTTTGTCAATTTTTGTGGATATGAGACAAAGGGGCCAAGAACAAAGAACAACGCAACTTTGATCGTTTGATAAATAGATTTTTTAGAAGGGAATACACAATGGACGATACGAGCGGAAACAGCGCGGGAAAGTGCCCGTTTTCTGGTGGGGCCAGCCCAGCTGGGGGTACGTCGAACCGCGACTGGTGGCCTAACCAACTCAAACTGAACATTCTTCGCCAACACTCCTCGCTGTCGAACCCGATGACAGAGTCGTTCGACTACGCGAAGGCGTTCGAATCCCTCGACCTGGACGCGGTGAAGAAAGACATCGTCGACCTGATGACCGATTCCCAAGACTGGTGGCCGGCCGATTACGGGCACTACGGGCCCCTCTTCGTGCGCATGACCTGGCATGCCGCGGGCACCTACCGTACGGCGGATGGCCGTGGTGGCGGCAATACCGGCAACCAGCGTTTCGCGCCGCTCAACAGTTGGCCCGACAACGTCAATCTCGACAAGGCGCGAATGCTGTTGTGGCCGGTCAAGCAAAAGTATGGCCGTAAACTCTCTTGGGCCGACCTTTTGATCCTGGCAGGTAACTGCGCGCTCGAATCAATGGGCTTCAAAACCTACGGCTTCGCGGGCGGACGAGAAGATATCTGGCATCCTGAAGAAGATATTTACTGGGGCACCGAGACCGAATGGCTCGGCGATAAGCGCTACAGTGGCGACCGTGAGCTCGAAAATCCGCTCGGCGCGGTTCAAATGGGCCTAATTTACGTCAATCCCGAAGGACCTAACGGCAATCCCGACCCGATCGCTTCAGGCCGTGACATTCACGAGACTTTCGCACGCATGGCGATGAATGATGAAGAGACCGTGGCGTTGGTCGCCGGTGGTCACACATTTGGCAAGGCCCACGGTGCGGGTGATGCGGCGAATGTCGGTGCGGAACCGGAAGGCGCTAGCATTGAGCAACAAGGCTTCGGGTGGAAAAGCAGTCATGAAACCGGCAGGGGCGTTGATACCATCAGCAGTGGTATCGAAGGAGCGTGGACCCCGACACCGACCAAATGGGACAATAGTTTCTTCGCCGTCCTATTCGGTTATGAATGGGAACTGACCAAAAGCCCTGCGGGTGCGCATCAATGGGCGGCGAAGGAGTTGGCTGATAACGATCATGCACCGGAAGTCGACGGATCAGGCAAGGCTCAGCTGATGATGACGACAGCGGACATGGCGCTGCGTATGGATCCGGCCTACGAGAAGATCTCGCGCCGCTTCTACGAGAACCCGGACGAGTTCGCGGACGCCTTCGCCCGCGCCTGGTTCAAACTGACCCACCGGGACATGGGACCGCGCTCACGCTACCTCGGCAAGGAAGTCCCATCCGAGGAACTTATCTGGCAGGACGTGGTTCCCACAGTCGACCACGCATTGATCGACGCGCAAGATATCGCCGACCTCAAAGCGAAAATTCTGGGTTCAGGTCTCGATGTGTCTCAATTGGTCTCGACCGCATGGGCCTCGGCATCAACGTTCCGGGGCTCCGATATGCGGGGCGGCGCGAATGGCGCGCGCATTCGCTTGGCGCCCCAGAAGGATTGGGACGTCAACCAGCCGGCGCAACTCGCGACCGTATTGCAGGCCCTTGAAGGCATCCAGCAAGGGTTCAACGATGCGCAGTCCAATGGAAAAAAAGTGTCGCTGGCCGATTTGATCGTCCTCGGCGGCGGTGCCGCGGTCGAGCAGGCCGCCAAGGCCGCCGGACACGACGTGACAGTACCTTTCACGCCAGGGCGCGCCGACGCCAGCCAAGAGCAAACGGACGTCGCGTCCTTCGATGTCCTCGAACCCGCGGCGGACGGCTTCCGCAACTACCAGCGGGCCAAGTTCGCCGTTTCGGGTGAAGAGCTGTTGATCGACAAGGCGAACCTTCTGACTTTGACAGCCCCAGAAATGACCGTTCTAGTCGGTGGCATGCGTGTCCTTGGCACGAATGTTAGCGGCACCAAGCACGGCGTCTTCACCGACCGCTCCGGTGCCTTGACGAACGATTTCTTCGTGAACCTGCTTGACATGAGCACCACGTGGAAAGCGGCGTCCGGGGACGACGAGGTGTTCGAAGGCCGCGACCGGGCAACCGGCGATCTGAAGTGGACCGGCACGCGCGCCGACCTCATCTTCGGCTCGAACTCAGAGCTGCGGGCTCTCGCCGAGGTCTACGGATGCGGAGACTCCGGTGAGAAGTTCGTCGAAGACTTCGTCGCGGCTTGGGACAAGGTCATGAACCTCGATCTGCTTTAATTCGGCAGCAAAATTTTCGAGCATTCAGCGATGGGCGGGCCAATCTGGCCCGCCCATTTCTTTTTGAACCCAATAGCATTGAGGCTCTTCACCGTAAGCCCTGGCGAAACGGTTGAGAGCACCGGAATGCGGAACCGAAAATTACTTTGGACACAAAAAATTGATTAGAAGACCTAGCCATGTTCCAAACTCATATTATAGGTCAGCAAGGGACAGGGGAAAATTCGCAACATGTCGAAATTTCAGGATACTAAACGTTTATTTTTAGCAGTGTTTGAAACGATCGGAACGACTCAAACGAATAACAGTTTTTCTTATAAATTTTCATCGGGAAAAAAATTTAGACTAATTGATGCACGGCTCTTTCATCTTGTCTGCGTTACGGTTTTTTTGGGCGTGTCTCCTGCGTGGTCCGATGAATGGGAAGATGAATTTAAACCAAATCTTGCGCTTTGTATTCGCAATGAAACACCTCGCACCCAAGCGATTACAGCGTGTACTTGGTTACTGAAGCCAGGCTTTTCCTTCGGAGAGGACCGGGGGACAATCTATTATTTAAGAGGTATCAGATATCTGCAACGGAATGAATTCACGAAAGCAACCCGCGATTTCCAATTTGCCCTTCGCTTTCGCCCGGACTGGAATGAAGCGGACGCGAAATTAAAACGCGCGCGGCAGTCCGCCAAGCCGGCGCCAAAAGAAAACGGTAAGGGCGAATGGAAACAAATCAAAAATCAATCGAACTGCCTTGTCTGGAACCCCGCTCCCGGCCCCAACGAAAAAGTTTCCTGGACTGGCCCCTGCGTAAACGGCACGGCGGAGGGAGAAGGAGAAATGGCGTGGACTTCTCTGAAGGACGGGCAATGGACAAAGGGCTCACGATATGTCGGCATGATGAAAGCGGGCCGTCAGCATGGGCGCGGTAAATCTATTTATTCAAATGGCGACACTCGCGAAGCCAATTTCCTGAACGGCGATATCAACGGCGATGTCATTTATCTTTGGACAAATGGTGACAGTTACCTGGGCGAATGGAAAGGGAGCGAACCCCATGGCTACGGGGTTCACATTTCCGCAAGCTCACGGAGACGCTATGAGGGCGAATGGGTTAACGGGAATTTTTATGGTCACGGCAGGATGTTTTGGAAAGATGGGGACACGTACGAAGGCGCATGGGTCGACGACAAACTCGAAGGCCGGGGAAAGTTCATAGAAAAAGGCGATAGCACATTCATAGGGCACTACCGTAACAACAAGCGAAATGGTTATGGCGTTTCCTTAAAATTGGATGGTTCAACCTACAAAGGAGCGTGGAAGGACAACAAGCGGCATGGCCGTGGCATAAGGATGGATGGAAAAACTAAAACGCATGTTGGCACTTTTTACAAAGGATACCTGCATGGAGAAGGCGAACAAAATTATGGCAAGGGCGGAAGCGAAAAGGGAGTCTTTGAGTGGGGAAAACTGCATGGCCGCGGCGTTCGTGTGGAACCGGACGGCGAACGAAATGAGGGCCAGTTTGTTAATGGCGAATTCCAGATGGGGTGGGGATTTTTCGCCGGGAAATTCGGTGAAAAACGAAGCGGGCTGCGCTACGAAAGCGATCGATATGTCCTTTCGGCGTTTGAAGATATTAAAGCCAATTTTCAGGGTCCGAAGTCGCGCGTTCTGATTTTTTCGAAGGAAATGCCCGTAACGAAATCCAAGAAACAAAAAATGATCTTCGAACATGCTTACGACCTTCCGAAGGGCAAGTTCGACATGTTGCACGCCAAATACTTCGAAGGGTTTGAATTCAAGGGTGTCCCAAGCGTCATTAGAGGCGAGAAGCTGGCTTTGGTCTTCGGACAATTTATGCCAAACAATTCGAAATGGTACTATTACGCCAGATTGAGCGGAAATCATGAGAACCCAAACTGGTGTTCACCACGCGCGGCGCTGTACTCGACGGGAATTAAAATGGATACCGATCTTTCAAGAATCGACAGAGACGGCGATGCCTCTGTCGATATCGATCTAACATTCACGCCTGATTGCATACCTGCCGCGGACGTTTCTATCGATATGAAATGCTCCACTCTCGTTGTCGATGACAAGAAATTTCGAAAAAAACGGAGCTATACTCTGACCAAGGGATCACGGCGCAAAACCGCGAATATGAGCATCGATATCGAGGTGTGGGCGACAACGGGAACAGTCAAAGCCAAAACCCGATGCAACTTCGATAACAGGCCCGGCTCAGGATTTTCAAAAAATGATTCCATATATTCGGAGTCCAAATATTGAGGCGCGCAATGTTGGATATATCGAACCGCTTTTAAATCCGCTACGCGGCGGCCTCCATCCAGGCCTTATCCAAGAATATCCACTAAATCGATTACATAAAAGAAATGGTGCGCCTAAGAGGAGAAAGTTCGCGCCGCGTGCCGTAGGTCTCGTTCGATTCCGTGAAGCGCGCCCGGATGTGAGAAAGCAAGACCATATCGTCCAATTGGCGCCGACTTGGGCCACGCCGCCGCCAAGCGTAATAGCCACCGACGCTGAT
>JAJFJC010000464.1 GCA_021774385.1 Alphaproteobacteria bacterium
CCCTCTCCTTGGGAGAGGGCAGGGTGAGGGCAGAAACACAAACGCAGAAGACTTTAAGGACAAGGTAAAAAATAATGAAGCCGCTCGAAGGAATCCGCGTCCTTGATATCGCGACCTATATCGCCGCCCCCTATTGCGCCACGGTCATGGCCGAGTTCGGGGCCGAGGTGATCAAGATCGAAATGCCAGGTGTCGGCGATCCATGCCGTCGGCTTGGCTCGGTGACGGAAGCGGGTGATACGCTGGTCTGGCTCAGCGAGGCGCGTAACAAGAAGTCGGTTACCCTGAACCTGAAAGACCCCAAGGGGCAGGAGATGTTGAAACAGCTCGTCGCGAAGAGCGATGTGCTGTGTGAAAACTTCCGGCCCGGCACGTTGGAGAAATGGGAGCTCAGCTGGGACGTGCTAAGCGCGGTCAATCCGAAATTAGTGATGCTGCGCGTCTCCGGCTATGGCCAGACCGGACCTTATAGTACGCAGCCCGGCTTCGGCCGCATCGGCAACGCGTTCGGCGGCATCTCCTTCCTGGCGGGCGAACCCGACCGGCCGCCGGCGACACCAGGTTCCGCGACCCTGGCGGATTATATGTCCGGCCTCTATGGAGCGCTCGGCGTGGTCATGGCGTTGCGTTCGGCCGAGGCGACCGGTGTCGGCCAGCAGGTCGATATCGGCCTCTACGAGCCGATCTTTCGCATCCTCGATGAGTTGGCGCCGGCCTATGACAAGTTCGGCTTCATTCGCCAGCGCATGGGCGCGCCGACCGTGAACGTCTGTCCGCATAGCCACTACCCGACAAAGGATGATCGCTGGGTCGCTATCGCCTGCACCAACGACAAGATCTATGCCCGTCTCGCCGGCTTGATGGGTTACCCCGAGGTTGCGGGTGATGGCCGTTACGGGACGATCCTGCAGCGTGAAGCTGACCGCCAGGGCGTCGACGGCATGGTCGAGGCCTGGACCCGTAGCCATGATCAGAAAGAGGTGGTCGCGCTCTGTGCCGAGGCCGAGGTCCCCTGCGGCATCGTCGCCGCCATCGACGAAATCTTCGAGGACCCGCAATACGCCGCGCGCGAGAACATCGTCCGCGTCCAGGACCCCCGTGCCGGCGACATCGCGGTTCCGAACGTCGTACCGCGGCTTACGGGGACGCCGGGTTCGGTGGACACCTTAGGACCTGCGCTGGGGGCTAATAACCAAGAGGTTTACCGCACGCTTTTGGGACTGAATGAAGGCGATATTGAGAGGTTGGCGGACGAGGGCGTAATTTAATAAATTCGATTATTCAACCCGTCGCATCGCCGCGGTTAGGAGCTCCGCACCAATCAGGAAACTGGCGCCGATCCGGTTGGTTCTGCGCAGGACAGAGGGCTTTGTGAACCGCGCGCGCATTTGTCCCGCCAGGACCGCCCAGATCGCCACGTTGACGGCGGCAAGAGAGAGGAACGTTGCTTCCATGACCGCGAACTGAGGCAGTACCGAGTTCGCTGGGTCAATGAATTGCGGCACGAAGGCGATGAAAAAGGCAATACATTTCGGGTTGAGTGCGGTGACGAAATAGGCGTTCCAAAACATACGGTTTGCGTCTGACGTCTCAGAGCTTTCGGTGTCGCTGAGTTTTGGTTCGGCACGCCAAAGCTGGATCCCAAGCCAAATCAGATATCCGGCGCCGAGCAGTTTGAGGAGCGTGAACAGGGTCGCTGATGCGGCGATGATGGCGCCCGCGCCGAGCAGCGAGATCGTCATGGCAGTGAAGTCGCCCAGCGTCACGCCTGGCACCGTGGCCCATGCGGTTGAACGGCCACGGCCCAGGGCATAACTGACGACCAGCATCACGGTGGGGCCGGGGACAGCGGGCAGGGCGGTGCTGGCGAGGGCAAAGGCGAGCCAAATTTCGAAGGATATTTGTGTCTATAATTTCCTATTCCGGGAACCAAAGACATCGCGCGAACATGAGCGCAAGAGAAATTTATCTGACCGAAGCAACCTCGTAGGGATCGACAGATTGGACCTTGGCTGGTCTAGAGCAGAGCACCTTTAATAGGACGCATTTTTGCGCCCTATTAAAGGTGTAAATCTGCTCTATCTTTTTGAAAATAGCGCAAATTCACGTGCAAATTGGATCACTAAAGTGATTCCGATTTATCACGATTTGCTCTAGTATCGGCAATTGATTGCGACGAGAAGGATCAACGGAATGGCGCACGATATCTCCCCTCACTGTTTGGTCATCGGTGTCGGCAAGGGCACCGGGCTTGCCTGCGTGCGCAAATTCGTGGCGGAAGGGTATCGGGTGTCGATGACCGCGCGGCATCGTGGGCGGTTGAACAGTTTCGCCGAAGAAGTGCCGAACACGACACCCTATCCAACCGATATCGTCGACCTCGATGCCTACCGCGCGACCTTGCGCGAGATCGCGACCCAGCAGGGGCTGCCGGACATTGTCATCTACAACGCCTCGCTGGCCAGTTTTGCGACCTATGAGACGCTCGATCCCGCCGATCTGGAGCGCAATTTCCGCGCCAATACCTGCGGCCTGCTGGCGACCGCGCAGGAACTGGCGCCAGCAATGTCGAAGCGCGGCGAGGGGGCGATTGTCGTCACCGGGAACACCGGCTCGCTGCGCGGCAAACCGAGCTATATTGGCTTTTCGCCGACCAAGGCGTCACAACGTATCCTGGCCGAGTGTCTGGCACGCGAACTCGGACCACAAGGCATTCACGTCGCCTATGTTGTGATCGACGCCGTTATCGATATGCCCTATGCGCGGCGAAGACGGGAGGAAAAACCGGATGATTATTATGCTAAACCGGACGACCTCGCGAGTGAGATCTATAATGTTGCGCACCAACCGCGTTCTGCGCGGTCGTTCTATGTTGAGCTTCGCCCTTTTGGCGAGAACTGGTAGAGCGAGAGATAGGGAGTAAGGAGAAATCATGAGCGATTTCGTAACATTTGAACTGGCCGACCGCATCGCCACCTTGACGATGGATGACGGCAAGGCGAACGCCTTCGGTCTCGAGATGATTGCCGCGCTGTGCGATGCGCTGGATCGCGCCGAGGCGGAGGCGGAGGCCGTGATCATTACCGGCCGGCCGGGCGTGCTCTGTGCCGGCTTCGATCTCAAGATCATTCGTGGCGACGACGAGGTCGCTAAGCTTGCCATGCGGACGGCTGGCGTCGAGGCGCTGCTGAAAACCTATATGCATCCGTGCCCGATTGTCTTCGCCTGTCCCGGCCATTCCGTGGCGGCGGGCGCCTTGCTGCTGCTCACCGGCGATGTGCGGATCGGCGCGCGCGGCGACTACAAGATCGGACTCAACGAGGTCGGCATTGGGCTATCGCTGCCGGAGTTCGGTCTGTCACTGGCGCGCGACCGGCTAGACCCACGGGCCCTGACGCCGGCGGTGCTCGGTGCGACGCTGTATGATCCGGACGGCGCGGTGGCGGTCGGCTATCTCGACCAGGCGGTTGATGGCGAGGTTTTGATGGAAACGGCGCTGGAAACCGCGCGCGACATGCTGGACCTGGACGGCGCGGCGTTCGCGGCGACCAAGCAGCGCATGCGCCAGCCAACGGTGGACCGGATTCGGGCGTCGCTGGCGGCGTAGAGAGGTCTACCCTTGACGTCATCCCCGACTTGATCGGGGAACCATGCGGCGTTGGGGTTAAACGCCAGGCTGGGCCCCCGATCAAGTCGGGGGTGACGGGATTTGTGGTGGTGGCGGCACGGTTTGTAAGAGCTCGGCTCGCGTTTTAGGGCTGGAGAGACTGAGGAGAGGAATAGGCGATGCAACAGCAAGCGGCGGATTTACGCGCGGAGGGCGACGAGCTAAACGGGCTGCTCGAAACCCTGGCCGATGGCGACTGGGACCGCAACACACCGTTCAAGGACTGGACGGTGAACCAGGTCATGCAGCATTTGCATCAAGGCGACTGGATGCAGGTCCTAACGATGACTGACGAGGCGCGGTTCGTCGAATTGAGCGCCACCCGCCGCGCGGCGAGAGAGCGCAATGACGGTACTACGGGCCTGGAGGGAAGCGGCTTCTCGCCGGCGCGAGGGCCCGCGCTGCGCGAACAATGGTATGCCTACTTCCAGAAAATGTGCGACCTGATGTCAGCTTCCGACCCGAAACGGCGGGTCAAATGGGCGGGACCCGATATGAGTATTCGCATGGCCGCCACCGCGCGGCAGATGGAAAGCTGGGCGCATGGTCAGGATATCTACGACCTGCTGCACCGTCAGCGCACACCGACCGACCGGATCAAGAATATCGCCGTGCTGGGTGTGAAGACCTTCGGCTGGACTTTCGCCAATCGAGGCGAACCGCCGCCCGGCGATATGCCTTATGTTCGGCTTACCGCGCCTTCGGGCGAGATTTGGGATTGGGGCGATCCCGACGAGAGCAACAAGGTCGAGGGCTCGGCACTCGAATTTTGTCAGGTGGTGACGCAAGGCCGCAACATCGCCGACGTGAACCTCACGGTTGTCGGTGAGCCAGCACAGACCTGGATGGCGGTGGCGCAATGCTTCGCCGGCGCGGCCAACGACCCGCCCGCGCCGGGGCACAGGGCTTGGTAATAGGTTAGAGCAAGGAAATAGTGCGGTTTGATTCTCAGATATGACCAATTTAGGCCCACCGGAAAGAGTTTATGTAGAGTTAGACTGGTACGGCGGACCTATTGCGGGGATTGCCAACCTTGATGGCCGGCCGCATAGGTTTAGTTCTTTGTTTGATAAAACAGAGGAAGAATACTCCAAAACCTTTGTCGTTTGGCCGATAGACGAACGTGAGTTGGCGCTTGAAATAGAACAATGGCGCATTTTCGTGGATTGGAACGATAAGTTCGAGTCTGGTGAGGTTGACACTGAATCTCATCCTGGTGGTGGTGGATTAAATGCGCGGTGGGATGAAATTGACAGCCTGCTGAAAAGAAATTGGTCTGTAGTTTCCGCTAGTGTCCAGAAAGTTTTGGCAACGTTTGAACCTATTGACCGCGAAAAACGCTATACGGTTGATGGACCCAACTACACGGTGCGCTGGTGCATTGTTCCCCTCACCCTTCCCTCTCCCCAAGGAGAGGGAAGTAAGGTAGCGCGCAAACCAGAATCCTCTCCTTGGGGGGAGGGCAGGGTGATGGGTGAACCGCCGAAGTAGCGACTCAATCAGCCTTCTTCCAGCGAGAGCCCGTAAACGTCGCGGGCAATCTCAGGAGATATGCGGTCCTCGCGCAAATCCTGACGTACGAGATCGGGATCGCGTTCTACCGGGGGACCGTAACCACCGGAGCCTGGCGTGACGATGGCGATCGACTGGCCCTTCATCAACAGGCCGGCGCTTAGTTTGAACGGCGCGACGCCGTCATCGGGTTCGACGCGGTAGCTGCCACCGTCATGCCCGCCGAACAGGCCCCAGGGGGCGCTTCTGACCCGCGTGCCGCGCATGCTCACACGGCATTCGTCATGCAGGGACCGGATTTGCCGCCGGAAACCCA
>JAJFJC010000465.1 GCA_021774385.1 Alphaproteobacteria bacterium
GGCGAATCTTTGAACAACCGGCGATCGCAAAATACGCCGAAGCCGAGACACTGCCGGGGCCAGACGTACAAAGCGACGACGAACTGCTGGCCTATATCCGCGAGAACGGGGCGACCGTCTATCATCCTATCGGGACCTGCAAGATGGGCACCGACCCGATGGCGGTGGTCGATCCGGGCCTGCGCATGCATGGCCTGCAAGGTCTACGAGTCGTAGACGCGTCGATCATGCCACGCATGGTTTCCGCCAATACCAATGCCGCCACCCTGATGATCGCGGAAAAGGCCGCCGATTTGATCAAAGCGGACCGGCAAGGTGCATGAGAAAACTTCCCAAAACCGTTAACCCCTATAAACGCACGCCGCTGTTCGACGAAACGAGCATCCCCGACGGCCTGCGCAAGGATCACAAGACCAAGCCCGGTGTGTGGGGTGTTATCACCGTTGAATCCGGACAACTGCTGTACAAGGACGCATCAGTCGGCGCTGAAACCGTACTGACTCCCGGGGCACCGGGCACTATCACGCCGGAATCCCCTCATGCCGTGCAGCCGCTTGGCGCTGTTTCCTTCTATGTCGAGTTCTGGCGGTAAAGCACCGGTCGGTTAAAGCGGCATTACTGGCAGCACGACATGAGAGGCATGTTCAGCGTCGTGAAATACCGTTTGATTGGCAACCACCAAGGTCGCGTCAAAATAGTCGTCGCCACCCGTATTGTGATTCCGGTCGAAATTTGGAAAGTCGCTGCTTTGAATATCGACGCGGATGCGATGACCCGCAAGGAACCGATTGCCGGTCGGGTTTAGCGTAATGGTGTACTCATAGACTTGGTCTGGCTCGATCAGTTCAGAATTCTCGGTTCCATTTCGATATCGAGCGCGAACTAAACCGTAGCAAAGCTCCTGCGCAAACCCGTCGGGATGGATATCGATGAGCTTAGCGATAAAGTCCGTATCGGGTGCGGAAGAGGCGGCGAAGAGTTTGACCTCTACCGGACCAACAACCTCAATTGGATTGTCGAGAGATTCAGACGTATAGCTCAAAATGTCCCGCCGGCCGTCCAGCCGCCGCTGATCCATCGGCACCTGCTGGCCTTCCATCGTGTATATCGTCATCACCGGGTCGCGTGGATCGTAGTCGAACCGGTCCGCCGGTTCATCGTTCGGCGGCACGGGCGATAGCATGCCGTCGCCATCGTTGCCGTTGGCGTGTCCACCGCTATGTAAGTACCAGGGCGTCGGCGTCATGCTTTTCGGCGGCCAGCATTCCTCGTTTCGCCATTCGTTGCGCCCCATGACGAAGATTTGCGCGCTCGGCCAGTCATCGACTTCGGTTGCTTCGCCCTTGAGCCATTTGCCGAACCAAGCATCGGCCATGTCGAAATAATCGCGCACCGCATCGGCACCGAAATCCATCTCGCCCAGTTCGCGGTCGAGGGCCAAGGTCGTGTGTCCCCAGGGTCCGACGACGAGCTTCTGATTCTCGCGCGCATGCGCGGTCATGCCATTCTCCATCATGCCCGTGAAGTGCTTGATGGTGCCAACCTGCTGGTCGTACCAGCCGGTCGCGCTGAGCACGGGCACTTCGACATCCTTGTGCCGTTCATGATGATGAAAATGGTCCTTTACCGTCTCGTGCAACAAGCGCAGCCAGTATTCGCGCATTCCCGGCATGACTTGTTCCGGTATTTCGGAAATCGGCAGGAACCAGAGCCATTTGCTGCGGTCGCGCGCCTCCCAAAGTTGATCCGCCTCCTCTGTCGTTTTCGGTGCGCCCTTTGCTTGCATGCGCCGCGCGAAATCCGGGCTAATATTGTTGATCGTCCAGGTCATGCGGCGGCCAAGCCGGATGACGCCACTCATATGACGGTCGAGATGGTTTGCAACCACGCCTTGCGCAAACATGCAGACCAAATGCGGCGGCCGGGTCGGCGCCATCTCCCATTGCGTCATGCCACAATAGGAATTCCCAAAGGTCCCAACCTTACCGGTCGAGGCGGGCAGTTCGGCGCACCATTCGACGGTATCGTATCCGTCATTGATGCAGGGGTTCCCGGGATCGCTGCCCATATGCAACCGCGCTTCGCCATCGGAATCGTAACGGCCCCGGATGTCCTGAAACACGACGATATAACCGCGCCCCGCCATCTCGTTGCCGATTTTGGTGTGCAGTGGTCGTCGCGTCTTGCCATACGGCGTACGGCAGAGAATGACAGGGAACGTTCCCCCCTCCGCTGGACGATATATGTCAGCTCGGAGAACGACGCCATCACGCATCGACGCATCGATATTAAAATCGACCGTTACTTCATGTTGCATTTTGGCAAATCCCTAAATTTTTTCCCAGCACCCGATGAGGGTTGCAAACGCCATTGGGCTGGTCAACTG
Source organism: Alphaproteobacteria bacterium (assembly GCA_021774385.1). Taxonomy (GTDB): domain Bacteria; phylum Pseudomonadota; class Alphaproteobacteria; order UBA8366. Next base: position 2,387 of record JAJFJC010000465.1, read on the forward strand.
CGGTGGCGTGGCCTGGCATCCAGTTTCTTTTCGAACCGACAGATTAACCGCCAGCTTGATCCTTAAGCTAACGACTGCCTAAACTTCTTACACCGTTACAAACATCCCGCAGCTTGTTGCACGGTCCCCGTAAGGAATGAGGTAGCCATGGATTTTGCCATCGAAGATTCCGCCGAACAAAGTACTTTCCGCGAGGAGGTTCGAGTTTGGCTGAAGGAAAACATTCCCGAAGGCACCGAGTTTCCAGTCGACCCGGGCGACCTGACCTTGGAGCAATATGAGCATCGGCGTGAATTGGGGCGACGGTTGGGTGATCAGAGTTGGCTCTATCCGAATATGCCGACGAAATATGGCGGCGGCGACCTTCCCGTCGAGAAAGTGGTTATCCTGCACGAAGAGATGGGCCGCGCTGGCTTGTCGCTTCCCCCCTACTACGATGCCGGCGGGCGGATGGCCGCGCCCACGATCCTGGTCTGGGGCAGCGAGGAGCATAAGGACCGCTTTCTGCCGGAAATCTGCAAAGGACGCGTTCGAAGCTGGCAACTTTTGACCGAACCAGGCGCCGGTTCCGACCTCGCCGGGATCAAGATGACCGCGATCCGCGACGGCAAAGATTATGTCCTGAACGGTCAGAAAATATTCGTCGGCAGCAGCCATGGCGCCGAGCAGTCCTGGACCGTCGTGGTCACCGACCCAGAAGGCAAACGACATCACAATCTTTCCTGGTTCATGATCCCCATGGATTTGCCAGGCATTACGGTTGTACCGATGAACCTACTGACAGCCGGCGGCGAAGGCGGCAGTGGCTGCGGTGTTAAGAACACGATCTTCTTCGATGATGTACGAGTGCCTGCGGAAAATCTTGTCGGTGGCGAAAATAACGGCTGGAAAGTCGCCACAACCCATCTCGAAATGGAACATGGCGGTGCCGGCCGGCTCGGTGAGCGCGGCGTTATCAAGGAGTTCATCGATTACTGCCAGGACGAGCATCACGGCCACAACCTGCTCGAAAGCGCGGAAGCCCGCGAAACGCTGGTCGACCTCTATATTGAATCGGAAGTTACCCGCCTGTTCGCGATCCGCAATTACTGGATGGCACACAACAATCATCCACGGTCCTATGAGGGTTCGCAATACAGCTTGCGGCGCAAGCTTTCCGGCCTCGACATCGCCGAAAAGATACTCGAAATCGCGGGGCCTTATGCCCTCACCAACGACGAGCAATACGGCCCTCTGAAGGGCGCGCTGGAACTGTACGGTCGCGAAGCGATCACGGCTCTGCATCCAGGCGCAACGACGGACATTCAGCGGGTCATCATGTCGCGCCGTATCGGTATCGGCCGGCAGGACCGCGAAAAAGTCGGCGCGTTGCGATAGGAGAACAAACATGGATTTATCCCTCACCGAAACGCAGCAGCTTATCCAGGATTCGACGCGCGACTTTGTCCGCAACGATTTCGCCAAGGAAATCTTGCTCGATCTCGACGAAATGCCTGCCCTCATGACCAGCGAGTTATGGACCAAGGTGTCGCAATTGGGCTGGATGGGCATGGCGATCCCCGAGGAATATGGCGGAACCGGCAACACCCTGACCGACGTGGCCGTCTTGTATGAAGAGCTCGGCCGTGGACCGGTCCCGGGACCATTGTTCTCCTCCGGCGTTCTCGGCGCTCTGATCCTGCTGAAAACAGCGAATTCTTCTCAAAAGGAAGCCTGGTTGCCGGGGATCGCGGACGGCTCGCGTATCCTTGCCGTTGCCGCAACGGAAAAACATTATGGCTGGTCGCCCGCTCATATCGCCATGACGGCACGGCGCAATGGCGAAGACTACGTCCTGGACGGAACCAAACTATTCGTTCATGACGCCGCCAGCGCCACGGACCTGCTTGTATTGGCAAAATCCGAATCGGGCATTTCCCTGTTGCGGGTCGACGCTAACGCGGATGGTATCGCGATCCGCGTGTTGCCCGGGTTCCTCAGTGGCGTCACCGAAGTGACGTTCGAGAACGTCCGCGTGCCGTCGAGCGACCTCGTCGGCATCGAAGGCGCCGCCTGGGCTGGTTATGACGCCGCCTTACAATCGGCAATTCCCGTATTGTGCGCCTATAAGGTTGGCGCTTGCCAGGCACTGTTCGAACTTTGCGTCGACTATTCCAAGGAGCGGACCCAATTCGGCCAACCAATTGGCAAATTCCAGCGCGTGCAGGACCATATCATCCATATCGTCAACTATCTCGATGCCGCGCGCTGGACGACAAACGAGGCGCTCTGGAAACTCGACACCGGGCAGGACGCCGCGAGCAGTGTGCATATGGCAAAGGCATTATCGTCAGATGGTTATCTGAGGTCCTGCGATTTCGCCCATGAAGTTCATGCGGGGATCGGCGTGATGCGGGAATACGGCCTGACCCTGCATACCAAGATGTCACGTTCGCTCTACCATTGTCTCGGTGCGCCGAAATTTCACCGCAAGCGAATGGAAGGGGCGTTGGGCCTCGTTCAAGCGTAAAGTTACTTCATAAACGGATGGTTTTACAATGGCGGACAATGCAACGAGCCCACTAGCCGCCCTGGCCGGCATTCTCAATACGGTCGGGTTCGATTCAATCCCAGCTAGCCACGTCGCGTTCTCCGGCGCGGATCCGGTGCTGCCATCTAATTTACTGATCGGCACCGCTGGCGCCGCAACAATCGGCGCTTGTGGGCTCGCCGCCGCCGACCTATGGGAATTACGCACCGGACGGCGACAACAGGTCGGGATCGATGTCCGCGCCGCAGCAATCGCCATGCGCAGCAGCCGCTATACGCGCGAAGTGGGCGGCAAGGCCTCAGGCGGCATGGCCGATATCTCCGGCTTCTACGAATGCCGTGACGGACGCTGGGTACAACTGCATTGCAATTTTCCCCATCATCGCGACGGCACGCTGAAGATTCTCGAATGCGAAGGCACCAAAGAGGCTATTGCAGCGGCGCTACGCAAATGGGATGCCGCGAATTTAGAAAATACCCTGGTCGCCGCCGATCTGTGCTGCACGATGACGCGCGGCAATGCGGAATGGGAGTCGTCGGCCCACGCCACGGCGGTCGATGCGCTACCGCTACTTGAAATCACCAAGATCGCCGACAGTGACCCACAACCCTTGCCGGATGGCGACCGTCCCTTGTCGGGCATTCGCGCACTCGACCTGACGCGGGTCCTGGCCGGGCCAACCTGTGGGCGGACCCTGGCGGAACACGGCGCGGATGTGATGCGGATCAGCGGCCCGCATTTGCCGTTCCACAAGGCGCTGGTGATGGATACCGGACATGGCAAACTGGCCGCCCATGTCGATTTACGAGACGAGGCCGGTATCGAGAGTTTATGCAACCTCATCCGTGGTGCGGACATATTCACGCAAGGCTACCGTCCGGGAACGCTGGCGAAGCGCGGCTTCTCGCCCGACGATTTGGCGGCGCTGCGGCCGGGCATCGTCTATGTCTCGCTCTGTGCCTACGGCCGGGAAGGTCCGTGGCGCGACCGGCGCGGCTACGACACGCTGGTGCAGAACGCGACCGGTATCTGCGACGAAGAGGGCGGCGGCGGCCCTCCGCGGCATATGCCCGTCTCCTTGCTCGACTATGCCAGCGGGTACCTGATGGCCTTCGGTGCGATGACGGCGCTCGGCCGCCGCGCGCGCGAAGGCGGCAGCTATCACGTCCAGTTATCGCTATGCCAGACCGCGCATTGGCTGAAAGGTCTGGGAAGAGTCGCGGCCAGCGAAAACGCCCGCGGCCTCCCCGACCCTAGCGCCGAGGATGTGAGCGACCTTCTTATGGAAAGCGATACACCATTTGGACGGCTTGTTCATCTGGCACCGATGGTACAGCTCTCGGAGACAGCGCCCCACTGGGCGCGGTCCGTGGTGCCGTTGGGCACCCACGATCCGGTCTGGCCGGACTAGCTT
>JAJFJC010000466.1 GCA_021774385.1 Alphaproteobacteria bacterium
GTGCCGGCGGCGTTTGCACGCAAATACCCGAACCGGGGTGTGCCGTTTGTTCGGGGTAGTGCGGTCAATCGGTGGCAGACAGCCTCAATCTCCGTCGAAAACGCGCTCGCAAGTCCTTCAATGTCGTACGCAAAATCTTTCGACCGCGCAGCAAAGGTAGCCATCGGCATGAGAAGCGCACCGATCGCATAACCGGTCAGTGCTCGCGTCGCTCGCGCCCGCGCGGCCGCAGTCTCAATATGGGGCTGACGTTGAACAAGTTCTCTTATGAAACCGGCCAGTTTTCCTTCAACGAGCGCATAGGCTTTTGTACGGCGAGAAATGGGTTGAGGTCCCGTCAATAAATGCGCGAGATCACTGGTTGCCGCTTCGATTTCTTCAAAATGGTTTTCGCGAGCGTCAAACAAAGTTTCGACTTCGTCGAGTGGCGTTAGAACCCCCTCGGATACTTCAGATTTATCGAGATAGGCAGCAAGCGCTTCGCCAACATCGGACAACGTACGGCACTCTTCAAAAATAATGCGATTAAAGCGGTCGCGCCGATTAGGTGATATGTCGGGATAATCCGACAAAATTTCAGCTGCCGATCGTATGGCGGCGATGCGCGTCAACATGCGATGAACCGTTTCGCCAAGAAACGGGTCATTCGACAATCGGTCGGAAAGAATTTGTGCCTTGGTTGTCGCCTCTCGCTCGGAACGGGTGAGCGCCGCCAAGCCTCTCGCCCATCCAGGAAAACGTCCGATCAATTCATCGGTTCGTTCATCTTCAATCCCCAGGGCTTGAAGCGATGGCAGATGTGCGATCTCGGCTAGAGATTCGAACAAACGGCCTTCGGCGGAACCATCGAGATCGTCGGAAGAGAGGGACAAGGACTCGGCAATATTACGCAGCAGAGTTCCCGCAATCGGCCGCTTATTCCATTCAATCAAGTTCAGATACGACGCCGAAATGCCAACTTGTTTCGCCAATGCAACTTGGGTCATACCCAGTTCGCGGCGTTGTTGTCGAATGCGCGTCCCAAGTATCGACCGCTGCATTGATCTTTTTCCTTTAAATCCACGTGGTTGGCTGCGTGGATTGTAAAATATTGACAAAATAACAAAATAATCAGATCAATATTTTACAAAATAATCAATTTATTTCAATATTTTATTGAAATATTTACACAGTCTGGCAGCCTAACCCGCAGAGTGAATCAGTCACTCTTCGGCCGAAACAGCGCCGCAGCATGGAGCATCTGTTTTCGGTTCAAATCATGAAATGCTCAAAGGGAGGATTCTAATGAGCAAGAAACAGATGAGCCGCCGAGGCCTTCTCAAAAGTTCGGCCGCCGTTGGTGTCACCCTCGCCACACCGACAATTTTTACGAGCAGCGCCTGGGCAGCGGGATACACGAATGAGCCGAAAGGCAAAACCGTTACGCTAGGCTTCAACGTCCCGCAAACCGGCGCCTATGCCGATGAAGGCGCAGACGAACTCCGCGCCTACAAGCTCGCTGTCGACCATATTAACGGCGAAGGCGATGGCGGCATGCTGAGCACCTTCACATCCAAGGCGCTGAAGGGAAATGGCATCAATGGCAAGAAGGCCGTTTTTGTTACCGGTGACACGCAAACAAAATCCGATGCGGCTCGTGCGAGTGCCAAGCGGATGATCGAAAAAGACGGCGCCATCATGATTACCGGCGGATCATCCTCCGGTGTCGCGATTGCGACCCAAGGTCTCTGCCAGGATGCCGGTGTTATTTTCATGGCTGGCCTCACGCATTCAAACGACACAACAGGTAAAGACAAACGAGCCAACGGCTTCCGTCATTTCTTCAACACTGAAATGTCAGGCGCCGCGCTTGGCCCCGTGCTGAAGAATGCCTTCGGATCACAGCGCACGGCGTATCATTTGACCGCCGACTACACCTGGGGCTGGAGCCAAGAAGGGTCGATCAAAAAATATTCCGAAAAAATTGGTTGGAAAACCGCCGCGGCAGTACGCACGCCGCTCGGCGCCGGAGATTTCTCCCAGTACATCACACCGGTCTTGAATTCCGGCGCGGACGTGCTTGTGCTGAACCATTACGGCCGGGATATGGTCAATTCCTTGACGCAAGCAGTGCAGTTTGGTTTGCGCGACAAGCAGGTCAACGGCAAGGATTTCGCCATTGTTGTTCCGCTGTATAGTCGTTTGATGGCCCAAGGTGCGGGTGAGAACGTTAAAGGCATTTTCGGTTCGACCAACTGGCATTGGTCCCTGCAGGATGCGGGCTCGAAGGCATTCGTAAAATCCTTTGGTAAAAAATACGGTTTCCCGCCGAGCCAGGCGGCGCACACGACTTATTGTCAGGCACTGCTCTACGCCGACGCCTGTCAACGGGCCGGCACGTTCCGCCCCTCTGGCGTTGGTGCAGCCTTGGAAGGCTTCAAGTTTGATGGCCTTGGAAATGGTCCGACGGAATACCGTGCATCGGACCACCAGTGCTTCAAGGACGTTCTCGTGGTGAAAGGGAAAGAAAATCCCTCTTCGAAGTTCGACGTTCTCGAAGTGGTCGAGGTTACACCGCGTGCGCAAGTCGAGTATCCTGCCACGATGTTGGGAGGGAATTTGGGGCCGTACAACGACGGCGCTTGATTTCTTCCGTTCCGTTGCAATCGACCGGCCGCCTTCAAGTTTAACTTGGGGGCGGCCATCCGCTTCTGAATGAGTAAAGCCGATGGACGCCATTCTGCTGCAAGTGCTCAATGGGCTCGATAAGGGCGGCGCATACGCTTTAATCGCGCTCGGGTTGACGATAATTTTTGGCACATTGGGGGTCGTGAATTTCGCGCACGGCGCTTTGTTCATGCTCGGTGCGTTTTGTGCGGTCGCCGTCAAGTCCGTTTTGAGCTTGGAAAAAGTAACGCTAGATCCAACGAAGACAACGGCCTGGGGAACACCGATGGAAATTCGTGTGCCCTATATCGAGGCCTGGTTTGGCGATTTCGGCGCAACCGTGCTCGATTTCTCGGTGCCCATATCGATCATCATCGCGATCCCGGTCATGCTTTTGATTGGCGTTGCGATGGAACGCGGACTCATTCGATTTTTCTACAAACGTCCGCACGCGGAACAGATTTTGGTAACGTTCGGTCTCGCCATCGTACTGCAGGAGATCGTCAAAAGTCAGTTCGGCGCCAACCCAATCCCACAGCCCGCGCCGGACCTTGCCAAAGGCATGATCGATTTTGGAATAATGGTCGGTTTCGATGCCGGTAATATCGTCTACCCGGCGTGGCGTCTCATTTATTTTCTTTTTTCAATCGTCATCATAACCGCGGTCTTCGCTTTCCTGCAGTTCACGACTTTTGGGATGGTTGTACGCGCGGGCATGGCGGATCGCGAAACCGTTGGGTTGCTTGGAATTGACATCGACAAACGGTTTACGATTGTTTTTGGAATGGCGGCCGTCGTCGCCGGGCTGGCGGGTGTCATGTACACACCGATCCTCAGTCCCGATTACCATATGGGAATGGACTTCCTCGTTCTGAGTTTCGTGGTCGTCGTCGTCGGTGGCATGGGCTCGCTAGGGGGGGCGGTTGCTGCCGGATTCATGTTGGGTATTCTGCAGAGTTTTGCTTCCATGAATGAAGTGAAGACGATCATTCCCGGCATCGATCAGATCATCATTTATTTGATCGCCGTAATAATTCTGCTGGTGCGTCCCCGTGGCCTTATGGGCCGCAAAGGCGTAATGGAGCATTGAGCGATGCGTAACAGTTCCATGAGCAAAAACGACCTCATACTGCTGTTCTGCTTTTCGGCGGCGATCCTCGCCGGTCCGATTATCTTAGCGCCCATCGGCGCCGGCTATCCTGACCTGTTACAGAAATTCGCGATCTTCGGGATATTTGCGCTGGGCTTCAATATCCTCTTCGGCCTTACAGGTTACTTGTCCTTCGGGCATGCGGCATTTTTGGGCGCAGGCTCCTATACCGCGGTTTGGACCTTCAAACTCCTTAGCATGAACCCGCTTCCGGCAATACTTCTGGCGACATTGATGGGGGGGCTTTTCGCGGCTTTGATCGGTTTTATCTGTTTACGACGATCGGGAATTTATTTCTCTATCCTCACACTCGCTTTCGCACAGATGAGCTACAACCTTGCCTACTCTGTGTTGACCCCAATTACGAATGGAGAAACCGGTCTTCAATTGCGGCAAGCCGACCCTCGTATCTTGGACGCTGCGCTGGGGCGTGATTATGGTGCGGTGCTGCCTTCTTCCGATTTCTTCGGCATCGACATGACCGGCTATCCCGGCTTCTATTTCTGCGCTGTTATTCTAATCGCCTGTTTCTTTTTCTCGATGCGTATTTTTCGCTCGCCCTTCGGGATGATGCTGCGCGCGGTGAAATCCAATCAGAACCGCATGAATTACACCGGCCTGAACACGCGGCCCTATGCTCTGGCGGCCTTTATCATCTCGGGAATGTATGCTGGCCTCGCGGGTGGCCTCTTGGCGGTAACCGACCCGCTCGCTGGCGCCGAGCGCATGCAGTGGACAGCCTCTGGTGAAGTCGTTTTGATGACCATCCTTGGCGGATCGGGAACCTTGCTTGGCCCAGTCATTGGCGCTGGTGCAATCAAGTATTTTGAAAACATTTTTTCATCTTTCAATGAAGGTATTCTTATGAAGGCCTTCGACTTTCTGCCGGAAAGTCTACAGCACATCATGGTATCGATTTCATCGCTCTTTGTCGGAGAAGGCTGGCACCTTACCTTGGGGGCACTGTTCATGTTGATTGTTATCTTCCTGCCGGGTGGTCTCATGGAAGGCTTCAATCGGCTGCGTACCTGGTTGGGCAATCGAACCGGCGGTGGCGATGGTGGTGCGGTACCTGACACCGCGCCGGCGCCATCGGTGGGAGGAGACTAGGATGAGCCTGCTGTCGGTCGAAAACGTCAACAAGAGCTTTGGTGGTCTTAAGGCGCTGGACAATGTGAACCTGGAAATCGCAGCAGGAACAGTTCACGCGATTATTGGTCCCAATGGGGCGGGTAAATCCACCTTATTGAACTGCTTTGTCGGGCGCCTTGAACCCGATACGGGATCGGTAATGTTCGATGGCCAATCGTTATTGAGAATTGATCCGCACGAGATTAATCAAGCCGGTGTGAGCCGCGTCTTCCAAACACCGGAAATATTCGGCGATCTCACCTTGTTGGAAAACGTGATGATACCGGCATTCGCAAAACGTGACGGTGCCTTCACCATGAATGTATGGCGTGGCGTTGCCTTGGAAAGTGATGTGCGCGCCAAAGCAATGGATATGCTCGCGGATGTGGGGCTATCCACCAAAGCGCAAGATATCGCCGGACAACTTTCGCGCGGCGACAAGCGGCGCCTCGAACTCGCCATGTGTCTGGTTCAAGAACCCAAACTCCTTCTATTGGACGAACCAACCGCGGGCATGGCCCGTGCGGACACCAATAACACGATCGACCTGATGAAACGGATTGCGGCGCGCGGCGTTACGATGGTTGTGATCGAACATGATATGCATGTCGTGTTTTCCTTGGCCGAAAAGATTTCCGTTCTGGCGCAAGGCACTGTGATCGCAGAGGGGTTGCCGCAAGACATTAAGGGTGACCCGAGGGTTCAGGAGGCGTATCTGGGGGGCGCGCACTTATGAGCGTATTAAGATTGGTAGAGGACCGCATGGATCGCATCGATCAACAAGAAGACCAAACTGGAGATGCGCCCATCAGCGAGGCGGTGCCCGGTCAACCGCCAACGATCTCGACCGGAGGCCAGCCAGCCTATTTTTCCTGCTGGGACATCCATGCCTATTACGGTGAAAGCTACATTGTTCAGGGGGTAAGTTTTGACGTCCGTGAGGGCGAAATCATTGCTCTGCTGGGCCGTAATGGCGCGGGTAAAACTTCGACTTTGCGGGCAATTGCCCGCGTCGATGATCCTGCGTTGAAGCACGGTGAAATCTGGCTCGATCACAAGCCGCTTCATGACATGAAGGCGCATCAGGCAGCGCAGATCGGTGTCGGACTGGTGCCCGAAGATCGCCGAATTATCCAAGGTCTCACCGTTGAGGAAAATTTGAAGCTCGCCCAAATCGAGCCGCCGATTGGCTGGTCGATCGAACGTATATACGACCTTTTCCCCCGTCTCGGAGAACGGCATAGTCAAGAAGGTACGACGCTCTCGGGCGGCGAACAGCAAATGCTCGCGATCGGCCGAACTTTAGCCCGCGATATCAAACTTTTGCTATTGGACGAACCCTATGAAGGCCTCGCGCCCGTCATTGTCCAAGAAATAGAAAAGACCCTCGAACAGATCAAATCGCTTGGCATAACAACCATTATCGTCGAGCAGAACGCAATCGCCGCCCTACATTTGGCCGACCGGGCTATCATCTTGGAAATGGGTCAGGTCGTATTCGACGGCACCTCACAAGAGGTGCTCGACAACGCTGAGCTGCGTCAACAATATTTGGCGATCTGACCGAGGCGCATTCTGCGGAAAAATCCAATGATGGACGATCGGCAAGAGTCGGTATCGACCTTGGCGAGAGTCAACGACGGCGACTTGTAGAAACGGCACTAAGCGCATGCGCCCGCCTCGAGCGGGGTATCGCGCAATTGGGTACGACGGTGTGCCCAATGCGGTGCCGGATAAAGGGTTAACCCCTTATCTGATTGCATCACCCGCCCAAAACGGGCAACAAATGAACCAAGGGCTCTCCTTATGATTGGCTGAAATTTGGGGAACACTTCACTACTTACCGCAAAGCGAGGGTCCTTCAGACAGTTGAATATCTGATTGGCGTTCACATCGTAGCGCCGCGCAATCTGCGAAACCGAAACACCCGGAACCTGTGTTTGTGCGCAAATCATACGCTTCTCGTCGACACTCCAGCGCCAACGCTTGTCCCGCTTCACCACACCCTGATCCCCGGTAATGTCCACATGAACAAGCGGACACTAGTCCTCACTAACGATCTGTGGCAGAGCGGTCACGCCAAACGCTTACTCAATAACTGTCCACGAAACCGGGGGAACTCCACCTTTGCGCATGCGATAGAATCGCTTAGTACTGAACAATCGGGAATCCCATAGCGGACTCTTTCGAT
>JAJFJC010000467.1 GCA_021774385.1 Alphaproteobacteria bacterium
AGCCGGCGCTACGAGCTGCCTGCCCCAGGCTTTCCAACACAAACGCCTCCGCCAGCGAAATTGGATGCCCGAGGAAATACAAAATCAGCCAAACTTCGCCCGCGCCCAAAACCCACCCTAAAACGCGCCAAACACAGCATACGGTAATTGCCCGTTTTTCGTCATAAAGCGTCGCTATCGCGGCATCGAGTGCGACCGTTGCACCGGTTAGTTTCCGCCAGCCGTCACCAATGATTCGATGTTCGGCAAAGCGGGCCAGGCCGGCGAGTAATCCATATCGTTGAATGAAATAAAGGCCAATGAACCCGGCGGAGAACATTGAGAGGCCGATAACTAGGCTTAACGTTGTGCTTGTACCGACGCCGACGATGGAAAATAACGCTACGATACCGACGATCGAAAAAATAAGCTGTGTAAAGATTCCAGCCGTTAGGTCGACCAGCACGCTCGCACCCGAAATAACACCGTCGACGCCGCGTTTATGCAGCATATGAGCTCTGACGAACTCACCGCCAATTCGGGCGACAGGCAATAACGTGTTCACGGAATCAGCGACCCAGCGAATCCAAAACAATCGGGATAGGGACTGTCGATCGCGTTTGCTCAATAGAGCGCGCCAGGAAAACATGTCAAAAATAATTAGCCCGAAGCGAAATACGCTCACGAGTATTAAACCCCAACCCATGGCGAACATGCCACTGACGATTTCCGTCGCCCCATACCAAATGATCAAAGCCGTAAACAGTCCAAGACCGGCAAGCGTGCCAATAAAGACGGAACGATTCATGGAACAAATCACTTTTAATTGTCACTAGAAGATATCGTGCAACTTTAAATTCAGTTGAGATACCCGTTTGCTTTAAACCAAGCAATCGCGTCTTCCAATGCATTTTGCGCGGGGCGCGCCACATATCCGAGTTCCGTCTTTGCCTTCGTCGAGCTGAAGAACATTCGTTTTTTCGCCATTCGGATGCCATCGATAGTGACAAACGGTTCTCCGGTTTTTAGCGCCCGAGCCCATGCTTCCGCCAGGTAAGCGATGGGCATTATCAAATTATGCGGCAAGCGAACTTTCGGCGGTTTTCGTCCGGCAATCGCGGCAATCGCCGTGAGGATTTCAGCCAATGTCATGTCCTCGCCGCCAAGCACGTACCGTTCGCCGATTTTACCGTGGTCGTGCGCGAGAAGATGGCCTTTGGCCACATCTTCTACATGGACGAGGTTGAGGCCTGTATCGACATAGGCGGGCATCCGACCCGCTGCCGCTTCCACGATCATGCGCCCTGTCGGCGTTGGTTTAATGTCCCGCGGGCCGATTGGCGTCGATGGGTTGACGATTATGACCGGCGCGGATTCCTCCGAAATAAGATGACGTACAGCCTCCTCGGCAAGAAACTTAGACCGTTTGTAATGCCCGATCATGTCGCCAAGGGTCACCGGGGTTTCCTCGTTCGCGGGGCCGCTATTCGCCGCTTGGCCCAAGACGGCGACGCTGCTTGTATAGACGACGCGTTTCACGCCGGCGGACATTGCGGCACGAACCAAATTCTCTGTCCCCGTGACATTAGATTCGTAAAGGTCGGAAGGGTTTGGTGTCCAAAGCCGGTAGTCGGCGGCGATATGGTATAGCGTTTGGCAACTGTCTACCGCGGCGGAAAGAGTGTATTGTTCACGCAAATCGCCAACGACGATTTCTACCGGTAACGCGTTTATATTGGACCGGTCGCTCTGTGGCCGGACCAGAACGCGAACCGCTTCGCCGCGGTCTAATAAGCTTCGGACAACGGCCGATCCGACAAATCCCGTTGCACCGGTAACCAGTACTGTCACGCCCTATTTTCCCGTTGCCGCCGGTCCAAGCGGCAGCGGACATAGAAATCCCAAACGGTAATCAACATGAAGATAGGCAGTCCAATGCTAGCCAGAAGAAGGAATGTCGCGAGACCGTCGAGCCACGCTATTGGTCCAACGAGATACATAATGTCCTCAATTTCGAAACCGAACCAGTTCGGTTGATCTATTGCGTCATTGCCAAATCGTCTCGAAATCTCCAAGCGTATCGCAACGGTAATGCCGACTGAAATCGCGGTCGTAAAGCCCAACGTCATCGCCCATCCATTTAGGACATTCAAGCCGAGCCCGATACCGATACCGCAAAACAAACCGAACTCGAATATGCCGCCGGCGACATGGTCGTAATAATGGCCGAATTTACTGGTCTGGTTATTCATTCGGGCAAGTTCGCCGTCCATATGGTCGACAAACTGCGCCAGCATATAAAGAAATGCCCCCCAATAAGCGGCGGTTCCCCCCCATGCCAAAAAAATGGCCCCAGAGACGCCGAAAACCAAGCTTAGAGTGGTCACTTGATTGGGTGTGACCAACGTATGGGATAAAAAACGTGCGCAAGGACGAGCGAGGCGCTGATCCCAGGGTGGTGTAATTTTCATCTACCGCATCATGCCGGCAACGGCTCCAGGCGTGGAAATATCTCCGTTCGCGCATATTCCAAATCGTATGGAAAATCGATTTCCGTCCATGGCAGTCCCGTTACATCGGCGATGCCAAACGAGCCGGGCGGAGAAGCACGGAGCAAATCCCCGAACGCTTGTTCGTAAATGAAATCGGTGCGGCCCTCTTCGATATAAGGCCGCAACGCGCCTTCGACCCGGGCCGCCATCGCCGCGGAGAGGCGCAAAAAACCGATCCATTCGCCGAATTCATCGTGTGGGGCACTAGGCACTTTGTGAAAATCGACAATCTCACCATTTCGGAAACAAATTTTGACCGGATCGTCGCTCGGTCGGATATTGCGATCCATGGCGAAACAAGTTTCATGCTCGCTGTCACACAATTTCGCCATCAGCCTGTGATCGTAAAGAACGTCGCCATCCATGAATACGGCGGGTCCATCAAACTCCGCCCGCAGGCCCCATAAGGTATAGGGCGCGCCCTTCGAATATTCGGGGCAATCCACGGTTCGAACGAAATCACCGATATCAAGATCGACTATTTCACGACGTATTTCGTCGGCTTTGTTCCCGACGCCAAGAACAAGTTCGTCGAAACCGAGATATTTTAAAATCTCGGCGTGCCGTTGCAGCAATGATTTTCCCCCGAATTGCAGGAGAATCTTAGGCGGCGCGTCGGCTTGCAATTGCAAGCGTTCGCCGAAGCCGGCGGCTAGCATGATTCCCTTCATCGTAAAAACCCTACAAAACGGGAAGTGAAAAGAGCTTTATTCTGGAGGGAACCGGACATGGGATATCAATTTCTCATCGCTGGAGAGGATATAGGGAAATACGTTAAGCACGCGGCGAAATTAATACGTAACAGTCACCACGACGTCTACACACATCCGCATGATATTTAGGGATCACCGTGCTGCCCGTTCCTCGACCCATTGCATGAGAGCCGGTAGGACAATCAATGTACAAAAAAGCGTATAGGCGATGGCAATCGTAAGCAGTTGGCCCATGCTGGTCATACCTTGGTGACCGGATAAGGCCAGGCTGCCGAACGATGCGATGGTGGTTAGTGCGCTGAATAGGACGGCGCGCGGCGTGCTGGTCTGCATTAACCGCTCGGCTTGTTCGGTGTGGCGCGCGCGGGAAACCAGATGAATTCCACTCGCCACGCCCAAGCCAAATAAAAGCGGTAGCACGATCACATTGGCGAAATTTAAGGGAAGGCCTAAGAGTACGGATGTCGCCCCGGTCAATATCGCTGCCAGAATGAGCGGGGACAACACCATTAGGATGTCAGAAACACGCCGCAAGACGACAAGCAAAACGACGAATACGAAAATGAATGCAAACAATGTCGCTTGGCTGAATGCCTTGACCACGGCATCGCCGGCTTCGGTGATGGTTACTGGTGTCCCGACGGCCGTTGGAGCCGCGGCTAACACTGCCGATGCGAACTGTCGCAGGTCGGCATTGCTTTCGATGGGCGTCGCGGCCCGTAGTTGAATGCGAAAGCGGCCATCTTCGGAAATCCAGTTGTTTCGAATATCGATGGGCAAGTCTTTGAATGTCACCCGGTCGGCGCTAAGTGCGTTGTCTAGGTCGCGCAGCATTTTAGGCAAGTGCGCTGTCAAGCGCTGCTCCAGCTCCGGCGCGGGGTCAGTGCCATCTGACACCGTCAACAGTTTCGTAAGCGCCTCGGCCGCCTGTTTCGCTGGTAAGGCGAGTGCCGATTGACGGTTCGACATTGCGTAGGCTCGAAGGCGGTCTCGGAACGTGGAGATTGTTAGTCTTTGTGCTGGAGTCTGGGTTTGATTTTGGTTTAGTGACGGGTCAAGCGCGGGTAGAAGAAAATATCCAATGTCTTCCAATATTGCGAGTTTCTCCGGCTGGTTCCGGGGAATGAAGCTGTCAACCGTAAGGGTGTCGCCGACCAAGGGTAGGCTGCGTAATCGCATCACCTCGTTTGTTGCTTCCTCGCGATTTGGCGTCAACAGATCGATGGCGTAAACACCGTTGCGACCGTCGCGGGCGAGGTCACGAAACGTACGAACGGATTCGCTTGTTTGGTCCTTGAGATTCATCGGATTAAAATCGAATTCGACTTGCAATGCCGTCGCGGCCCCTGCGATGCCCGTCGTGATCGCGCCGAGGAGGATCCATTTACAGGTTTGGCGCGATAGAGCAATCGTCCGGCCCGACGAGCGTATTTTTCGGGGTGCGGGAAAGATAGCCAAAAGCGCCGGTAACAAAGTCATATTTATAAAGAACGCGATCAGCATGCCACCTGCTGAAATAAGGCCAAGCTCGGCAAGCCCTCGGTAATCCGTTGGCAGGAAGGCGAGGAAGCCAAGCGCGGCGCATAGAGCGCTTGTTGCCAGGGATCCGCCGACGTGGGATGCGGTCAATTCAAGCGCGTCGCCAGGACTCGCAATATTATCGAGCGCTTCGCGATAGCGAAGGCAGAAATGAATGCTAAAATCGATGCCGAGGCCCACAAACAGAACGGCAAACGCCACCGATATCAAATTCAAGTGACCGACGGCGATTGTCGCAAAGGCGGCCGTCCACACCAGTCCGATCAGCAAGGAGATTATCGCCGGTAAAATGAGTGAAAAAGACCGAAGCCCAACCATCAAGAGGATGGTCACCAAGATCAACGATGTTAGTCCCGCAGTCTTGCCGCCGATCGCGGCGCTATCTAGCTCTTCGCTATTCAGGGCGACCGATCCGGTTAATCGTAGGGTTGCGTTG